>NZ_BAAJXA010000020.1:0-182078 GCF_057537855.1 Streptomyces diversicolor
GCGTGGGGTCGTAGAAGGTCCCCTGGCCGTTGCGGGCCTCCAGGACGCCGTCGGTGACCATGAGCACGACGGCGTCGGCGGCCAGCGGAAACCTGTCCGGAGCACCGCCCGGGACGGCGTCCGCCAGTCCGGTGCCGAGCGGCGGATCGGGCGCGGCCGGCTCCAGCCGCGTCACCGTGCCCGCTCGGAGGAGGAACGGGGCGGGGTGGCCCTTGGACAGCAGGGAGATGCTGCCGCCATCGGCCGGGATCTCGGCGAGCAGCACGGTGGTGAGGCACCCAGGGTCCTCGTCCGTAGCGTGGCAGTCCCGCTCCAGGGCGTGTTCGAGGCGCCGCGCGAGGACAACCAGGTCGGGAGCGCACTCCGCGGCCTCGCGGAACGCGCCCAGGACGGCGGAGACGGCGGGCACGGCGCGCATGCCCTTGCCGACGACGTCTCCCACGACGGCCCGCACACCGAAGGGGGTCTCCTGCACCGCGTAGAGGTCTCCGCCGATCCTGGCCTCGGCCTGAGCGGGCTCGTACCGGGCGGCCACACTCAAGGAGCCCACCCGCGCGGGAGGCACCGGCAGCACGGCCCGCTGCGCGGCCTCCGCGATGTCGCGTGCCTCGGTCAGCCGGCCCGTCTGCAGGGACATGAGGTGGCTGACCCACAGGCCCAGCAGGCCGATCAGCAGCACTACGGCGAGGTCCACCGACGTGGCCGCCGCCGGGCGGCCGATCAGCAGATCGACGACGATCGACGCCAGGCAGGCCGCGGCGGCCGTGACGGCGGCACCACGGTGTGTGCGCAGCACGGTGCATCCCACGAGGGGAGCCGCCGCGAGCAACGGCAGGCCGACGTACGGCTGCGGCGCGAAGAGGTCGGCCGCCGCGCCGCCGAGCATCAGCAGCGCCGGGAGCGCACGGGCGACGCTCACCGCGGTGGCGTACCTGCCCTGGGCGCGGGACAACGGCATAAAACGTCACTTCCTCGGGCGACGGGGTCTTTGCGTAAAGGTATCCGTGTCGGTGGAGGTGTGCGCGGGACACCGTCTCACGGATGCCGCCCCGGCTCTCTGCCGTCGACCGGTGAGACACCCCGCAGGACGCCCGACAGCGTCACGATAGATTCCGCGTATGAGCGAGATGATGAGTGGCGGGTCCGAACCCGCCGGCACGGCCGGTGACTTGGGCGGAGAGCCGGCCGAGGAGTCGGTGGAAGGGCGGGCCGCGCGTTTTCGCGCGGAGGCCGCGGCGCGGGGGCTGCCGGCGGACGCGGTGGCGGAGTTCATACGTGTCGCCCGCCCGGCGGTCTATCTGGCCGAGGACGGCGAGGGGCCGGTGGTCGCGCGGACCGGCGGCTACCCGCTGCTGCCCGCCGGCGCCGCCTTCCCGGACGCCTCTTTCGTCGCCGCCGTCGACTGTGCGGCGCTGCCGTCCGGGGCGACCGATCTGCCGCTGCCCACCGAGGGGCACCTGCTGTTCTTCGCCGACCCCGATCCGGGATCAGGTGCCGTCCTGGCCGACGCCGTGCGGTACGTACCCGCCGGTACACCGCTGGTCGAGCGCGCCATGGGCGCGGACATACCGGACTGGTACGAGCCGTACGGGCGGGCGGTGCTCGACTTCACCTTCCACCAGTGGTGCTGGCCCCAGTGGATCGAGGACGAGGACGATGACGACGAGGCCGATGACGACGATGCCGATGAGGAGCACCGGGGCCTGCCGCACGCCGCCGAACTGGGCGCCGCCTGGTCACATGTGGTCGGTTGGCGCCCCCGCTGGCGTTTCCAGCTCGGCGGTCACCCGAACTTCCACAACTGGGACCCGGTCGAGGCCGCCCAGGACGATCATCCGCTCGACGGGGACCTGGACGAGTGGACGCTGCTGGCCTCCTGGCGCGCCGACGAGGACGCGGAGGCACATCTGGACGGCGGCCTCTGCCACTGGGTGATCCGCCGCACCGACCTGGCCGCACACCGCTTCGACCGGGTCTACGTCTACGTCGACATGGTGTGAGCGCACACTGAGCGGGGTGCGGTGGGCCGAGGCCAACGCGGTCACGGGCCAGGTGCTCGGTCACTGCGCGCGAACACGGCGGGCGGGCAGGAGCCCGGCCCTGACGGCTCCGCGTCGAGTGGTGCCGAGTGCGCCGGAGACCACCGCCGGCACCCCTTCTCCCCCGTCGACCAGCAGCGGCATGCCCGACTCGGAGTCACCGTGGCTGTAGCCCTCCACGACCTCGCCGATGCCCCACTCGCGCAGCATGCGCACCCCGCCGGCGTCGAGGGACCCGGCCCGCTGGCGCTGCTCCACGTAGGCACGGCTGTGCTTTTCGAGGACTGTGCACCCGATGCCGCTGCGCAGGAGGAAGGTGCCGAGTGCGAGTCCGGCGACGCCGCCTCCCACGATCACGACGGTCGCGTCCTTGCCGGTTCTGATCATGTGTCTTCGAACTCCTCGCGGAAAAGGGGGCCGAGCCCGCCAGAAGGCGGACGGCCATGCCGCCCCGGTGGCGCGGCGCACTGATCACCACTGTGGAGCGCGACATGGGTCATCGACCACCGGTGAATGGACACCCGGTACCGCAAACCCGCCAACCTGACGCGGCCGACTGGTCCGCCCGCTACGGCAGTGTCGGGCTGTTGCGCAGGTCTGCCTGGTAGCTGCCCGGGGTCTGGCCGACGACCTCGCTGAAGGCGTCGATGAAACTCGACGGGTTCGACCACCCGCACGCCACCGCGGTGTCGGTGACCGACATGCCGTCGGTGAGGTGTGCCAGGGCGTGATGGATGCGCAACGTGGTGCGCCAGCGGTGGAAACTCATGCCGAGTTCGGTGTGGAACAGACGGCTCAGGGTGCGCTCGCTGGCTCCTGCGACGCGTCCCAGCTCGGCCAGGGTCGCGGTCCTCGCGGGGTCGGCGTGCAGGAGGTCGGTGACGGCGCGGAGCCGGTCGTCGCCGGGTTCGGGAAGATGCAGCGACTGCTCGGGAGTGTCGGAGAGTTCGTCGATGACCACCGCGAGCAGCCGCCTGTGCGCGCCGGGACGGGCCTCGGGCCGGTCGTCGGTCAGCGCCAGGACGGCCTCGCGCAGCAGCGGGCTGACGGCGAACACGCTGGGATGCGCCACGAGTTCACCGCACCACTCGATCGGGACGGTCAGCAGCCGTACGTCGGTGCGGCCGTAGAAACGGTGGGAGTGGGCGAAGCCGGGCGGCGTCCACGTCATGCGGTTGGCCGGGGCGACCCAGGTGCCGCGCTCGGTCGTGGTGGCCAGTGTCCCGGCGGCGGCGTAGACGAGTTGGCCCCGGTCGTGGGTGTGCGGGTCGAGGTGGTAGCCGTGCGGCAGCCAGCCGGCTCCGCTGGGCATGGTCTGCGGTACGGCGCACTTCGGAGAAGGCTGGCGGCTTTTCGGCATCGGATGACAGCTTACCGGTGGTGCGTCGGGCGGCGCGGGGCGGACAGTGACTCTCATGAGCACCGACACCCAAGCAGACAGCCAAGGAAGCCGGCAGTGATGGCACCCGCACCCCAGCGCCCGCGCCACCGGCGGATGCTGACGCTCACAGTCCGGGCCGTCGAGCGGGTCGGCCCGCACTTCCAGTCCATCACGCTGGGCGGCGACGACGTCCGACACCTGGAGCGGCACGGCTACGACCAGTCGGGCCGCCTGTTCTTCGCCGACCCCGGCAACGACGACGTCGTGCTGCCGACCGGCGAACGGTGGATCCTCCAGCGCACCCTGCAAAGCGGCAGGCGGCGCCCGCGCGTCAGGTCGTACTCGATCCGCCGCTTCCGGCCGGAGATCTCCGCGTTCGACATCGAGATCTCCCTGCACGAGCGGGACGGGCCGCCAACGCCCGGGACCGCCTGGGCGCTGGTGGCCGAGCCCGGCGATCGGGTCGCGTTCCTGGACGAGGGCTACAGCTACCGGCCCACGGCGGGTGCCGAGTGGCAGCTCCTCGTCGGCGACGAGAGCGCCCTGCCGGCGGTCCTCGCCATCCTGGAGGACTCCGCCGCCGCGCTGCCTGCCGAGGTCTTCCTCGAAGTGCCCGCCGATGACGACATCCGACGCGACGTCACCGCGCCACCGGGAACCACGATCCACTGGCTGCCCCGCGGCATCGACCCCGACTCCCCGACGAAGCCGGGCTCCCTCGCTCTGCGCGCCGTGCGGAACGCCCGGCTGGCGGAAGGCTCCTTCTACACCTGGGTGGCGGGCGAGGCAGCACTGGCCACCGGCGTTCGCCGGTATCTCGTCGGCGAACGCGGCGTCCCCCGCTCCGACATCACCTTCCGCGGCTACTGGAGACACGGCCGAGCCGCCCTCTGACCACGCCCACCACACCACCCTCGCCCGGCCGAGCCGACCCTGAAGGGCCTGAGGCGCGGCCATGGAGTGGCCGTTCTCCTCTCCGCCGTGAACGCTCTGGGCGCTGAGCATCAGGTGCGGCGTGCGGCCCAGACCGTGCGTTCGGTGCGCACCGCCAGGTCGTCGCGGCGCAGGATGCTGTGCGGGCCGTCGGGGTCCAGAAGCCGGTCCAGCGCGGCGATGTCCTCGGCGCAGAGTACTCCGGCGACGGTGCCGCGCAGGCGCCGCAGAGTGCCGAGGGCGTAGCGGCCGATCGCTTCGCTTTGGGAGCCCTCGATGTGCACGGCGACGGTGCGTTCGCCTTCGACCCTGAACCCGGCGGCGGCCAGCATCGGCCCCCAGTCGGCGCCGCGCTGGGACACGTGCTCGGCGTGGAAGCGGTCGGTCGCCGCATGGCAGCGCTCTTCCAGACCCGGCCGGTCCTCGGGGGCGCCTTCCGGCAGGAAACGGGGGAGGCCGGCCAGCTCGACCACGGCGAACAGGCCGCCCGGCGCGAGCATCGTGTGGACCGTGCGCAGGGCGCGGTCGGGGTCGGCCATGTGATGCATCGAGGCCGAGGCCCACACCAGGTCAGGAAGGCCGAGGCCGGGCCAGTCGGCGTGGTCGAGGTCGGCCTGTACGGTGCGCACGCGTTCCGCCACGCCGCGGGCGCATGCCTTCTCGCGCAGGCGCTGGAGGTGTCCGGCCGCTGTGTCGACGGCGGTGACGTGCGCGTCGGGGAAGCGGTCCAGCAGCGCGAAGGTGCCCGCCCCCGTACCACAGCCCAGGTCCACGATCTGGCGTGGCGCGGCCTTCAGGGGGAGCCATGCGGTGATGGAGGCCAGGTGTTCGGCAAGCACCTCGGCGTCCAGGTCGAGGATCTGTGCCTGGCCGTCGCTGTCGTGATCCTGGTGGTGGCCGTGCTGAGCGCCGTGGTGGGGTGTGTGCTGGTGCGCCTGGGTCATGCCGTCACACTAGAGCGGCCATGCGCCTGAGGCACGGCTGCTTTCGGATGACGCAAGACATTGGTCTTCTGTGCTGCCGGACACGCAAGTTCCCGCGTTCGCGAAGGCGGCCACGGCGCGGCCCACGATGTCATGCGCGGGCGCCTTGGGTGTCGCCCTCGCCGCCCTCGCGCTGGTGGCCGCGGCGGGCGTCGCGGTCGAAGACGCCCAGGATCTCGCACGGACCGCCTTCGGCGCCGATGGCGTGCGGCATCATGGTGGGGAACTCGGCGGCCTGGTTGGTCTCGACGCGGAAGCGGCGGTGGCCGAGCATGAGGATCGCGGTGCCGGACAGGACGACGAGCCATTCCCGGCCGGGGTGGGCACGCATGCGGGCGGGGTTGTCGGGCGGCGGTTCGGTCATACGCCGGCGTACGACGGTCATGCCGGGGTCGCCCTTGATGGGCCAGCGCATGATCCCGTGGGCGCCGTCGATCATCGGGCTGGTGACGACGTCGTCGGCGGCGGTCTCGACGAGCTGGTCGAGGGTGGTGTCCAGGGCGCGGGCGAGGGTGACGAGCTGATCCAGGGCAAGGCGCCGCCGGCCGTTCTCGATGCGGCTCAGTGACGACTGGCTGAGGTTGGCGCGGCCGGCCAGCTCGTCCAGGGACCAGCCCTGTGCGACCCGCAGCGCGCGGATCCGTTTGCGTACGAGGCTGTCCAGATCACCGTCTTCTTGCGTCATGGGCAACATGGTATGCCCGATGTGCAATCCAGGCTTAGCGTCGTGTGCAGCTGGTCCGGAGCGGCCGGGGCCGGACGCGAGGAAAGGTGCGAGCCCATGAGTGTGACGACTTCCCCGTACGCGAGCGACGCGTTGCCCGGGAAGACGGTGGACGTCGTGGTGATCGGCGGCGGCGCCGCGGGGCTGAACGGTGCGCTGATGCTCGCCCGCTGCCGCCGTTCGGTCGTCGTGATCGACGGCGGCACCCCGCGCAACGCGCCCGCGGCGGCCATGCACGGCTTCATCGTCCTGGACGGTATGCCGCCCGCGGAGATCCTGAGGCGGGGACGGGAACAGGTACGCGAGTACGGCGGCCGGATCGTCCTCGGCGAGGTGGCCTCGGCCGAACCGGCCGACCCGGCGCCCGACGGAGAACCGAACTGGATGACGGCACCCGTGCGCGCTTCGCCGCCCGGGGCATCCGCGTCGTCGATACCCCGGTGCGGGAAATCCTCCACGGCGAGGACGGCGAGGACGGCGAGGACGGCGGTGTCGCGGGGGTACGCCTGACCGACGGCACGTTCGTGGCGCGCCGCGTCCTGGCCGTCGCCACACGGATGCGGGCCCGCGCCGAGGGCCTGCACGGACTGAAGCTGCCCATGGAGGAGCTGCCCGACGGCATGGGGCGCCGCTTCGCCTCCGGCACGGCCGGCACCACTCAGGTGGCGGGCGTGTGGGTGGCCGGCAACGCCACCGACCTCGCGGCCCAGGTCGGCGCCTGCGCCGCGGCCGGAGCCCTGGCGGGCTCCCACATCAACGCCCTGCTGGCCACCGCGGACACCGACGCGGCGCTCGCCGCCGCGCAGGGCGAGATCACCACCCACTGACACCCGGACACCGCCGGGCCACCGCGCCCTGCGGTGCGCGGTGGTCGGACCCCACACCTTCCATTCGGCGACCGGTTCCGCTCCGGCGCTGACTTCGCATGCCCTTTTTGAGAGGAATCCATGAGTACGCACCAGCCCTCACCGGAGGCATCCGCACAGGCAACCGGCGGTGTGCCGGACACGCGTCAGCTGAACTCGATCCTGATCGCCGTCTCCGTCGCGCTGATGGCCGTCATCGCGTCGGTGTCCGGGCTGAACGTCGCGCAGACCCATATGGCCGTCGAGTTCGGCGCCTCGCAGGGCACCATCCTGTGGATCATCAACATCTACACCCTGACCCTGGCCGCGCTGCTGCTGCCGCTCGGCGCCATCGGTGACCGGCTGGGCCGCAAACCCGTGCTGATCGCCGGACTGGGTGTCTTCGGCGCCGCAAGCGTCGCGGCCGGACTGGCCCCGACGGCGGAGGTCATGCTGGCGGCACGCGTGGCCTGCGGCGTCGGCGCGGCGATGATCATGCCGATCACCCTCGCCGTCATCACCTCCACCTTCCCCGAGGAACAGCGAGGCAAGGGGATCGGTGTGTGGACCGGCGTCGCCGGAGGCGGCGGCATCCTGGGCATGTTCCTGTCCGCCCTCCTGGTCGATGTCGCCGACTGGCGCGGGCTGTTCGTCCTGCCCGTCGTCCTGGTCGTCGTCGCCCTGGCCATGACCCTGAAGTCGGTTCCCAACTCCCGCGAGCACTCCGCCCACAGCTTCGACACCGTCGGCGCCCTGGTCTCCACCGTCGCCGTGGTCGGTCTCATCTTCGTCCTGCAAGAGGGCCCCGAGCGCGGCTGGACGGCACCCGCGACGCTGATCGCCCTCGCCGTCGGCGTCGTCGCCACCCTCGGCTTCGTGGCCTGGGAAGTGCACCGCCGCGACGCCTCGCTGCTGGACGTGCGGCTGTTCCGGGAGCGGGGCCTGGCCGGCGGCTCGATCACCTTGCTGGTGGTGTTCGGTGTCCAGGCGGGCATCGCCGTGGTCCTCTTCCCGTTCTTCCAGGCTGTGCTCGGCTGGTCGGGCCTGCTGTCCACGGTGGCGCTGATGCCCATGGCCGTCATGATGATGGTGGCCTCCGGCCTGGCCTCCAAGCTGGCCGCGGGCATCGGATCCCGCTCGACCATGGCCGTGGGCATCGCGCTGGCCGGCGCCGGACTGGCCCTCATGGCCTTGTTCGTCTCCGTCGACGGCGGCTATCCGACCATCCTGCCCGGCATGCTCGCCATGGGCATCGGCATGGGTCTGTCCATGACGCCTTCCACCGAGGCCATCACCGGCTCGCTGCCACGCGGGCAGCAGGGCGTCGCCTCCGCGCTCAACGATGTCACCCGCGAGTTCGGCACCGCCCTGGGTGTCGCCCTGCTCGGGGCGCTGTTGTCCGCCGGGTATCGCGACGCCATCGACGAGCGGCTGCACGGCGTCCCCCAAGGGCCCGCGGACACCGCCCGCGAAGGCATCGCCAACGCCGTCGAGGTCGCGGGCAGCGCCGGCTCGCACGCGCATGACCTCCTCCACGCCGCTCAGCAGTCCTTCGTCGACGGATGGCGGCAGGCCATGTGGGCCGGTGCCGCCGTCATGGGCGCCCTGTTCGTCTACATCGCGCTGCGCGGACCGAGGAACGCGGCCCTGGCTGCCGCGGACGAGGCAGGGACCGCCGAGGCCGTCGCCGCCCGGTGACCGTGCACGGACCGAACGACTGCGCGGACGGCACGCGGACCATCCATGCCACGGCAGGGCGTCAGGCAACGCTGCCGCACGGTGCCCGACGCCCGCCCTGACCGTGCCGTGGACGACCTCGTCAACCAGGCGCGCGGCCTCGACATGCATGAGGTACCTGGGGCGCGGGCCGGTGCACGCCGGTCACCGCGATCCCTCCCGCGGGGCAGCGGCCCGGGCACGACGCACATCCGGTGCCGCCTCGCGCACGTCCGGGTCAGGCATGAGACGAACTGCCCGAAGTGCCCAGCGCAGGGAGTCGTTCAGCCAGGTCAACGGCCTGACCGCGCTGCCCCGAGTACGACTCCCGGCCGGGACGGGTCCTGCCCTGTGCTCTGAACAGCAGAATCACGGTTTCGCTGTGCCCTTTATGGCTATTTCTCCCGTTGTCGGAATTGAGGTTTCCCGGAGTCGACTGGGCTTGCCGGGGGCCGGAAGGGAGTAGGCCGTGCCGATGACCCGTCGTGATGTCCTCAAGGTGGGCGGTCTGGCCGTGCTGGGCGGAGGCGGCGCCGGCGCGGCCTCGGCGTGCAGCGGCGCGGAGCCGTCCGCCCGGCCCGCCGCCTTGGGCAGGGCGGATTACGAGGTGCGGATCGGGGCGGGGCGCGTCGAGCTCGCTCCGGGCACGGTCGTCTCCACCACCACCTACAACGGGCAGTTCCCCGGTCCGCTGCTGCGGTTCACCGAGGGCCGTCCGGTCGTGGTCGACGTCCACAACGACACCGGCACCCCCGAGCTGTTGCACTGGCATGGCCAGTTCGTTCCCGCCGCAGTGGACGGCGCCGCCGAGGAGGGCACGCCGTTCATCCCGGCCCATGGAGTGCGACGTCTGTCGTTCACACCCGGACCGGCGGGTTTCCGCTTCTACCACACCCATGTGGCGGCACACGGTGACCTGGCCCGGAGCACCTACACCGGTCAGGCGGGCCCCGTCTACATCGAGCCGAGAACCAACCCCGGCGCCTACGACCAGGAAGTGTTCCTGACGCTGAAGGAGTTCGAGCCCTCTCTCAGCCATGGCGGGGACATGGCCCAGCACTTCCTGGCCGGTTCCCCGGTGCCGGACCTGAAACGCAGGGGCGAGAAGGCGATGGCCGACTCACTGGCGAAGGGAATGCCCCACGGCTACGAGGTCGGCTACCGGGTCTTCAGCGTCAACGGCCGCAAGCTGGGCCACGGCCGGCCGATCAAGGTGAGGTCCGGGCAGCGCGTACTGCTCCACGTCCTCAACGCCAGCGCCACGGAGATCCGCAGCCTTGCCCTGCCCGGTCACACCTTCAAGGTTGTCGCGCTCGACGGGAACCCGGTGCCCCGCCCGGCCGATGTGCCGGTGCTGTGGATCGGCACCGCGGAACGCGTCTCGGCTCTCGTGGAGATGAATCACCCGGGCGTCTGGGTGCTGGGGGACCTGTCCGACGACGACCGGAACAACGGCATGGGCACCGTGGTGGAATACGCGGGCCGCAGCGGTACCCCGCAGTGGACGGCGCCGCCCGCCTTCATCTGGGACTACCGCACCTTCGCCCGGGCCGGCGGCACCGCCCAGCGGCCTGACCGCACGTTCGACTTCCTGGTGGAGAAACGCAACGCCGCCGACAGAGGATTCAACATCTGGACCCTCAACGGCGTCCCCTTCTCGATGGACACCGACAAGCCGGTGCTCGACGTCGAGCGCGGCAAGCGGTACCGGCTCCGGTTCCGCAACGCCACCGACGACATCCACCCCCTCCATCTGCACCGTCACACCTTCGAGGTCACCTACATCGCCGGCACCCCCACCCACGGTCTGCGCAAGGACGTCGTCATGCTCGGCGGCTACCAGGCCCTCGACTTCGACGTCACCGCCGACCAGCCGGGACTGTCCTTGTTCCACTGCCACCAGCAGCTCCACATGGACTTCGGCTTCATGCTCCTGCTGCGCTGCACGTGACCTCGTCCCCGGCGCCGGTCATCGGGCACGGCCGCGCGTGCGGCAAGCCAAGTGCGGTCGGTCCGGCCGGAGTTCCGGTCTACCGAGCACCGACGGTCTCGATGTGGAACCTGGTCAGTGCGAACAGGATCAGGAGATCGAGGGTCATCATGGGGATCGCCCACGCCGGATAGTGCGGCACGAACATGAACTGGGTGATCAGGCTTATCGCCGCCATCGCCGCGCCGACCCCGCGCCCCCAGCTCTTGTCCGCCAGGACGCCCAGACCCGATACGAGGAGCACCGCCCCGACGACGAGGTGGATCACCCCCCAGGTGGTCAGGTCGAACCAGTAGGTGTAGCCGGCCGAGCCGGCGAACAGGGTGTCCTGTGCGACGCCGGACACGCCCATGATGACGCTGAGCGCCCCGCTGAGCGTCATCATGGCCCCGGCTGCCAAGGAGGCGCCGCTGAGCGCTTGGGCGCGGTGCTCCTGCTGTGTCGTCCTGGTGGGTGTCGCTGCCATGGCCATCGCCTCCCTGCCCAGCCGTGACCACACGGACCCGGCCACTCCTCCCTGCCAGCATCGCCGCAATCGCCCGGCACCGCGACCGCGATCAGGGGCACGGCGAGAAGGCCCCAGCTCGGAGCCGCACGAGAAACGTCCGTCGGGCCCCCGAATTTGGTCTGGACCACTTGACGTCGACTCGCTGCCACCGGGACGTGGCCGCGGCCGGCCACACCATACTGTCCGCTGCGCGGCCACCACTCCTCGACGCCGCCTCCGAGGCGACCTGCTCACCGGACTTCCGCAGAACGGCAACGAGTGTCACTCGTACTGCTCGCCGGGCGTGCCCGGGACTGAGTGCTGCGTACCCGGGGGCGGGTTCGTCAGGTTTCGGTGTCTAGTCGGATCTGTTCGATGCCTTCGTCCAGGAAGGTGAGCAGGGTCTCGGCCTCGGCGTGGACGGCTTCCTGTTCCGGGGCGGTGAGGGGGCGAAGCGGACTGATGTGGAGTCGGTGGTCGCGCACGGTCCAGGTGGCGGTGACGCGTCCGTCGACAAGGACCGTGCGGTGGCCCGCGACGGACAGACCGAGGTGGGCGGCGTCGATGATGCGACTGCGGTCGTGGTAGCCGAGGATGGCGTTGTCGAAGGCCGGCAGGAACCGTACGGGGGCCGGGGTGTCGGGGTGCGGGCGAGGCGCGTCGGGCAGATCGAGCAGTTCGCGGCCCCGTTCGTCGCGGAAGACGACGAGTTCGTCCCGGGCGGCCCGCACAGCGGCGGGAAGCCCGGCGAGGCCGCACCAGGCGCGTAGATCCGCGCCGGCGGCGGGACCGTAGGCGGCGAGATAGCGGCGCAGCAACCGCTGCCCGACGGGATCGCCGTCCCCGGCGGGCAACGGGTCGACGTCCCGTGCCAGCCAGGTGGCCAACGGCAGATTGCGTACACCGGCGGTTCGGTGCCACAGGCCGCGGGGCGGGAGTTGGGCCATGGGGATGAGGGCCGCGACAAGCAGCTCGCCCAGGGCCCGGCGTGGGGGACCGGGCCAGCGGTCTTCGACGGCTTGCACGAGTTCGGACATGGTGCGGGGCCGCTGGTCGGCCATGACCGCGCGGCCCGCGGCGGCGACCTCGTCCAGGTCGATGCCGGCCAGTTCGCGCCGATAGGTGCCCAGCACTCGCTGGCGCAGCATGGCGTCGTGGCGGGCCCGCCAGGCGAGCGCGTCGTCGGAGGTGACGAGGTGCACGGTGCGGCGCATCAGATGGGTGCGTACCACGGTGCGGCCGGTGAGGGCTTCGTCCAGTCGCGTGGGTGTGAAGTCGGCCAGGCGGGACCACAGCCCGATGAACGGTTCCTGGGGCTCTTGCGCCTGCAGCCCGCACAGGTGGGCCACCGCTTCGGGCACACCGGCGTCGCTGCGGGTGAGCAGGTGCTGGCGGGCGAGGGTGGCGCGGTTGAGGGCGCGGTTGTCGAGGACGGTCATGGTGTCAGGCCGCGGCCCGCTCGTGCGGCGGGCGGCGGCGCAGGTCGGTACGGGTGAGGGCGGGGGGTGTGCAGGAGACGTCCAGAGGACCGATGTCGGTGCCGGGCGGCACGATCGTGTCGAACTTGTCGAGGATGTCGTCGCCCAGGGTGAGGGTGGCTCCGGCGAGCAGGTCGTCCAACTGGTCCCTCGTGCGGGGGCCGATGATGGCGGCGGTCACGTCGGGATGGCTGGTGGCGAAGGCCATGGCCAGGTGTGTGAGGGAGACTCCGGCCTCTTCGGCGAGGGCGAGCAGCACCTCGACGGCGTCGAGCTTGCGTTCGTCGGTGAGGTGCCGGGGGACCCAGTGCATGCGGGCGTTGCCGGGCCGCGGGGTGTCCTTGCGGTAGCGGCCGGTGAGCAGGCCCATGGCCAGCGGGCTCCACACCAGCACGCCCAGGCCGTAGCGGCGGCAGGTCGGCAGGATCTCGCGCTCGATGCCCCGGTTGAGCAGGGAGTAGGTGGGCTGCTCGGTGCGCAGGCGGTGCAGGCCGCGCCGCTCGGACACCCACTGGGCTTCGACGATGTCCGAGGCCGGCAGGTTGGAGGAGCCGATCGCGCGGACCTTTCCGGCACGTACGAGGTCGGTGAGCGCGGAAAGCGTCTCCTCGATGTCCGTGTGCGGGTCGGGGTGGTGGATCTGGTAGAGGTCGATGTAGTCGGTCCGCAGCCGCTTCAGCGAGCCCTCGACCGCCTGCATGATCCAGCGCCGGGAACTGCCGCTGCGATGGGGGCCCTCGCCCATCGGCCCGTTGAACTTGGTCGCCAGCACGACATCGTCGCGGCGCCCTTTGAGGCCCTTCGCGACGATCTCCTCGGTCTCGCTGTAGCCGTAGACGTCGGCGGTGTCCACGGCATTGATGCCCGCGTCGAGCGCCTGGTGGATCATGCGCACACAGTCGTCGTGATCCCGGTTGCCGGCCTTGCCGAACATCATGGTGCCCAGGCAGTAGGCGCTGACTTCGATGCCGGTCCGTCCCAGCTTCCGCATCCGCATGGTGACCCACTTCTCTTCGCTGCTGTACGTGTCGGGTGCCCGCGCCGTCCGGGCCGCCCGTGTGGCTGAGGCGGCCCGGACGGCACGGGCCATCAGGCCGGCTGGTTCAGCCGTTGTAGGGGGCGGTGACGTCCAGGACCCAGGTGATGCCGAAGCGGTCGGTGAGCATGCCGTACAGCGGCGCCCACTGCGCGGGTTCCAGCGGACGCTGGATGGTCGAGCCGTCGGCGAGCCTGGCCCACAGGGCGCCGATCTCCTCGGCGTCGGCACCGCGTACGGAGACGAAGAACCGGTTCTCGCCCCGGTTCCAGGGCAGGTGCGAGGGCACGTCGTAGGCCATGACGTGGAAGCCGTTGTCGCCGGCCACCTCGCCCCACATCACCCAGTCCGCCTCGCTCTCGTTCTGCACGGCGCCGGCGTCCTTGTAGGTGACCGCGACGGTGCGTCCGCCGAAGACGGACCGGTAGAAGTCCAGCGCCTCACGTGCGGTGCCCCGGAAGTTCAGATGTGTGGTGGTCGTGACGGACATGGCCTGCTCCCAACCTCGATGTGACGAATACGCCGCCGGCCTTCAGGCCGCCGTGGCGGCTGCCGTGACCGGCAGCGATGCCTCCCGAACGGCTCGTCGACCATCTTGGCGGAGGTAGCGGACAGGTTGTGTCCTGTACTGGCGGCCGCCCGCCGAGTTGTTGAATATGGAAGTCGTTATCGATTAATGTCTGGTTGCCGCATCGGCGGCCGTGTGTGCGGCAACAGGGGAGGGGTCGTCATGACCTGGGCAGGCCGGGCGTCCGGTGACGGGAAGATCAGCGCGGAGCGTGATCGGTGCGTGGGGGCGGGACAGTGTGTGCTCGCCGCGCCGGCCGTCTTCGACCAGGACGAGAAGGACGGGCTGGTACTCGTCCTCGACGAGAGGCCACCGGCGTCCCAGTCGAACGCCGTGCACGAGGCCGTACGGGCGTGCCCGTCCGGTGCTCTGTCCCTGCGGTAGCCCGGCGACCGTCCCTTGCGGTGGGGCCGGCGCGGCTCGTCGGTGCGCGCACCCGCCACCGACGGCATCCACCGCGCACCCACCGCCGGCCGTCTCCACCGAGCACCCGCCACCGACGACATCCACCGCGCACCCGTCACCGGCCGTCTCCACCGCGCACCCGTCACCGGCCGTCTCCACCGCCCGCCCTCCACTGGCCGCCCGTCCTCGTGTCGGCCTCAGTTCACGCGCCGCGCACGCCCCCGGCGCCTGGTCCAGCTCAGCAGAACGTCAAGGAGAAGCATGTCCAGACAGTTCGATCGCCGTACCTTCCTCCGCCGCGCTGCGACGGGAGCCGCGGCTCTGGCGGTGGGGCCCGGCCTGCTGGCGGCATGCTCCACCGAGGGGCCCGGCAACGACCGGAAGCCGCAGCCGGGTTCCTCGCCCCGTTCGGGCGGCACCCTGCGAGCCGCCTTCGTCGGAGGAGGCGCCTCCGAGACGCTCGACTTCTTCAACGGCCCGTCCGCACTTGACCTGGTGCGCGCCCGGGCCTGGCACGGCACCCTGGGCAACCTCGATCCCAGCGGACCCGACGGGGTGCGCTACGGCGTGCTCAAGGGCATCGACATCTCCGATGACCTGTCCACCTACACGCTGCACGTGCGGCCCGGCGTCCGCTTCACGGACGGCTCCGAGCTGACCTCCGCTGACATCCTGCACTCGCTCAGCACCCTCGCGGGCAAAAGCACACTGCCCGTGTACCGGCTCGCCGCCGCGAACTTCGACCTCGCGCGCGCCAAGGCCGACGGCGACCTGAAGGTCGTCCTGCCCACCCTGCGGCCCATCGCCGACGGCCGCATGATCCTCTGTCAGGGCAACTTCCTCGTCGTCAAGGACGGCACCAGGAACTTCCGCAAGGGCATGCCCAGTTGCGGGCCCTTCCGGCTCACCGAGTTCACGGCAGGCCAGGGATCGGCGTTCGAGCGCTTCGACGACCACTACGGCCATGTGCCGCACCTGGACGGCCTGGAGCTGCGGTCGATCGCGGACTCGACCGCCAGGGCCGGGGCGCTCACGAGCGGTGAGATCGACTTCGCCCACGACCTCTCACCCGTCACCGCACGCACCCTCGCGGGCGACGCGAGGGTCCGGCTCGTCCCGACGAAGAGCCCCTACCTGGTCGGGCTCTCCTTCCAGATGAACATGAGCGTCGAGCCGTTCGACGACCCGCGGGTCAGGGAGGCGTTCAAACTCGCGGTCGACCGCGAGGCCATGGTGAAGACCGTCTTCTACGGAAACGCGGAGATCGGCAACGACCTGCCTTCCATGGGCTTCCCCGACTACGCGGAGGGCCTGCCCCAGCGGGCCCACGACCCGGAGCGGGCCCGCAAGCTCCTCAAGGAGGCCGGCGCCGACGGGATGAAGATCCGGCTGACGACCGGCCCCGAGACACCCGGCATGGTGGAGATGGCCACGCTCTTCGCCGAGGACCTGAAGAAGGCCGGCGTCCAGGCGTCGGTCCGTGAACTGCCCGCGGGGCAGCTCTACGCCGACTTCGCCGCCTACGCGGCGCTGCCGCTGGCCGGTTCGTACCAGATGCCCATCCCCGCGCTGTCGACCTACCAGATGAGCACGGCGGGCGGATCGCCGTCGGCGTTCGGCTGGAAGGAGCCGCAGACGGACACCCTCGTGGCGAAGGCACGCGCCGAGAGCGACCCGTCCGAGGCGAAGCGGCTGGGCACCCGGGCGCAGCGCACGCGCTGGGCCGAGGGCAACCAGGTGCTGCCGGTCTTCAAGCCGAATCTGAACGCCCAGGCCAAGGGGGTCAGCGGGATATCCGACGACCTCTTCGAACAGTTCCCCGGCTTCTCCCAGGCGTCCCTGGCGTGAATCTGCTCGCGTTCGCCGGCCGTCGCCTCGCGGGGGCGGCCGTCCTGCTGGTGCTGCTGTCGGCCGCGATCTTCGCGGCCACGGCCGTCCTGCCGGGAGACGCCGTCAGCGCGGTCGCCGGTGCGGACGCCTCCGAGGCGCAACGCGCCGACGTCCGCGCCGAACTCGGCTTGGACCGGCCCGCCGCCGAGCGGTACGCGTCCTGGGCCGCCGACGCCCTGCGCGGGGACCTGGGCCATGGCTTCGTCGGACAGCGCCCGGTCACCGAGGTCATCGCCACCCGCCTGCCCAACAGCCTGCTGCTCGCGGGACTGACCCTCGCGGTCACCGCACCGCTCGCCACGCTGCTGGGCCTGTGGACCGGGCTGCGCGGCGGCGGCGCCGACCGCCTGGTCGCGACAGGCGCTCAAGTCCTCGCGGCCGTACCCGAGTTCGTCATCGCGGCGCTGCTCATCGCGGTACTGGCGGTATGGCTTGAGGTCCTTCCCCGCGTCTCCGTCATCCCCCTGGGAGGCACCCCGCTGGACGTGCCGCGCGCCCTGGTCCTGCCCGTACTGACGCTCAGCGCGGTCGGCCTCGCCGTCGCCACCAGACTGCTGCGCGTGTCCGTCGCGGACGCGGCGGCCACCCCGTACTGCGAGGCGGCGCGTCTCAACGGCGTCCGCGGGGTGCGGCTCGCGGTTCGTCACATCCTTCCCAACGCCGCGGGGCCCGCGGTGCAGGCGCTCACCCTCACCACCGGGGCGCTGGTCGGCTCCGCGGTGGTGGTGGAGAACGTGTTCGACTACCCGGGCATCGGCCGGGAACTGCAACTGGCCGTCGCCGCACGGGACGTGCCGATGGTGCAGGGCATCGCCACCGCCCTGGTCGCGGTGATGCTCGCGGTGCTGCTGCTGGGTGACATCTGCGCGCGTCTGCTCGGCGCGCGGGAGAGGGACGGCCGATGACCACGGCCCTGACACCGCGGCGGCGGGACCGCCCGGCCGGTCGGCGGACACCGCGCCGCCGCCCGCCCCTGCTCATGGCCGCGGGAACGCTGCTCGTCGTGCTGCTGGCCCTGCTCGGCCCGCTGGCCGCGCCGTACAGCCCCACCGCGCGGCTCGCGGCGCCCTTCCAGCAGCCGGACGGACATTTCCTGCTCGGCACCGACGTGCTGGGCAGGGACGTGGCGAGCCGGGTGCTCAGCGGCGGCCGGACCATCGTGCTCACCGCGCTCGCGGGAACGGCGGCCGCCGGTGCCGTCGGGATGTCCGCCGGCGTCCTGGCGGCCCTCGCGTCCCGCCGGCTGGGCGACCTGATGGTGCGCTGCGTCGACGCCCTGGCCGTACTCCCGGCCCTCCTGATCGTCCTCGTCCTGGCCGCCGGCTTCCCCGGCAGCGACACGGCCGTCGTGGCGGCCGTGGCCCTGGCCACCGCCCCCTTCTCCACCAGGGTGTTGCGCGCCGCGGCGGACACCGTCCTCACCAGTGGATACGTCGAGGCCGCCCTGGCCCGGGGCGACACCCGGCGGGCCGTACTGCGCCACGACGTGCTGCCCAACATCGCCGGACCGGCCCTGGTGGACACCGCGCTGCGCCTGGTCGCCTCCCTGCATCTCACCGCCACCGCGGGGTTTCTCGGACTCGGACAGGGCGGAGCGGCGCCCGACTGGGGGCGCATGGTGAGCGAGAACGTTCCCGGCGCGACACTGGCCGCCGCGCCGTTCCTCGCGCCGGCCCTGCTGCTCGTGCTGCTGTCCGTGTGCGTCGGCCAGTTGGCCGGGCGACTGGCGGACACGGTGGGGCGGGGGGCCGCGTGAGCCGTATGAGCCACATGAGCCGCGTGACCGGCCAT
The DNA here is from genome assembly GCF_057537855.1 of Streptomyces diversicolor. Classification (NCBI taxonomy): domain Bacteria; kingdom Bacillati; phylum Actinomycetota; class Actinomycetes; order Kitasatosporales; family Streptomycetaceae; genus Streptomyces; species Streptomyces diversicolor. The sequence goes on from NZ_BAAJXA010000020.1 coordinate 18,267, forward strand.
GGGTCCGGCCGCCCCTCCGGAACCGGTCCGCTCGCCGAGATCAGCGGGTTGACACTCGGTCCGGTGACCGGCGGCCCGCCCGTCCTGCACGACGCGGTCCTCTCGGTGTCGCGCGGGCAGGTCCTCGGGGTCGTCGGCAGATCGGGATCCGGCAAGAGCACCCTGGCGCACAGCCTGCTCGGACATGTCCGTCCGGGCCTTGAGGTCCGTGGCGGAACCGTCCGGGTGGCCGGGCTCGACCCGTTCGACCGCGGGGGCGCCCGCCGCCTGCGCGGGCGCGTGGTGTCGTTCCTGGGGCAGGACCCCGCCTCCTCGCTCAACCCCGCGCTGAGGATCGGCACGCAGATCGCCGAGGCGGTGCGGCTGCGCTCGTCCGCGCGGCGTGCCGGCGACGTCCAGGCTCGGGTCGAGGAGCTGTTGCTGTCCGTGCGGCTCCCGGCCGACCGGGCGTTCCGGCGACGGCTGCCGCGCCAGCTCTCGGGAGGACAGGCCCAACGCGTCGCCCTTGCCCTCGCGTTGGCGGGCAGGCCCGGTCTGCTGGTCCTGGACGAGCCCACCAGCGGCCTGGACACGGTGCTTGCGGCCGGGATGCGCAGGCTGCTGGGCGAGGTCCTGGCCGCCGGGGACCGCTCCGCGGTGCTGGTCAGCCACGACCCGGCGTGGATCGCGTCCGTGGCGGACGACGTGATCCGTCTGGAGGCAGGCCGGATCGCCCCGGCCGGCGCCGCGAAGACGCCGATGCCCGCGCCGCCGGCCGGGGTCGCCGGCCCCAGCCGGGGGAAGCGACGGAGCGTCGCCCCCGCCGCCGTCGGCGAGTTGACCGTACGCGGGCTGCACGCCGCGCACGGCCGTATCCCCGTGCTGCACGACGTCTCCCTCACCGCCCCTGCGGGCTGCTGTACCGCCGTGGTGGGTCCCTCGGGGTCAGGGAAGACCACCCTCGCCCGATGTCTCGCGGGACTCCACCGGCCCACACGGGGCAGTGTCCAGTGGCGGGAGCGCGGCGCGCGGCGAGCGGGCGGCGCCCCGGTGCAGCTCGTCCCGCAGGACGCGCGCGGCGCCCTCAACCCTCGGGAATCCGTACGCACCGCACTCCTGCGGCCCCTCACGGGCCCGGGGCGCCTGCCGGAGCAGGACGCGGCGCACGAGGCCGTACGGCTGCTCGCCCGGGTCGGACTTGACCCCGATGTGCTCCCGCGCCGTCCGGGGGAGTTGTCGGGAGGCCAGCGGCAGCGCGTCGCACTGGCCCGGACGCTGGCCGCCCGGCCGAGCGTCCTGGTCTGCGACGAGATCACATCGGCGCTTGACCCGCAGACGGCACGCGGGATTCTGGAGCTGCTGGACTCGCTGCGGCGGACGCTGGGACTGACGGTCGTGATGGTGACGCACGACCTGGCGGCCGCCGCCCGCCACGCGGAGCGGGTCGTCGTCCTGGACAAGGGCAGGGTGGCCGAGGCCGGCCCGGTCGACCGGGTGCTGGCGGCCCCGGAACACCCGGTCACCCGGGAACTGCTCGCCTGCGCCGATCCTCCCGTGCCCGCGGTGCCCGAGCAGCGGTGAGCGGGCGGCGGGTGCGGAGCCGCCTACCGCCGCCGGGGGGAGCGCGACGCCCATCGGGCGCTCCCCCCGAACGCGCCTCACCGCCGCAGCAGTTCGGCCAGTGCCGCCTTGTCGACCTTTCCGACGGCGGTGAGCGGAAGACCGGGAACCTGCACGACCTCGTCCGGGGCCTTGTAGCCGGCGAGTCCGCGCTCCTTCAGATGGACGGCGACCTCACGCGCGCCGGGAGCCGCGCCCGCGCACACGACGAAGGCGACGGACCGCTCACCCCACCGCTCGTCCGCCACGCCGACCAGGGCCGCCGCGGTGATGGCCGGATGCGTCAGCAACTGCTCCTCCACCTCGACCGCGGGAATCTTCTCGCCGCCGCGGTTGATCTGGTCCTTGATCCGCCCCACCACCACGAGGTGCCCGGTCGGCAGACGCCGCACCACGTCGCCGGACCGGTAGTGGCCGTCCGGGGTGAAGGCCGTGCGGTTGTGTTCCTCGGCCCGGTAGTAGCCGCGCAGCGTGTACGGGCCCCGGGTGAGCAGTTCACCCGCCGTGCCGTCCGGTACCGGTCGGCCGTCCGCGTCCACCACCAGGACCTCGTCGTCCGGCGAGACGGGACGGCCCTGGGTGGTGCAGACGAGGTCGTCCGGGTCGTCGAGCCGGGTGAGGTTGATGAGCCCTTCGGCCATGCCGAAGACCTGTTGCACCCTCGCCCCGAGCACCGGCCCGAGCCTGCGCGCGTGGTCCTCCGGCAGCCGCGCCCCGCCGACCTGCACCACCGCGAGGCTCCCGAGGTCCCAGGAGCCGGAGGAGGCTTCGTCCATCCAGTGCGGAACGAGCGGCGGGGTCAAGGAGGTCAGGGTCACGCGTTCCCGTTCGATGAGGGCGAACGCCGTCTGCGGGCTGGGGTCCGGCGCGACGACGACGGTGCCTCCGGCCATGAGGGTGCCCAGCACGCCGGGGCAGGCGAAGGTGAAGTTGAAGCCGATCGGCAGGACCGCCAAGTACACGGCCCGGGTGTCGAGCGCGCAGACACCGGCGCAGGCGCGGGCGTTGTAGGCGTAGTCGTCGTGTGTCCGCGGGATGAGTTTGGGCAGCCCCGTGGTGCCGCCGGACAGCAGCAGGAGGGCGAGATCGGCGGGGTCCGCTCCGCCGGCGTCGGAGTCGGGGCCGGACGCGGACGGGGTGTCCGCCCGCAGCGCGTCGAACGGGACGAAGCCGTCGTACGGTCCGGGGTCGCCGACCACGATGACATGCCGCAGCGAGCCGCCCGGCCCCTGCTCCGCCCATACGTCTCTCATCAGTTCCCGGTGGTCGAACCTGGCGTGCAGGTCGGGCACCACACAGGCCACGGCGCCCGCAAGGCGCACCAGATGGCCGATCTCCCGGCGCCGGTGGCCGGGCATGGCGTGCACCGGAACCGCCCCGAGCCGTTGCAGCCCGAACCAGACGAGCAGGAACTCGGCGCAGTTGGGGAGCTGCACCACCACGCGGTCGCCCCGGCCGATACCCAGCCCGCGCAGCCCGGCGGCGACTCGGTCGGCCTCGGCGTCCAGGTCCGCGTAGGTCCACCGCCGGTCGCCGTCGACCAGAGCGACGCGCCCAGCGTGGGCGGCGGCCGCCTGCCGCAGCCGGGCGCCGAAGGTCACCCCCTCCCAGTGTCCGGCGGCTCGGTAGCGCGCCGATTCGGCCTCGGACCAGGTCGGTTGAGTCTCTCTCATGCAGCTCTGCCTCTCATTGCCGGGCCTCGGGCTCTGGCGCGGGGCCCCGTCGTGTGACTACGATGCGAAGTATAGAAATGATAATCGTTTCTATCTGGCGCGGATCGGCCCTGTGTGAGGGAGCCGTCTGCTTCCGCCCCCGACCGACGCCCACCCCACCCGACCGGAAGGCCCCCAGTAGTGAGCGATGAAGCAGTCGTCAAGGCGCGGACAGCGGAAGGTGACGTCGACGGCCGTGCCCCCCACACGGCGGTGGCGGTACGGGAAGCGGTGGCACGCGCCCTGGACCTGGCGCCGCACGAGCTGGACGACGACCGTGACCTCTTCGAACTCGGTCTCGACTCACTGGTGTTGATGTCCCTGGTGGGCGCCTGGCGACGCGAGGGCAGCACGGTCACCTTCCAGGACCTCACCCGCGTTCCGACCCTGGGGGCATGGACGGCCCTGCTCGGGCAGGCCCCTCGCGGCGACGCGCCCGCCATGCCCGCCTCGTCACGGACCGCACCGGACCTCGCCCCACCCGGTGCGGCGAGGACCGGAGCGGAGGCCGAATCCTTCCCGCTGGCGACGATGCAGCACGCCTACTGGATCGGACGCCAGGACGGGCAGCCGCTCGGCGGCGTCGCCGCACACTTCTACGTCGAACTCGACGGCCGGGACGTCGATCCGGGCCGGCTCAACGCCGCCCTGAAGTCACTGGTGCGGCGGCACGGCATGCTCAGGGCCGTCTTCGACGAGGACGGACGCCAGCGCTTCGGCGCATCCGGTGCGCCGCTGACCGTCCACGACCTGCGCGCACGCACACCTGAAGAAGCGGAGGCGGAGCTGGAGTCGCTGCGCGAGCGCAACACCCACGCTCGTGCGGACATCGCCGCCGGTGACGTCTTCCGCGCGGCCGTGTGCCTGCTCCCGGACGGCGGTACCCGTCTGCAGATCGACCTGGACATGATGGCCGGCGACGCGCTGAGCCTGCGCGTGCTCCTGTCCGACCTGCAACGCTTCTACGAGTGTCCCGACGACCCGCCACGCGAACTCGGCCTCGACTACCGCCGGTACCTCGCCGAGCACGACGCACGGCGCACGGCGGAACGCGAGCGGCACGCCGCATGGTGGCGGGAGCGCCTGCACGAACTGCCGCGCGCCCCGCGACTGCCGACGACCGTCGATCCGCTCACCCCGGTCAGCGCGACCGACACCACGCTCACCCGCTCCCGCCGACTGCACCACTGGCTCGGCCCCGACGACAAGGCGGCGCTGATCGACGCCGCACGCCGGCACGGCCTCACCCCCGCCGCCGCACTCGCCACCGCCTTCGCCGAGGTCATCGCCGCCTGGAGCGACAGCAGGCGCTTCCTGCTCAACCTGCCGCTGTTCGACCGGGACATCTTCACCCCCGAAGTCGCCCACCTCGTCGGGGACTTCAGCAGCTCGATCCTGCTCGACGCGGACCTCAGCGCGTCCCTGCCGTTCTCCCGGCAGGCCCGCCGCCTCCAGGAACGCCTCCAAGAAGGCATCTCCCACGGCGCGTACGGCGGCGTCGAGGTGCTGCGTGACCTCGCCCGCGTCGAGGGCTCCCCGGTGCTGGCCCCGGTCGTCTACACCAGTGCCATCGGGCTGGGCGAGATCTTCGAGCAGGACGTGCAGAAGTCCTTCGGCCGCCCCTCCTGGATCATCTCGCAGGGCCCGCAGGTCTGTCTGGACGCCCAGGTCACCGAGCTCGACGGCGGCCTGCTCCTCAACTGGGACGTCCGGGACGGCGTGTTCGAAGCGGGGGTGCCCGACGCCGCGTTCGACGCCTACCGCCGCCTCATCACCCGCCTCGTGACGGAACCCGACGCCTGGGCCCGCCCGGTGGACGGCCTGCAGGCGCCCGACGTCCTCGCCCGGCGCGCGGTCGCGGCCCTGCCGCCCACGCCCGTCCCGGACCGCGCCCTGCACACCCGCTTCTTCCAGCTCGCCGAGACCGAGCCGGGCCGCACCGCCGTCGTCCGCACGACAGGCGACCCGCTCACCTACGGCGAACTCGCCCACGCGGCACGGCAGATCGCCGCGCTGCTGCGGGACCACGGCGTGCGGGAAGGCGACACCGTCACGGTGACCCTGCCCAAGGGCGCCGACCAGATCACCGCGGTCCTCGGCATCCTCGCCGCGGGCGCGGCCTACGCCCCCGTCGGCGTGGAACAGCCCGCCGTACGCAGGCGCCGCATCCACTCCGTGGCCGGCGCGTCCGCCGTACTCACCGACCGGGCCCACGCCCATCTGTGCGCGGACGTCTCCTCGGCGCCGGTGCTGCTCCTTGAGGACGCGTCGGCGGTCCGGCCCGCCCCGGTCGTCCGGCCGGACCCCGCGCTGCCCGCCTATGTGCTGTTCACATCCGGCTCGACGGGAGTGCCCAAGGGCGTCGAGGTGCCGCACCGGGCGGTCGTCAACACCGTCGAGGCGATGCAGGAGCAGTTGGGGCTTCGGCCCTCGGACCGCACCCTCGCGATCTCCGCCCTGGATTTCGACCTCGCCACCTGGGACATCTTCGCCCCCCTGTCCCTGGGCGGCCAGGTGGTCGCCGTGGCACAGGAACACCGCCGTGACGCCGACCACTGGGCGCGACTGGTGCGCACGCACGGGGTGACGCTGGTGCAGTGCGTGCCCGCCCTGCTGGACCTGCTGATGGCCGCGGGCGAGCACGAGGGCCTGGGGACGTCCCTGCGCATGGTCCTGCTCGGCGGCGACTGGGTCGGACTCGACCAGCCGGCCAGACTCCGGGCCCTCGTACCCGGCTGCCGCTTCGTGGCACTCGGCGGCATGACGGAGGCGGCGGTCCACTCGACCGTCTTCGAAGTGGAGGAGACCGACCCGGCCTGGAAGTCCGTCCCGTACGGGGTTCCGCTGCGCAACATGCGGGCTCGCGTCGTGGACGGACGGGGACGGGACTGCCCCGACCTCGTACCCGGCGAACTGTGGATCGGCGGCCCCGGTGTGGCGACCGGTTACCGGGCGGACCCCGAACGCACGGCGGAACGCTTCGTCGAGTACGACGGCGAACGCTGGTACCGCAGCGGTGACCTGGCCCGCTACCGGCCCGACGGCGTGCTGGAATTCCTCGGCCGCGCCGACCACCAGGTGAAGATCGGCGGCCACCGCATCGAACTGGGCGAGGTCGAGTCCGCGCTGGAGGACGACCCCGCCGTCCTGCACGCGGTCGCCACCGTCCTCGATACGCCGGTGCGTCACCTGGCCGCGGCCGTGTCCGCCCCTGGCCAGGCACCCGACCCGGCCGCCGTCCGCAGCCGGGCGGCGCAACGACTGCCCTCCTACATGGTGCCCGAGCGCGTCCTCGTCCTCGACGTCCTGCCGCTGACCGCCAACGGCAAGCTCGACCGGGCGGCGGTGCACCAGGCCCTGACCGAGACGGCAGGCCAGGACGGAGCCCGCACCTCCGCGCCGGCCGGCCCGGTGGAGACCGCCGTCGCGGCCGAGTGGGCCGAACTGCTCGGGGTGTCCGAGGTGGGACGCGAGAGCAGCTTCTTCCTGCTGGGCGGCGACTCGCTCGTCGCGACGCGGATGATCGGCCGGCTGCGCGCCGCCGGGTTCCCCGGCGCCCGCGTGGCCGACCTGTTCGCCCACCCCGTGCTCCAGCACTTCTGCGCGACGCTGCACCCCGCCACGGCCGCCGGCGAGCCGGCTCAGCCCGTCCTCGTGCCCGACCCGGACCACGCCCACGAGCCGTTCCCGCTGACGGACGTCCAGGCCGCCTACCACACGGGCCGCGATCCCCGTTTCACTCTCGGCGGCGTCGGCACCTGGCACTACACCGAGTTCGACGGCACGGACGTCGACCTGGACCGGCTCGAATCCGCCTGGAACGCCCTCGTCCGCCGGCACGGCATGCTCCGCGCCGTCGTGGAGGACGGACAGCAGCGCGTCCTGCCCGACGTACCCGCCGTGCGCATACCGGTCGAGGACGCCTGGGCCGAAGGCGCCCGCGAGGCCCTTGCCGGCCTGCGCGCCCGGCTGTCCCACCAGGTACGCGACCCCGCGCGGTGGCCGCTGTTCGCCGTCGAGGCCGTGCGCTACCGCGCGGGCGACGAGGAGAGCGGGAGCGGGATACGTGTCCGTGTCGGCATCGGCCTCGACTACCTCGTGCTCGACGCGCTCTCCATCACCACGCTCTACGCCGAACTGAACGCGCTCTACGCCGACCCGGCACACGAACTGCCGCCCGTCGACGTGACATTCCGCGACTACCTGACCCGTCCCTCGGCCGGCGCGGAGTCGGCCGCCCGGGCGCGCGCCCACTGGCAAAGACGGCTGTCCGAACTGCCGCCCCCTCCCGCCCTGCCCTTCGACCGGGATCCGGCGACGCTCGACGCGCCCGTCTTCACCCGGCGCCGGCTCAGCCTTCCCGCCGAGGACTGGCAGGCCGTCAAACAGAGCGCGGCCCGGCACGGCCTGACACCCTCCACCGTGCTGCTGGCCCTGTACGCGGAAGTCCTGGCGGCCTGGAGCGGAACCGACGCCGTGACGGTCACGCTCACCCTCTTCAACCGGCGTGACGTACACCCCCACATTCACCGGGTGCTGGGCGACTTCACCTCCCTGTCCCTCGCGGGTCACCGGCGCGACGGCACCTCCTGGCTCGCGGCGGCCGTCGCGCTGCAGCGCCGCCAGGCGCAGGACCTGGACCACGCCGATGTGCCGATCGACTGGCTGCTCAGGGAGTTCGGCCGGCGCACGGGCACGGTGGACGCCGCCGCACCCGTGGTGTTCACCAGCGCCATCGGCGTGGGCGACGCGACGCTGGCAGGGCCGGGCACGGGCTTCCCCGAGAAGGTCTGGGGCATCTCCCAGTCCCCGCAGGTCTGCCTGGACAACCAGGTCACGGAGGAGTCCGGGAACCTGATCGTCACCTGGGACGCGGTGGAGGAACTGTTCGCACAGGGCGTGCTGGACGCGATGTTCGACGCCTACGCACGGTTGCTGCGGCACCTCGTCACCGGCGACTGGGCGGCACCGCTGCCCGACCTGGTGCCCGCCGCCCAGCGCGAACGGCGGGCCGCCGCCGCACGGGAGTCCGCCCTGGAGCCGGTCGCGCCGCGCCCGCTGCACGAGACCTTCTTCACCCGCGCGAAGGCCCGCCCCGACCGCACCGCCCTCGTCACGACGGCGGGGGAGGAGGTCACCTACGCGACCCTCGCCGAGCAGGCGCTGCGCACCGCCGCCGCGCTCGTCGACGCGGGCGCGGGGCCGGGCGACCTGGTCGCGGTCACCCTGCCCAAGGGACCGGAACAGATCGCGGCGGTCCTCGGCGTCCTCGCGGCCGGCGCCGCCTACGTCCCCCTCGGCCTCGAACAGCCCGCTGCCCGGCTGCGGCGGGTCCACGCCACGGCCGGGTTCCGCCTCGTCATCGGAGACTGGCCCGATGCGGACGGCACAGGCCCCCGCGCCCTCCCCTTCCCGGACACACAGGGCCGCGAGCCGCTGCCGGCGCCGCACGGACCATCCCCCGATGCGCTCGCCTACGTGATCTTCACTTCGGGTTCCACGGGCGAACCCAAGGGCGTCGAGATCACCCACGCCGCCGCCTGGAACACCATCGCGGACATCAACGCCCGGCACGGCATCGGGGAGGACGACCGCGTCTTCGCCCTGTCCGCACTGGACTTCGACCTGTCCGTGTACGACATCTTCGGCCTGCTCTCGGCAGGCGGTTCCCTCCTGCTCCCCACCGAGGACCAGCGCCGAGAACCCGCCCGCTGGCCGAGCCTGCTGGGCCGGTACGGCGTGAGCGTCTGGAACACCGTCCCCGCCCTGCTCGACCTGCTGCTCGACGCCGACGAACAGGGCGTCCAGGGCCGGCACGAAGGAGACGGGATACGGGGACTGCGGACCGCGCTGGTCTCCGGTGACTGGATCGGCCTCGACCTCCCGGCCCGGCTGCGGGCCCGCACCGCGCGGCCCTGCGCGTTCGTCGCCATGGGCGGAGCGACCGAGGCCGCCATCTGGTCCAACACCCTGACCGTCACCGAGGTGGACCCCCGCTGGGTGTCCATCCCCTACGGCCGTCCCCTGACCGGACAGCACTACCGGGTGGTCGACCGGGACGGGCGTGACTGCCCCGACTGGACACCCGGCGAGCTGTGGATCGGCGGCGCGGGACTGGCCCGCGGTTATCTGGCCGACCCGGTCCGCACCGCCGAGAAGTTCGTCGTACGGGACGGGCGGCGCTGGTACCGGACGGGCGACCTGGGCCGGTTCCGCGGTGACGGGCTGCTGGAGTTCCTGGGCCGCCTCGACGGCCAGCTCAAGATCGCCGGCCACCGTATCGAGGCGGGCGAGATCGAGGCCGCGCTGGAGGCACACCCCGCCGTGGCTCGGGCCGCCGTGGTGGCCGTGGGGGAGCGCACCGCGAAACGCCTCGTCGCCTTCGCCGTACCGCTTGACCCTCGGTCCGGCGCACCCGTCGGGAAGCCGGGCCCCACCGAGGGCGGCCCGCCGATCGAGGACCCGGACCTCGTCTCGGACCTCTTCGGCCTGCTCGCGCGGCGGGTGCCCGGCTACGCCGTACCGTCCCGCATCCTGCTGCTGCCCGCCCTGCCGCTCACCGCGAACGGCAAGGTCGACCGCACCGCGCTGGCCGGCACGGCGGGCCCCGAGCCGGTGCCCGCGGGCGCCGAGCCACCACGGGGCGAGACCGAGACAGCCCTCGCCGAACTGTGGCGGGAGCACCTTCCGCACCCCGAGCCGGACCGCAACGCCAACTTCTTCACCCTCGGCGGCGACAGCCTCTCCGCGCTGCGCCTGCTGACGGCGATCGAGCGCCGCCTGGGAGCCGCCGTTCCGGTCCGCCGCTTCTTCGCCGCACCGACCATCGCCGCGCTCGCCGCGGACATCACCCGAACGCTCGCGGCCCACGAGACCGCCTACGAGACCGGAGAGCTGTGAACATCGCTGAACTGCTGGCCCGCTACGCCGAGGAGGGCGTGGTCCTGTGGGCCCAGGACGGACACCTGCGTTTCCGGGCCCCCCAGGGCCGGCTCACCGAAGCACACCGAGCCGAACTGCGCACGCACAAGGAAGCCATCCTGCGCCACCTGGAGGCACCGGAGCCCGCCCTGCGCGGCGACCCCGACAGCCGCCACGAGCCGTTCCCGCTGACGGACATCCAGGCCGCCTACCTCATCGGCCGCACCGACGCCTACGCCTACGGGGGCGTCGGCTGCCTCGCCTACGTCGAACTGGAATACCCCGACCTGGACGTGGACCGCGTCACCGCCGTGTGGCGGGAACTGGTCCAGCGGCACGACATGCTCCGGGCCGTCATCCACCACGACGGCCACCAGCGGGTCCTGCCCGACGTGCCCGCCCTCGCCGTCGGCGCCGACGACCTGACCGCGCTCCCGCCCGCCATCGCAACGGCGGAGGTGGAACGCACCCGCGCCCGTCTGTCCGCACGTCAGGCACCCACCGACCGGTGGCCGCTCTTCGACGTCCACGTGAGCCGGACGGCCGGGCGGGCCGTGCTCCACCTCTGCTTCGACATGCTCGTCGTCGACCACGCGAGCGTGCGCATCCTGCTCGCCGAGTTCCGGCACCGCTACGGCGGTGCCACCCTCCCCGAAGCGCCGCGGATCACCTTCCGCGACTACGTCCTGGCCCGCCGCGGCCTCGCCGACACCGACGGCCACTCCCGTGACCGCGCCTACTGGTCCGAACGCCTCGACACCCTGCCGCCCGCCCCCGAACTGCCCCTCGCCGAACCCTGGGAGGCCGCCGTGAGCGGCGTCGAGGAAGGGAGCCGGCCGGCCGCCTCCGGCGACGCGGTCACGTTCCGCCGGCTGGAGATGCTGCTGCCCGCGGCCGAGCGGGAGCGTCTGACCGAGCGCGCCGCGCGGCGCGGGCTGACCGTGTCGACGGCACTGCTCGCCGCCTACGCCGAGACGGTCGGCCACTGGTCGCGGACCAGCCGGTTCACCCTCAACGTGCCCACGGTCGACCGGCCCGGCCTGCACGAGGACATCGGCCGCATCGTCGGTGACTTCACCTCGCTCGAACTGCTCGCCGTCGACCTCGGCGCACCGGCCACCTTCGCCGAACGGACCAGGACCGTCGGGCGGCAGCTCCTCGAAGACCTGGCGCACCCGCTGTTCACCGGCTCTCAGGTGCTGGCCGAGCTGTCCCGCAGGGCCGGCGCCCCGGTCCTGATGCCGGTCGTCTTCACCAGCGCCCTCGGCGGGGGCGGCACCACCGAGGGCGTACCCCCCGAGGTGGTCCATGCCGCGACCCGGACGCCGCAGGTATGGCTCGACTGCCAGGTCATGCACCGCGGCGACGCGCTGAGCCTGTCCTGGGACATCCGGGAGGGAGCGCTCAGCCACGGCGTGGCCGAGGCCATGTTCGACGCCTGGACGGCGCTCGTGCGCGAGCTGTCGGCCGCGGGCGAGGCCGGTGACGCCGCCTGGGACACCCCGGTCCACATCCCTCTCCCCGAGGCGCAGCAGGCCCGCCGGCACACGGTCAACGCGACCGGGGGACCGCTGCCGGACGCCCTCCTGCACGAACCTCTGCTGGCCCAGGCGCAGGCCACACCGGAGGCGATCGCGGTCCGGACGCCCGAAACGGCGCTCTCCTACCGGCAGCTCGTCGCCCGGGCGAGCGGTGTCGCCGCGTCGCTGGCGGCGTTTGGACTTGAGCCCGGGGAGCCGGTGGCCGTCTGGATGGACAAGGGCTGGGAGCAGGCCGTCGCCGTCCTCGGCACGCTGATGGCGGGCGGCGCGTATCTGCCCGTCGACACGGCCCAGCCGCCGGCCCGCCGGGACACGATCATCGCCGACGCGGGCGTACGCACGGTCCTCACCCAGTCCTGGCTCGCCGAGACCGACGACCTCCCGGCGAGCGTGTCGGCCGTCGCGGTCGATCTCGTCCCCGAGACCACCGCCTACGATACGACCGCGCCCCGACGCGATCCGGACGAACTCGCCTACGTCATCTACACCTCGGGCTCCACCGGCACGCCCAAGGGCGTGATGATCAGCCACCGGGCCGCCCTCAACACCGTCCAGGACATCAACCGCCGCTATGGGGTCACCGAGCGCGACCGCGTCCTCGGCATCGCGGGGCTCGGCTTCGACCTGTCCGTCTACGACCTGTTCGGGCCGCTCGCGGTGGGCGCCACCCTCGTCCTTCCCCGGGCCGACCGGCGCGGCGATCCCTCCCACTGGGCCGAACTCGTCCGCGACTTCGGCGTGACGGTGTGGAACTCGGTACCCGGCCAACTGCACATGCTGTGCGACTGGCTCAGCTCCGAGCCCCCCACCGACGACGGCTCGCTGCGGCTCGCGCTGATCTCCGGCGACTGGATACCGGTCGCCCTGCCCGACCAGGCCCGCGCCTTGCTGCCCGGGCTGGAGATCATCTCACTCGGCGGCGCCACCGAGGGCTCCATCTGGTCCATCGCCCACCCGATCGGCGAGGTGGACACCGCCCGCCCGAGCATCCCGTACGGCAAGCCCCTGACCAACCAGACGTTCGCCGTGCTCGACCAGCGTCTGCGGCCACGCCCCGAGTGGGTGCCGGGCGAGCTGTACATCGGCGGGGCCGGCGTCGCCCTGGGCTACCTCGGCGACGAGGCCCGCACGGCGGAGCGGTTCCGCACCGACCCCGTCAGCGGACAGCGGCTCTACCGCACCGGTGACCTCGGCCGGTACCTCCCCGACGGAACCATCGAGTTCCTGGGCCGGGAGGACGCCCAGATCAAGATCCGCGGCTACCGGGTCGAACTCGCCGAGGTGGAGGCCGCCGTGCAGGCCCACCCCGCGGTCGCGGCGGGCGCGGTCGTCGTGGACGACTCGGCCGCGGGCGGACGGCGCCTGGCCGCGTTCGTGGAGACGGCACGCAAGGACGGCGACGAGCCGGCCCCGCCGGGCCCGGAACAGGCGCGCGCGGCAGCCGCCGACGCCGTACGGGAAGCCTCCGCGGCCGTCGACGCCGCACGGCTCACGGAGTTCCTGACCGCCCTGGACGAGGTGGCACTCGCCGAGATGACCCGGGTCCTCCAGGGCTGCGGAACGTTCGAGGACGGCGCCGCGCGCACGGCGGACGAGGTGGCCACGGCGCTGCGCGCCACGCCCCGCCACCGGCACATCGTGCGGCGCTGGCTGCGCGCCCTGGCCGCCCGGGACCGGCTCACCCACCGGGACGCCGACGACACCTACACCGGCCTCGTCCCCGTCTCGGCGCCCGAGACGGAGCGCCGCTGGCGGCTGGCCGCCGACAGGGAACACGAGATCGGCTGGAGCACCGAGCTGCTGGCCGTCATGCGCACCTGCGCCGAACGGCTGCCCGAACTGGTCGCCGGGGAGGTCGGCATCCGCGACCTGCTGTTCCCCGGCGCGGCGACGGAGGCAGCGGACGCCGCCTACCGGGACAACCTCGCCATCCGGCACCTCAACCGCGCGGTGGTCGCCGCGTTGCGGGAGATCGCCGCGAGCCACACCGGCGAGGAGCGGCTGCGCGTGCTGGAGGTCGGCGGCGGCGTCGGCGGCACCACGGGCGAACTGGTGCCCGTCCTCGCCGAGTACGGCGTCGACTACCTGTTCACGGACGCCTCGGCGTTCTTCCTCGGCGAGGCCCGCGAGCGCTTCGCCGACCACACCTGGGTCCGCTACCAGCGCTTCGACGTCGACGAGGACCCGCGCTCCCAGCACCTGCTGCCCAACACCTTCGACGTCGTGGTCTGCGCCAACACGCTGCACGCCGCCGCCGACGCCGACGCGGCCGTGGGCCGGCTGCGGGAACTGCTCGTGCCGGGCGGACAGCTCGTGTTCGTGGAGAACACCCGCGACGAGAACCTTCCGCTGCTGGTCTCCATGGAGTTCCTTGAGGTCGCGGGCCGGGCGTGGACCGATGTGCGCGCGCACACCGGCCAGTCCTTCCTCACCCACCCGCAGTGGCGTGAACTCCTCGGCCGGCACGGCGCGTCGGACGTCACCGCGCTGCCTCGGGCCGAGGACACCCTGGCGCTCACCGGCCAGGAGGTGTTCCTCGCCACGATGAAGAACGACCGGCACCATGTGCCGGTGGGGGAGCTGGCCCGCACGGCCGCCACCCGGCTCCCGGAGTACATGCTCCCCTCGGTGTGGCAGGTCGTCGACACCCTGCCCCGCACGGCCAACGGCAAGACCGACCGTGCGCGCCTGCGGAGCTGGCTGCCCCGGGAGAGCACACCGGTCGTCGTGGACGGGCGGCCGAGGGACGAACTGGAGAACAGCCTCGCCGACCTGTGGACGGAACTCCTCGCGGTCGAACGCGTCACCCGCGACGACGACTTCTTCGACCTCGGCGGCGACTCACTCCTGGTGGCCCGGATGGTGGGCCGGCTGCGCGAACGCGTACCACAGGCGGCGGACCTGGAGTGGGAGGTCGTCCTGCGCCACATGCTGCGCCGCCCCACGGTCGCCGGCCTCGCCGGCTTTCTGCGGGGCCTGGCCGGCCCGGACGACGCACCCGCGTCAGGCGCCGTACGCACGGACCCGGTGATCCACCTGCACGGCACCCGCTCGGCCGACGAGCCCACGACCGTGCTCGTGCACGCCGGAACCGCGACGATCATGCCGTACCGGGCGCTGATCACCGAGATCAGACGGCGCTCGCCGGGCCTCGCCGAGGTCGTCGGCGTGGAGGTCCCCGACCTGAACGGGTTCCTCGCCGCCCCGCCGGAAGGACTCATCGAGCAACTGGCGTCCGACTACGCGCGGGCCCTGACGGCGAGCGGGCAAAGCCGCTTCCATGTCGTCGGCTACTGCCTGGGCGGCCTGATCGCCACCGAAGTGGCCCGCAACCTGGCCGAGTCCGGGGCAGAGGTGAACAGCCTCACCGTCATCAGCAGCCACAGCCCCCGCTTCCGGCTGGACGACGAACTGCTCGCCGAGTACTCCTTCGCCGTCATGATGGGCATCGACCCCGCCGAACTCGGCTTCCCCGCCGACCAGTACCGGGTGGCCGCGGCGGCCGACGCCGTCCTGGCCGCCAGCCCCGGTGTCCTGCCGGACGGCGGACTCGCCGCGCTGCCCGAGGAGTTCGAGGACGTCGCGAGCTGCTTCCGGCGACTCGCCGAGGTACCCCGCGCCGCCCGCATCGCGCGGATGTGCGAGGCGGTTCCCGCCTCGGCCGGCACCTACGAACCCGACCACATGACGCGGCTCTTCCTCGCCTTCCGCCAGAGCGTCTTCGCCATCACCCGCTACGACGCCGAACCCTACGCGGGTGACATCACCTTCCTGCGGCACGACGGTGCCTACCCCTTCCCCGGCAGCAAGGACGCCGTCACCGCCTACTGGGAAGAACTCACCCTCGGAGACCTGGACATCGTCGACATCGGCGGCGACCACTACAGCTGCCTGTCCGTCGAACACGCACCCGGCATCCTCAAGACCCTCGGGGAACTGACCCAGGGGGCGATCACCCGATGAAAGAGCACACGACGGCCGGCCACAAGCCCCTGATCGGGGTCCTCGGGGCGGCCGGGGCGGTCGGCCGGGCCGCCGTACGCGAACTGCGCGCACTCGGCCATACGGGACTCCGCCTCGGCGGTCGGACCGCATCGGCCCTGTGCCCGGTCGCCGAGGCGGACCCCGGCGGCCATGACGAGATCGTCCGGGCGGACGCCACCGCACCGGACAGCCTGCGCGCCTTCACCGAGGGCTGCGACATCGTCCTCAACTGCGTAGGCCCCACCTACCGGCTCCGCGCCACGGTGGCCTCGGCGGCACTCGCCGCCGGCGCGCACTGCGTCGACGTGGCAGGGGACGACCCGGCCGCCGAGGACCTGCTCAAGGACGGCGACCCGGCCCGCGACGGCCGCACCGTCGTCCTGTCGGCGGGTGCCCTGCCCGGCCTGTCCAGCCTCCTGCCCCGCTGGCTGGCCGGGCAGGGCCTGAACAGTGTCGTCGCGCTGACCGCGCACTGCGGCGGCCTGGAGCGCTGTTCGCCGACGGTGGCACGCGACCTCATGCTCTCCCTCACCTCCGGCGGGGCGGCCGGCGCGGCCTACGGCGAGGCCCTTGCGGCCGTCCGCGGCGGCCGGCGCGTCCCGCGCGCCCTGCGCACCGCCGAGGACACCGAACGCGACGGCTTCCCCGGCCGGGTCGCCGTGCAGCCCTATCTCAGCGGCGAGAGCGAACGCCTCGCCGGCGTCCTCGGCCTCGACCGGCTCGACTGGTACAACGTCCACCCCGGCCCCCGCGTACGCGCGCTCCTCAATGTCCTGCCGGGAAGCCTCGCCGCCGGGGACGACCCGGCACAGCTCGCGGACCGTCTGATCCTCGCCGCCGACCTCGACCTGGCCGGACGCAAGCCCTACTACGTCATGGACTTCACGCTCTCGGGCACCGCGTCCGGAAAGCCGGCCACCGCCGGACTGACCCTGCGCGCGGCCAGCAGCTACCGGCTCACCGCGGCCGTGGGCGCCCTGGCCGTGGACGCCGTGCTCCGGGCGGAGGTCCGGCCCGGCGTGCACTTCGCCTGCGACGTGCTGGCCCCCGCCACCGTGGTGCGGCACCTGCGGTCCCAAGGAGCCGCCGAGCTACAGCTCACCGGAGTAGCGGCCGGCGCCGAGCAGATGGAAGAGGGTGTGCTGTGAGCGCTCCCGTTCCGTTCCGTGTGCTGGTCTGCGGCACCAACTTCGGCCGCTTCTACGCCGAGGCGGCACACCGGCGCCCCGGATACGCCCTGGCCGGCATCCTCAGCCGGGGTTCGGCCGCCTCCCGGGCGTACGCCCGCAGCCTCGGCGTCCCGTCCTACACGGACCTCGACGACCTCCCGGCCGGCATCGACGCCGCGTGCGTGGCGGTGAGTTCCGCCATATCGGGCGGGCAGGGCACCGACCTTGCCAGGGCGCTCATGGACCGGGGCATCCACGTCCTCCAGGAACACCCCCTCCACCTCACCGAGTTGACGGACAACCTCAAACACGCACGGCGCCGAGGCGTGCAGTACCGCCTCAACACCCACTACCCGCACGTCGCCCCGGTCCGCGCCTTCATCGACGCGGCCCGCAGGCTCGTCGCACGGCAGCGACCGCTCTTCGTGGACGCCGCCACGCCGGTCCACCTCATGCATCCGCTGGTGGACATCCTCGGACGGGCGCTGGGAACCCTGCGGCCCTGGCGCTTCGCGGACCCGGCACCGCTGCCCGCCGACATCGGGCCGCAGCCGTTCCGCTCCCTGCACGGCGTGTTCGCAGGCGTACCCCTCACCCTGAGAGTGCACCACCAGCTCGACCCCTCCGACCGGGACAACCACGCCCTGCACTGGCACCGGATCTCCCTCGGCACGGAAGGCGGCGTCCTCACCCTGGCCGACACCCACGGGCCCGTCCTGTTCAGTCCCCGCCTGCACATCGGGCGCGACGCCGACCGGCGCTTCGTCCTGGACGGGCCGGGCACCGGCCGCCTGGGGCTCGGCACCACGTCCGTCATCGGGAACACCGGAACCTTCCGTACCGTCTTCTCCGACCTGTGGCCGCAAGCCATCGGGAGCGCCCTCGACGGGCTCCGTGAGGCCGTCGAGCGGGGTGGCGACGCCCTGCGCACGGGTCAGTACGAGCTGGCCGTGTGCCGCATCTGGGCCGACCTCGCGGCACGTCTCGGGCCGCCCGAGATCGTCCGGCCGGCCGCCCCGCGGCCCCTCGCGGTCAGTGACATCTTCCCGGTGCCGGGACAGTCCATCGCCCACACGTTCTCCGGTGGCGGCGCCGCGGGGCAGAGCCCGGCCGCGGTGCCTGCCGAGATCCGGCATGTCCCCTCCGGCGAGGCACCATCCGGCACCCGTCCCGGCCGGGGCCGGGACGGTGGGGCCGGCCCCGAGGACACCGCGCCCTACACCCCGTCGGCGGAGTTCTTCGACCTCGTCGCGGCCGAGCACACCGCGACCGCGAGCGCCCCCGCGATCGCCGCGCTCCTCGCCGACGCGGACCTGAGCACCGGCCCGGTGGTCGACATCGGCGCGGGCACCGGCCTGGTCACCGAGGCCGTCGCCCGGGCCCGGCCGGACGCGGAGATCGTCGCCTGCGAACCGGCGGTCGGCATGCGCGCCGTGCTCACCAGCCGCGTCTTCAGCGATCCGTATCTGCGCTCCCGGATCACGGTCACCGCGGACGCGGCCCCCGACCTCGACCTGCCCGATCACATCAGTGTCGTCCTGCTCTGCGGGGTCCTCGGCCACCTCGACCCCGCCGGACGAGCCCTGCTGTGGCGACGGCTGACCCGCCGGCTGGCCCCCGGCGGCCTCGTGGTCGTCGAACTCATGGGCTTCGAGGAGCCGTTGACGCTTCCCGAGACCAGGCTCGCCACCGCCACGGCCGGCCGGCAGCGCTACGAGTGGTCGTTCGGCGCGGCACCCGACGACACGGCCGACGGCATGATGCGCCTCAACTCCACCTGGCGCGTCTACCTGGAGGGCGCCACGGAGGCGGTACGCGAAGTACACGACTCATACCGCTGGGCTCCCTTCGGCCTGAAGGACGTGGAGGCCGAGTCCGGCCTGACCGCACACGCCCTGCCGACCCGCCCCGGCGCACCCCCGTTGGCCGTACTCACCCGGGCACCGAACTCGCCGTACGCGCCAAAGTCGCCGTACGCACCGGACGCGCCGGACACCCCGCGCACCACCGAAACATCCCTTGCCCCTTCCCCACCGACGACCGAGGACCACCGATGAGCACCCCCGTGCCCCCGACGACCCCCGACACCACCGACACACCCGCCACCGGACCCGCGCCGCACCCCGCGGTCCCGCCCCGCGACTTCCCGATCCGGCGCGGCTGTCCCTTCACCGCACCCGAGGAATACGGCACCCTGCGCACCGAGGACCCGGTCGCCCGCGTCACCCTGCCGACCAAGCGGGAAGCCTGGGTGGTGACCCGCTACGACGACGTACGCGAGCTGCTCTCGGACCCGCGCGTCAGCGCCGACATCCGCCGGGCCAACTTCCCCGCCCTCGGGGAAGGCGAACAGGAGGCCGGGGCCAGGTTCCGGCCCTTCATCCGCACCGACGCCCCCGAACACACCCGTTACCGGCGGATGCTCCTGCCGGTGTTCACCGTGCGCCGGGTCCGCGCGATGCGCCCCGCCGTACAGGCACGTGTGGACGAGATCCTGGACGGCATGCTCGCCGCCGGCGGCCCCGCGGACTTCGTCTCCGCGTACGCCAACGCCGTCTCCACCTCGGTGATCTGCGAACTGCTCGGCATCCCCCGCAAGAACCTTGAGTTCTTCCGGGACGTCACCCGGATCTCCGGCTCGCGCCACAGCACCGCCGAGCAGGTCTCCGAAGCCCTCGGCGGCCTGTTCGGACTGCTCGCCGAACTGATCGCCGAGCGGCGGGAGGAACCCCGCGACGATCTGATCTCCCAACTCGTCACCGACCATCTGACGCCCGGCAAGGTGACGACGGACCAGTTGCTGTCCACCCTCGGCATCACGATCAACGCCGGCCGCGAGACCACCACCAGCATGATCGCCCTGAGTACCCTGCTGCTCCTGGACCGGCCGGAACTCATGGACGAACTGCGCCAGGACCCCTCGCTGATGCCCGCCGCCGTCGACGAACTCCTGCGCGTCCTCTCCGTCGCCGACTCCATACCGCTGCGGGTGGCCGCCGAGGACATCGAGCTGTCCGGCCGGACCGTCCCCGCCGACGACGGTGTCATCGCCCTCCTCGCCGGGGCCAACCACGACCCCGAACAGTTCGACCACCCCGAGCGGGTCGACTTCCACCGCACGGACAACCATCACGTGGCGTTCGGCTACGGCGTGCACCAGTGCCTCGGACAGCATCTGGCGCGGCTGGAGCTGGAGGTCGCCCTGGAAACGCTCATCCGCCGCGTCCCCACGCTCCGCCTCGCGGGGGACCGGGAGCGGGTCGTCTTCAAACACGACTCGGCCACCTTCGGCCTCGAAGAACTGATGGTGACCTGGTGACGCCCTCCTCCTCATCCTTCTCGTCCTCCTCATCTTTCTCATCTTTCTCATCCTTCTCACCGAGCGCCGGCGCGCGTGCCGCCCGTGCGGACAGCCCGTGGATCAGGCGGTGGAACGAGGCGGCCGCGTCCCGGCTCACCCTGGTCTGCCTGCCCCACGCGGGCGGCAGCGCGACCTTCTACCGGCCCTGGGCGGCGCTGATGCCCCCCGAGGTGGAACTCCTCGGCATCCAGTACCCGGGCCGGGAGGACCGCATCGGGGAACCGGCGACGGCCGGCATGGGTGAGCTGGTGAGCGCGGTGGCGGACGCCGTCCTGCCGCTGCTCGACCGGCCGTACGCCCTGTTCGGGCACAGCATGGGCTCCGCCGTCGCCTGGGAACTGGCCCACGAACTGGACCGCCGCGGAGCACCCGGCCCGCGCCGGCTCTTCGCGTCGGGCCGAGCCGCTCCCGGCACGGCGGTCACCGGGCAACTGCACCGCCAGAGCGACGACGTGCTCAGCGCGGAACTGGACCGGCTCGGCGGCACCAGCCGTGAGGTCCTGGACGATCCCGGGCTGCGCGGCGTGATCCTCGGGGCCGTACGCCACGACTACCGGATCATCGAGACGTACCGGCCCGGCCCCCGGCCGCCGCTGACCTGTCCGATCCATGTGCTCACCGGCGCAGCGGACCCGGAACTCGGCGAAGCACGCTGCCGCGACCGCGCCGGCGGCTGGGCGGACCTCACCACCGCCCGCACCGAGATACGTGTCTTCCCCGGCGACCACTTCTACCTCACCCCGCGACGCCGCGAGGTGGTCACCACCGTCCTGCGCAGGATGGACCCCTCACTGACCACGGGCGCACCCACATGGCCGAGCACCCCGTGAGCCGCCACCGCCCGGCCACCCACGCCCGGAGACCGTCATGATCGACTACTACTCGACCTCGGCCGAGTTCTACGAACTGGTCGCCACCCGGCACACCGCCAGCAGCGGCCCCCCGCTGATGCGCGTCCTTGCGGGCCTGGACGTGTCGCACGGCCCCGTCCTGGAGATCGGCGCGGGCACCGGCCGCGTGACGGAAGTCATCGCCTCGGCACTGCCCGAGGCGGACATCCTCGCCGCCGAACCGTCGGCCCCCATGCGCGCCATGCTGACCTCCAGGGTCGCCCGCGACCCGGACCTGCGGCGCCGGGTGACGGTGGTCGACGGCGCCGCCCAGGACCTCGCCCTGCCCGAACGGCTCTCCGCCGTGGTCATCTTCGGCGTGGCCGGCCATCTCACCGTCCCTGAACGCGTGGCGCTGTGGAAGCGGCTCGCGGCCCGTCTGCCGGACGGGGCGCCCATCGTCGTGGAACTGATGGGTGTCTCCGCACCCCGCGTCATCCCACCGGTGATGTCCCTCAGGGAGACCATCGGACGCCAGACGTACGAGTGGTGGATCGGCGGCGAACCCACCGAGGGCGACGCCATGCGGTTCACCACCACCTGGAAGGTCCTGCGCGACGGCCGCACCGTGCGCGAGGTCGCCGACAGCTACGACTGGCACACCTTCGACGTCGCCCGACTGGCCCGAGAGGCCGGCATGACCAGCCGCCGCATCACCGAGGCGGGCGGCAGGCCCATCCCCGAAATCGGAGTACTCGTCAAGTGAAGTCACAACCGTCCGGGCCCGGCCCGGACCCGGCAGCCTCCGGCGCGGGCACCGAGGCGGCCCCGCCGCCGCTGCGCGCGCTGGCCGAGCCCGTCCGGGGCCGACTGGCCCTCGCCGTCGGCCTCCAGGCTGTCGCGGCCCTCGCCGCAGTGGTCCCGTTCATCGCCGTCTCCCGCCTCGCCGACCGGCTCACCGGGGCGTCCCCCGCCGACGGTTCCGCCCTGTGGCCGCTGGTCACGCTGGCCTGCGCGGCCGGCCTGCTCGCCCTGGTGTGCGCGACAGCGGCCGGCGCCCTCGCCCATCTCGCCGACAACGACCTCCAGCTCACCCTCCGCCGCCGGCTCGCCCGGCACATCGGCCGGCTGCCGCTCGGCCGGCTCACCGACAAGGGCACCGGCGAGATCAAACAGGCGGTGCAGGACGACGTGAGCGCGCTGCACACGCTGTTCGCCCACACACTGCTCGACGTCGTCGCCGTGCTCACCGCCCCGGTGCTCGCCCTGGGCTACCTGTTCAGTGTCGACTGGCGCCTGGCCCTGCTCAGCGTCGTCCCCCTGCTGCTCGGCGTGCTCCTGTTCTCCCGCGCCATGTCGGGCGCGGCGGCACAGATGGCCGAGTTCGGTGCCGCGCTGGCGCGGATCTCCGCCGCCGCCGTGGAGTTCGCGGCCGGCATCGCCGTCTTCAAGAGCTTCGGGCGCGGACGCAAGGCCCACGAGCGTTTCGTCGCCGCGACCGAGGGGTTCGCCGACTTCTTCTCCGGCTGGGTCCGGGCCACCCTGGTCAACTCCACCGCCGCCGTCCTGGTGGTCGCCCCGGCCGTCGTCCTGCTGCTCCTGACGGTGACGGGCGCGGTGTTCGTGACCAACGGCTGGACGACGGGCGCGGAACTCGTCCCCTTCCTGCTGCTCGGCCCCGCCGTCGCCGCCCCCATGGGCGTCGTCGGCCCCCGCATCCAGCAGATCCGGGCCGGGCAGGCCGCCGCCGTACGCATCACGGAGCTGCTGCGCACCCCTGCCCTGCCCGAGCCCGCCGCCCCCGCCGTGCCCGACGGCCACCACATCTCCATGCGGGGGGTGTCCTTCTCCTACGACGGGCGCACCGATGTCCTGCGCGGTGTCGACCTCGACCTCGCGCCCGGCACGGTCACCGCGCTGGTCGGACCCTCCGGTTCCGGCAAGTCGACCCTGGCGTCGCTGCTGCCCCGCTTCCACGACGTCACGGACGGCAAGGTCACCCTCGGCGGCGCCGACCTGCGGGACATCCCCGCGACAGAGCTGTACCGGCGGGTCGGCTTCGTCCTCCAGGACGTACGGCTGCTGCGGGCGAGCGTCGCCGACAACATCCGGCTGGGCCGCCCCGACGCCACCGACGAGGAGGTCGAGCGGTGCGCCCGCGCCGCCCGCATCCACGACCGCGTCATGGCCCTGCCCGACGGCTACGCGACCGAACTCGGCACGGCCGTCACCCTGTCCGGCGGAGAGGCGCAACGCCTGTCCATCGCACGGGCGTTGCTCGCCGACGCCCCCGTACTCGTGCTCGACGAGGCGACCGCGTACGCCGACCCGCACTCCGAGGCACTGATCCAGGACGCGCTGTCCGCGCTCGCGGCCGGCCGCACCCTGCTCGTCATCGCCCACCGGCTGTCCACGATCCGCTCGGCCGACCGGATCGTGGTGCTGGAGGACGGACGCATCACCGAACAGGGCCGCCACGACGACCTGCTGGCCGCCCGGGGCCGTTACGCCACCCTGTGGGAGGCCCAGCGGACCGCACAGCCGGAGCGGACCGCCGCCGTTCCCCGCCGGCCGGCCGCCTCCCCGGGCACGGACCGCGCGGCGGACGACATCCGAGAGGGAAGCGCACGATGATCCGTCAGCTCTACCGCGTCCTGGGACCGGAGGGCTCCCGCCCGCTGAACCGGCTGCTCGTCCTCCAGAGTGCGGCGGCCGTCCTCCAGGGCGTCGCCTTCGCCCTCCTGGTGCCCGTCCTGAAGGCCCTGCTCGGCCCGGACCCCGACCACGTGTGGCCCTGGCTGACGGCCTTCGCCGTCTGCGCGATCGCTCACGCCGTGCTCCAGGGCGCCGCCCTCAGCGGCGGGTTCACGGTCGGCTCCCGGCTCTCCCGGGTGCTGCACCGCCGCATGGCGGACCAGGCCCTGCGACTGCCCCTCGGCTGGTTCACCGCCGGCCGTACAGCCGAGTTCAGCAGGCTGGCCGGACAGAACGTCATCCAGGTGATGAGCACGCCGGCCCACCTGCTGCGCCCGTTCATCAGCTCCTTGCTGACCCCGGCGACGCTGGTGGCCGCCACCTTCTTCTTCGACGTCCGCACCGCCCTGGTCCTGCTGTGCTGCGCCCCCGTGCTGTTCGCCGTCCAACTGGCGAGCACCGCGGTGATGCGCCGGCTCGACCTCGGCCGTGATGCCGCGATCGGCGAGTCCGCCGACCGTGTCCTGGAGTACGCGCGCAACCAGCCCGTGTTGCGGGCGTTCGGCCGCACCGCGGAGGGCTACGGGGCGCTGGACGACGCCCTGGTGGCCGAGGCACGCGCGGACCGGCGGCTGATCGCACGGGGCCTGCCCGGTCTGGTCTCCTTCTCCTTCGCCACCCGGCTCGTGTTCGCCCTGCTGCTCGCTCTGGGAGTCTCCTGGCAACTCGACGGGTCACTCACCGTGCCCACCTTGCTGGCACTCCTGGTGCTGCTGGTCCGGCTGATCGACAGCGTGTCGTCCGCCGCCGAGGCCGGCGCGGGCATGCGCATCGCCCGCAACACCCTGGAACGGCTCGGCGCGGTCCTCGACGAACCGCCGTTTCCCCAGCCCGCGGAGCCCAGGACGCCCCGGGACGCGAGCGTCGAGTTCACCGGGGTGGGCTTCAGTTACGACAGCGGCGCGGCGGGCGGGGCGGCCGGACGCCCGGTCCTGCGCGATGTGACCTTCCGTCTGCCCGAGCGCAGCATGACGGCGCTGGTCGGCCCCTCCGGCGCGGGCAAGACCACGGTCGCCGGGCTGCTCGCCCGCTTCCGGGACACCACCGAGGGAACCGTCCGCATCGGCGGCGTCGACGTCCGCGAGATCACCGCCGACGAACTGGCCGCCCATGTGTCCCTCGTCTTCCAGGACGTCTACCTCTTCGACGGCACGATCGAGGAGAACGTCCGGATCGCCGCACCGGACGCCGACCCCGGCGAACTGGCCGAAGCCGCGGCCCTGTCCGGTCTCGACCGGGTGATCGAGGAACTGCCCGACGGGTGGGCCACGAAGGTGGGGGAGGCCGGCGCGCGGCTGTCCGGCGGGCAGCGCCAGCGCGTGTCCATCGCCCGCGCCCTGCTCAAGGACGCCCCGATCCTCGTCCTCGACGAGGCGACCGCGGCGCTCGACCAGGAGAACGAGGCCCAGTTCGCCGAGGCCGTACGCACCCTCGCCGACCGCAAGACCCTCCTGGTCATCGCGCACCGGCTGAGCACCGTCGTGCACGCCGACCAGATCCTCGTCCTGGAGGACGGCGAGATCACCGAACGGGGCACACACGACGACCTGGTCACGGCGGGCGGCACCTACGCCTCCTTCTGGGAGCGACGGGCCCGGGCCCAGGGCTGGCGACTGGAGGCGGCACGGTCATGACCCGTCACCCGGCACCGGCGCCGCACCGAACCCAGCGCGAGCAGGAAGGCACCACACGATGAGTACCGGTCCTCGGTCCCCCTGGGAGGCATGGGCTGACTCCGTTCCGCCGCTCGCCCGCACGAGCACCCTGGGGCCCCACCACGACCCCGCGGCCACCGCCACCCGGCTCGCACGGGCGCGACTCGCCGACCAGTACATGGTGTACGAGACGGAAGGCGGCGTCTGGCACTTCGCGGCGGGCTCCACCGTGAGCGTCACCGCGAACGCGACCGGCATCACCGCGCGGGCCGCCGGGCGGACCTGGACATCGCGCACCGACCGGCGACCCCTGACGGCGTTCGCCGCCGCCCTGTCCGCCCTGCGCGACGCGGACCGCCACTACTACGGCTGGGCGGCCTTCGAACTCTCCCACGTCCTGCATGCGGATCCCGCGGCGGCCGGTGACCAGCCCCTGCTGCACGCGCTGATCCCGTCCGTCGAGGTGAGCCTCACCGGCGAGGGAACCCTGGTCCGCGCGGTGGACGAGGCATGGGCGCGCAAGGTCGCCGACCTGCTCACGGAGCCACCGGCACAGCCGATCGCCCCCGGCCAACCGGCGGCGCAGAGCGCCGAGGGCGTCATCGCCGCAGGCGCCGGCGCCTACGGCGAGGCGGTGGCCCGTACGGTCGCCGACATCCGGGCGGGAATCCTGGAGAAGGCCGTGGTGTCCCGGAAGGTTCCGCTGCCCGCCGAGCCCCGCGTGGACTTCCCCGCGACCTATCTCGCGGGCCGCCGTGCCAACACCCCGGCCCGCTCCTATCTGATGGACCTCGGCGGCTACCGGGCGGCCGGGTTCAGCCCCGAGACCGTCCTGGAGGCCGGCGAGGACGGACACGTGAGCACCCAGCCGCTCGCGGGCACCCGCGCACGGGTGGCCGACCCGGCGGAGAACGAGCGCCGGCGGGCGGAACTGCTCACCGACCCCAAGGAAATACACGAACACGCGGTGTCCGTGCGCCTGGCCTGGGAGGAGATGGAGGCCGTGTGCCGGCCCGGCTCCGTCGCGGTCGAGGAGTTCATGGCGGTCCGGCCGCGCGGCTCGGTGCAGCACCTCGCCTCGCGGGTGACGGGCCGGCTGCGGCCCGGAACCGGGCCCTGGGACGCGTTCGCCTCGCTGTTCCCGGCGATCACCGCCACCGGCGTCTCCAAACGCGCCGCACTTGAGGCCCTGGCCCGCCACGAGGAAGGCCCCCGGGGCCTGTACGGCGGCTCGGTGTTCCGGGGGAGCACCGGCGGCGCCCTGGACGCGGCCCTCGTTCTGCGCACCCTCATCGGCAGGGGCGACGAGGTGTGGCTGCGCGCGGGCGCCGGGGTCACCGCTCAGTCCAGCCCCGCACGGGAGATCGAGGAGACCTGCGAGAAGCTGCGCAGCGTCGCTCCGTACCTCAGGTACACCGAGGACTGACCCGACACCTTCCGACACCCCCGAAGTCCGGGCCGGCCGGGACCGCACCACGGTCCGGGCCGGCCCGGACCGTGGTGCGGCAACACCTGGCTCTCCGGCGGTCGCAGCGCCATGTCCCGTCGGCCGAGGGAGGGATGCGTCCGTTCGGTGGTTCAAAGGGGCTGCCAGATCCGGGCCAGCGCCGACGTGGTGAGAACCCGGTCGGGGTGCCCTTGTCCGGCGAGTCGTCCGTCCTGGAGCAGGAGGCACATGTCCGCCGCGCGTGCGACGTCCAGGTCGTGCGTGGCCTGAACCACCGTCACGCCGTCCGCGACGAGTGCCGTCAGCAGCGCCCCGATCCGTTCCCTCGCCTCCGGGTCCAGACCCGTGGTCGGTTCGTCGAGGAGCAGCACATCCGATTCCTGCGCCAACCCTTGTGCGATGAGGGCGCGTTGGCGCTGTCCGCCGGACAGTTCTCCCAGTTGGCGTGCGGACAGGCCGCCGATGCCGAGCCGGTCGAGCGCGGCGTCGACGGTGGCGTGGTCCCGGCGGGTCAGCCGACGCCACGGTCCGCGCTCGGCCCAGCGTCCCATCTCCACGGTCTGCCGGACGGTGAGCGGCAGGCTGTCGCCGACGGCTCCGCGCTGCGGTACGAACGCCGGTGGCCGTGCTCCTTCGTGGTGCAGTTCGCCGGATGTCGGAAGGATCACACCGGCGAGAACGCCGAGCAGGGTCGACTTGCCGCTGCCGTTCGGGCCGACGAGTGCCGTCATCGCCAACTTCGGTATGTCCGCGCTGAGTTGCCGAAGGACGGGTCGCCCCGGGTAGCCGGCGCACAACTCGGTGAAGCGGAAGTGAGGGCTGCGTTCCCGGTGCGCGGCGGGCGAGGGGCCTGATGTGCTGAACATGGTTTTCATTGTAATGTCTTTGCCATGGAATGGTTGACGGCCCCGTTCGAGGTGACCTTCGTGCAACGAGCCCTGTGGGGCGGGATGCTCGTATCCGCGATCTGCGCGCTGGCGGGCACCTGGGTGGTGCTGAGGGGGATGGCCTTCCTCGGCGACGCCATGTCCCACGGACTGCTGCCGGGCGTCGCGCTGGCCGCGCTGCTCGGCGGGAACCTGATGGTGGGGGCGGTGGCCAGCGCCGCCGTCATGACGGCGGGCGTCACCGTGCTCGGACGTACGCCGAGGCTGTCCCAGGACACCGGCATCGGGCTGCTGTTCGTCGGCATGCTCTCGCTCGGCGTGATCATCGTGTCCCGCTCGCAGTCCTTCGCCGTGGACCTGACCGGCTTCCTGTTCGGTGACGTCCTCGCCGTCCGGCAACAGGACCTCTTCCTGCTCGCCGCGGCCTTGTGCGCGGCGCTGGCGGTGTCGGTCCTCGGCCATCGCGCCTTCCTGGCCCTGGCGTTCGACGCGCGCAAGGCCCACACCCTGGGGCTGCGCCCGCGCCACGCCCACGCGGTGCTGCTCGGCCTGCTCGGACTGGCGATCGTGGCCTCGTTCCACATCGTCGGAACGCTCCTCGTCCTCGGCCTGCTCATCGCCCCGCCGGCGGCGGCCCTGCCGTGGGCGCGCAGTGTCCGCGGGGTCATGGTGCTCGCCGCCCTGCTCGGCGCCACCGCCACATTCGGCGGTCTGCTGCTGTCCTGGCACCTGAGCACCGCCGCCGGCGCGACCGTCGCGGCCCTCGCGGTGAGCCTGTTCTTCCTCTCCCACGTGCTGTCCGGGCTGCGGGACCGCCGTGCGCGCCACGCCCCCGCCCCCGTACTCGAAGTCAACTGAAAGAAGTCTGAGGCGATCGTCATGACCGTCCCCGAACACGTCACTCCATGGGCTTCGGCCGCACTGGTACTGACCGCCCTGCTCACCACCGGCTGCGCGGGCGACACGGACAACGACCCACGGCCCGCGGCCAGTTCACCGTCCGGCACCTCGCACGGGTACGTCGAGGGCGCACAGGAGGCCGCCGAGCAGCAGTCCCGTCTGCTCCTGAACGACCCCGGCAGCGGAGACACCCGCATCCTCGACCTCCTCACCGGCAAGGCGCACAAGACCGCCAAGGTGCGAGGCGCTCTCCGGCTCGGCACGGACGGACGGTTCGGCTACCTCCACTCCGCCGACGGCACACATGTGCTCGACAGCGGCGCCTGGATGGTGGACCACGGCGACCACGTCCACTACTACAGCGCGGCGATACGCGACGTGGGCGAGCTTCCCGTGGGCCGCGACGCACAGGTGCGCAGCGACGTCGTCGTGACCGCGGTGACCGACGAGGACGGACGGACCGTCCTCTACGACCGCGGCAAGCTGGAGAAGGGCGAGATCACGTCCTCCCGGACGCTGGCGGGCACCCACACCGGTGCCGTCGTGCCGTACGAGGAGCACCTGCTCGCCTTCGTGGACGACGGCGGCACCGCGCGACTTGTCGTGCTCGACCGCGACGGCGAGCGCGTCGCCTCCCCGGACGTGCGGTGCGAGCAGCCGCGGGGCGACGCCGTCACCCGGCGCGGCCTGGTCCTGGGCTGCGCCGACGGCGCCCTGCTCGTCCGTGCGCAGGACGGCGCCTTCACCGCCGAGAAGATCCCCTACGACGAGGACGTGCCGGCGCGGGAACGGGCCACCGGCTTCCGGCACCGCCCCGGCAGCGACACCCTCACCGCCCCGGCCGGAAGCGACGCCGTGTGGGTCCTGGACGTCACCGAGCGGACCTGGACCCGGGTGGAGACCGGACCGGTCGTCGCCGCCAACACCGCCGGAGAGGGCTCCTTGCTGCTCGTCCTGGAGACCGACGGCTCGCTGCACGGCTATGACATCGCCACCGGAAAGCAGACCGCGCGGACCAAGACACTCCTGACCGGAGACAAGCGGACCGGCACCGACGCCGGCACCCCCGTCATCGAGGTCGACCGCAGCCGCGCCTACGTCAACGACCCCGAGGGCAAGCAGGTGTTCGAGATCGACTACAACGACAGACTGCGCGTCGCTCGCTCCTTCGACCTGGACATCGAGCCGCTCCTCATGGTGGAGACCGGACGATGAGCCGGAGGGAGGCGAAACGGCGCGCGAGGGTGGGCATCGCACGCCTGCGCAGCCTGATCGTCGGCCTGCTCGCCCTCGTCACGGCCGCCACCGCCACCGCCTGCACCACCGGTGAGCACCGGCCCCGCATCGTCGTCACGACCAACATCCTCGGCGACATCACCCAGCGGATCGTCGGTGACGAAGCCGACGTCACCGTCCTGATGAAGCCCAACGCCGATCCGC
Organism: Streptomyces diversicolor; assembly: GCF_057537855.1. Lineage (NCBI taxonomy): Bacteria > Bacillati > Actinomycetota > Actinomycetes > Kitasatosporales > Streptomycetaceae > Streptomyces > Streptomyces diversicolor. The sequence goes on from NZ_BAAJXA010000020.1 coordinate 48,467, forward strand.
ACTCCTTCGGGCTGTCCGCGGTACAGGCCGCCGAGCTGGAGCGCGCCGACCTCGTGGTCTACAACGGCCTCGGGCTGGAGGAGAACGTGCTGCGGCACGTGGACGCGGCCCGCGATGCGGGCGTCGCCACCTTCGCGGTCGGCGACGCGGTCGACCCGCTCACCTTCCGGACGGCCGGCGACGGCGGCCCCACGGACGGCGAAGGACAACCCGACCCGCACTTCTGGACCGATCCCGACCGGGTGCGCAAGGCCACCGGCCTGATAGCCGACCAGGTGATCGAGCACGTCGACGGCGTGGACGACGGCACGATACGCGCCAACGCCGACCGCTACGGCGACGAACTCACCGACCTCACCGCGTGGATGGAGAAGTCCTTCACCCGCATACCCGAGGACCGGCGCGCCCTGGTGACCAACCACCACGTCTTCGGCTACCTCGCCGACCGCTTCGGCTTCCGGGTGATCGGCGCGGTCATCCCGAGCGGCACCACCCTGGCCTCACCCAGCTCCTCCGACCTCAGCTCGCTGACCGAGGCGATGGAGGAAGCCGGCGTACGCACCGTGTTCGCCGACTCCTCCCAGCCGACCCGGCTCGCCGAGGTGCTGCGCACGGAACTGGGCGGCCGGGTCCGGGTCGTCGAGCTGTACTCCGAGTCGCTGACCGCCGAGGGCGAGGGCGCCGACACCTACCTGCGGATGATGCGCGCCAACACCACCGCCATGACCGACGGCCTGAGCACCGGCACGACCCGCGGTTGACCCCGATACCGGCACGACCCGCGACTGACCCCCCGAGCCTTCGACGGACACCGGCCGACCGGGCCGAAACCGTCATGGAACCACTGCCGCCACCGGGCGGCGCGGAAAGGAACACACCGATGAACAAGCCGATACGCGGCAGGGCCCTCACGGGCACGGCACTCGCCCTGGCGGTGTCCGGCGTGCTGACCGCCTGCGGAGGGGAGGGCTCATCCTCCGACGCCAAGGCGGAGGGCGCCGCGAGCGCCACGCCCACCGCCGCGGTCAAGGACCCGCTGGTCGCCACCTTCGACGGCGGCCTGTACATCCTGGACGGCCAGAGCCTGAAGCTGACCAAGACCATCGAGCTGTCCGGCTTCAACCGCGTCAACCCCGCCGGTGACGCGGACCACGTCATCGTCTCCACCGACACCGGCTTCCGCGTCCTGGACGCCACCGGCCAGGCCCTCACCGGCATCGAGTACAAGGGCGCCAAGCCCGGCCACGTCGTACGTCACGCAGGCAAGACCGTGCTCTTCACCGACGGCACCGGAGAGGTCAACGTCTTCGATCCCGCCGACCTGAGCAGTGGCCGGAAACCGCAAGGACGCACCTACACCTCAGCCGAGGCACACCACGGTGTCGCCATCGAACTGGCGGGCGGCGAACTCCTCGGCACCCTGGGCACCGAGGAGAAGCGGACCGGCGCGCTGGTCCTGGACAAGGACAACAAGGAGATCGCGCGCAACGAGAACTGCCCCGGCGTGCACGGCGAGGCGGCCGCCCAGAACGAGGCCGTCGCCGTCGGCTGCGAGGACGGCGTACTGATCTACCAGGACGGCGAGTTCACCAAGGTCGACGCCCCCGACGACTACGGCCGCATCGGCAACCAGGCCGGCAGCGACGCCTCCCCGGTCCTTCTGGGCGACTACAAGACCGACCCCGAGGCCGAGTTGGAGCGCCCCACCCGCGTCTCCCTCATCGACACCGAGAAGAAGAAGCTGCGCCTGGTCGACCTCGGCACCAGCTACTCCTTCCGCTCGCTGGCCCGCGGCCCGCAGGGTGAGGCCCTTGTCCTCGGCACCGACGGCGCCATCCACGTCATCGACCAGAACACCGGCAGGACCGAGAAGAAGATCCCCGCCGTGGGCCCCTGGCAGGAGCCGCTGGACTGGCAGCAGGCCCGGCCCACCCTGTTCGTCCGCGACCACACCGCCTACGTCTCCGAACCCGGCAAGAAGGCTCTGCACGCCATCGACTTGGCGACCGGCAAGAAGATCACCTCAGTGACCCTGCCGGAGAGCACCAACGAGCTGTCGGGCGTCGTCGCGGGCCACTGACCGAGTCCACCGCCCCCGCGGCCGTGCAGGCCGCGGGGGCGATGCGTACACCCGCTACCGCTTGTGTGACCGGAACCGGACGCGGCGGCCGACCGCGGCCAGGAGCGTCAGCGTCGAACCGTCTTGGACGCCGGCCTTCCTGTGGAGGTGACGCACGGCCGCCCGTACCGGCCCCTGTCAGGTCACGAGTTGGGTCAGGTCCGCCACGACGCCCAGATCCGCGTGGGCCAGGGCGGCGGCGTCGGTGGGGCCGCCGGTGTAACCGACGACCCGCATGCGGGCGGCGATGGCCGCGTCGACGCCGGCGGGGCTGTCCTCGATCACCAGGCAGTGCTCCGGCTCGTACGACAGGGTGCGGGCGGCGTGCAGGAACAGATCGGGCGCCGGCTTCCCGGCGGCCACGTCGTCGGCGCTGAACACCCGCCCGGCGAAACGGGCTTGGAGCGCCGTGACCTCCAGCGAGTGCGCGATGCGCTCGTGGCTGCCGCTGGAGGCGACACAGTAGGGCAGCCCCCGGGCATCGAGGTGATCCAGCAACTCCCGCACCCCCGGCATGGTGTGGGGCCGCGCGGCGAACGCGTCGCGGACGCGCATGCGGTACTCCGTCAGCCACTCGGGGCCCGTCGGGGAGGTGGCGTGGGCGCGTATCTGCTCGTACAGGTACGACTCGGGGCGGCCGAGGAACCGGTGGCGCACCTCCTCGGCGGTCAGGGGCCAGCCCGCCTGCGTGGCCATGGCCGCGACGACCTGCGGGCCGATGCTCTCGGTGTCCACGAGGACGCCGTCGCAGTCGAAGATGACGAGCCGGGCGCCGCGCAGGGCGGCCTGAGCACGCGCATTCAAGGGGAACCTCGCTTCGGAGCGGGAGCGGGAGCGGGAGCGGGGCTGGGAGTGGGAATGGGCGGTCGGCGGGCCGGTCGGACCCCGCGCCGGTGACCGGCCGGCCGCCGGCGCTGCGGGCGGGTCAGCCGGCGGGCTCCGCGTCGTGGTCGCGGCCGAGGAGGGCGGCCAGCGCGTCGAGGGCTTCGTCGGCGCCCTCGCCCTCGGCGGCGAGAGTCACCGAGTCGCCGTGTCCGGCGCCGAGGGCCAGGACCGACAGCAGGCTGCGGGCGTCGACGGTACGGCCCTCGCGGGTGATGGTCACGGGCACGGCCTGTTCGGCCGCCGCCCGGACGAACGCGGTGGCGGGCCGGGCGTGCAGTCCGCTGCGCGAGGCGATGGTGACAGTGCGTTCGGGCATGGCAGTGCTTCCTTGTCCGTCGAGAAGGTGTGTCGAGCAGGTCCGGGGAATCGTGCGGGGAGGCGCGGGGTCAGGACCGAGCGGCGGCGAGGGAGGCGAGGGCCGCCTCGACCACCGCGTCCTCGGTGAGGCCGACCGCCCTGAGGGCGTCCTGTGCGGGGGCGGAGGTGCCGAAGTCGTCGACGGTCACGGCGCGGCCGTGCTCGCCGAGCAGGCCGTGCCAGCCGAAGGCGGTACCGGCCTCGACGACGACACGGGCCCGCACCGACGGGGGGAGTACGCGGTCGCGGTACTCCCTGTCCTGCGCCATGAACCAGTCCAGGCACGGAACGGAGACGACCCGTGCGGTCACGGCGCGCGCCGCGAGGAGATCCCGCGCCGCCATGGCCAGAGCGACCTCGCTGCCACTGGCCAACAGCACCACGTCCGCAGTTTCCTGATGATCCGTCACCACATAGGCGCCGCGTACCACGCCCGCGCGGACGGTGCCGGCGTCGGTGGGCAGCACCGGCAGGCCCTGCCGGGCGAGCGCCAGACCGACCGGGCCCGGCCGGCCGAGCGCGGCGAGCCAGGCGGCGGCGGTCTCGGTGGCGTCCGCGGGCCGGACGACGGCCAGTCCCGGCATGGCGCGCAGCGCGGCGAGGTGCTCCACCGGCTGATGGGTGGGGCCGTCCGCGCCGAGGGCGACGGAGTCATGGCTCCACACATGGATCACCGGCAGCCGCATGAGGGCGGCCAGCCGCAGGGAGGGGCGCTGGTAGTCGCTGAACACCAGGAAGGTGCCGGCGAAGGGGGTGTCGTACCCGACCAGGGCGATGCCGTTGAGCGCGGCGGCCATCGCGTGCTCGCGCACCCCCCAGTGCACATTGCGGCCCCGCAGGCCGCGACCGCCGTCCTCGGCGGCGGGCAGGAACGATCCGCCGGACGCGATGGTCGTACGGTTGCTGTCGCCGAGGTCGGCGGAGCCGCCCCACAGCCGCGGCAGCTCGGCGGCCAGGGCCTGGATGACCTGCCCGGAAGCGTCGCGCGGTGCGATGCTGTCGCCGGGCTCGAACGTGGGCAGCACCCGGGCCACCCGGTCCGGGTCCGCCGGGCGGACGGCCCGCTCGCGCGCCGCCGCGGCCTCGGGGTGCTCGGCCGCCCAGCGGGCCAGCTCCCGGTCCCAGTCCGCGTGCAGTGCGGCGCCGCGTGCGAGGGCCCGGCGGGTGTGCTCAAGCACGTCCGCCGGAACCGTGAACTCGCCCGCGATGCCGAGGACTTCCTTGACGGCGGCGGCCTCGGCGGCGCCCAGCGGAGCGCCGTGCGAGGCCGCCGTGTTGACCGCGTTCGGGGCGGGGAAGGCTATCTGCGACGTCAGGGCGACGAAGCTCGGCCGGCCGGTCTCGGCGCGGGCCGCGGCGAGCGCGCGGTCAAGCGCCTTGGCGTCCACGTCGCCGTCGGTGCCGAGCCCCACCGTCTGCACGAACCAGCCCTGGGCGCGGAAGCGGGCAGCCGTGTCCTCATGGGTCGTCAGGCCGGTGTCGCCCTCGATCTGGATGCTGTTGTCGTCCCAGACGACCACCAGGTTGTCCAGCCGGTGCCGTCCGGCCAGCGCCCCGGCCTCGTAGGAGATGCCCTCCTGGAGGTCGCCGTCGGAGCACAGCACCCAGACGGTGCGACCGGCGGGGCCGCCGGGTGAGGTGTCCGCGCCCGCCAGCCGCTCCTCGTCGCGCTTGAGCGCCATCGCCATGCCCACGGCCGTGGCGACACCCTGGCCGAGCGGCCCGGTGGTCGTCTCGACACCGGCGGTGTGCCGGTACTCGGGGTGGCCCGGGGTCAGCGAGCCGAGCCGGCGGAAGCGGCGCAGATCGTCCAACTCCAGCCCGTAGCCGGTCAGATGGAGTTGCACGTACTGGAGGATGCTGGCGTGCCCGCAGGACAGCACGAAGCGGTCACGGCCCTCCCAGGAGGGGTCCGCGGGATCGTGCCGGATGTGCCGCTGGAAGAGCAGGTGTGCGACGGGCGCCAAAGCCAGTGCCGTGCCCGGGTGTCCGGACCCCGCGGCCTCGACGGCGTCCACCGCCAGTGCCCGCGCCACGGCGACGGCCCGTGCGTCCGCCTCGCTGAGCGCCCGCCCCGCCGTGGGGGAGGCCCCGAGAGGCCGCGTCGTCTGTGTGGGTGAGAAGGCCACGGGAACTCCTTGGAGAGAGCATGACGTCATGATGACTTCGGGAAACGTAGCTCATGCCTCCGTATCGGCACCAGAGGGGGTCCGCCGATGTGATGTGCCAGGCCAGAGGGGGGAGAAGGTGACGGGGTAGACATAGACCGCCGTCCCGACGGTGTGAGATCTCGTTTAGGCGTCGACTATTGACGCTGCGATTCCTTCGTAGTCATCATGATGTCTCGATGACATGTAAGCCCGACGAGGAGGTCGTGGATGGCCGGGCACAAATACGCACAGGTGCGCGACCATCTGCTGGAGCGTGTACGGAGTCTCCCCGTGGGGGAGCGCCTGCCCGCCGAAGGTGTCCTGTGCGGCGAATACGATGTGAGCCGCATCACGTTGCGCCGCGCGGTCGACGAACTCGTCCAGGACGGTTACCTCGTGCGCGAACACGGCCGCGGCACCTTCGTGAGCCACCCGCGCTACAACCTCAAGCACCGCGAACGCTTCGTCAACGAGGTGACCGGCTTTCACACCCAGCTCACCCGGCAGGGGCACACGGTCACCTCGCGGGTGACCGTGCAGCGCGGCGAACGGGCCGGCGCCCGCATCGCCGCCGCACTCGAAGTCAGCCCCGCCACCCCGGTCGTACGGCTGGAGAGGCTGCGCAGCGTGAACGGCGTCCTGCACCACCTCGCCGAGTCCTACGTCGAGGAGGCCAGGTTTCCCGACGTCCTGACGACGGACTTCACCGACACCTCCCTCTACGCCCACCTGAGGGCCCGTCACGACGTGCTGCTGGTGCGCAACGAGATCGTCGTGGGACTCCACCGGTGCGACGCACGCGAGGCCGGGCTGCTCGGCGTGGCCGAGGAGACCCCGCTGCTGCTGGCCACCTCACGTGTCTTCGAGCCGGGCCGCAAACCCGTCATCTTCGGCACCTCGAAGTTCCTGCCGGACACGGCGGAACTGTCCTTCGACATCGTGGCCGACGCCGACTAGCCGCGCCGCGCCCGTCCCCTACCCGCACCCCCGTGGAGCACGTATGCTCAGTCGTCTTCTGCCCGAACGGAACATCCACTTCACCGACGACAGACTGACCTGGCGTGAAGCCGTCACCCGGGTCGCCCGTCCGCTGGTGGAGGCCGGAGACGTCACCCCCGAGTACGTCCAGGCCATGCTGGACTCGATCGCGGCCGGCGGCACCTACATCGACCTCGGCCACGGCATCGCGCTGGCGCACGCCCGCCCCGAGTACGGTGTCGTCCGCACCGGCATCGCGATGCTCCGCCTGAGCGAGCCCGCCCCGCTGCTCGATGAGCCCGAGCACGCGGTCGACCTCTACTTCTGCTTCGCCGCGGCGGATGCCGACGCGCACCTGCGCGCCATGGCCTCCCTCGCGCGCATTCTCTCGGACGCCCAGACCCGCCAGGCCCTGCGCGAGGCGGCCTCGGCACCCGAGGTAGTCAAGTTGATCACTGAATTCGAGGAATCCGAATGAAGTTCCTGGCGATGTGCAGCACCGGACTGGGCAGCAGCTTCATGGTGCGCATGAACATCGAGACCGTCGTCCGTGAACTCGGTCTGGCAGATGTCACGGTCGAGCACTCCGACATCAGCTCCGCCGGCCCCGACAGCGCGGACGTGTTCTTCGTCGCGAAGGATCTGGAGGACACCGCCCAGGGACTGGGCGACGTGGTCGTGCTGAACAGCATCATCGACATGGACGAGCTGCGCGAGGCGGTCAAGTCCGCCGCCGCACGCCACGGCCTGCTCTGATACTCCGAGCGCATACACCGCATACAAAGAAACGTCACTTCTGCTGAGTGCGGCGACCGTGGACGCGGCGCCGCCCATCTCGACGGCGCCGGGCGGACACCCACCCCGGCCGCCGCCCGCCCGCAGCGCCCGACGCCTCATCCCGCCCGCTGTGGAGCTGCACTCCGCCGGCCGATGCTCCCGTGCGCCAACACCGCCAGGAACCCGGCACCCACCACCCCCGCACGCGGCCCCGTCGTGCCCGTAGAGAGGCGTTGTCCGTGAACAGCGTTCTGCAGAACTTTCTGGATGTCTTCCGTGAGCCATCCGTCATCGTCGGCCTGATAGCCCTGCTCGGCCTGCTCCTCCAGCGCAAGTCGGCCTCCGACACCGTCAAGGGCACGATCAAGGCGTTCGTCGGCTTCCTGGTCCTCGCGGCCGGCGCCGGTGTGGTCTCCGACGCACTCACCCCGTTCGGCGACATGTTCCAGCATGCCTTCGGGGTGCAGGGTGTCGTGCCCAACAACGAGGCCATCGTCGGCAAGGTGCTCACCGACTACGGCTCCCAGGCCGCGCTGATCTTCTTCTTCGGCATGGTCGTGAACGTGCTGCTCGCCCGCTTCACCACGTTCAAGTTCATCTACATGTCGGGGCACGTCGCCCTGTACCTGGCGGCCATGATCGCCGTCATCCTCATCGCGAACGGCTTCAGCAGCTGGCAGGCCGTCCTCTGGGGCTCCCTCGCCCAGGGCCTCATCACCACGCTGTCGCCCGCGCTCGTCCAGCCCTGGATGCGCAAGGTCACCAAGAACGACAACGTCGCGCTCGGCCACACCGGCAACTTCGGCATCGCCACCAGCGGACTCGTGGGCCGGCTGGTGGGCGACTCCTCGAAGTCCACGGAAGACCTCAAGATCCCCAAGGGGCTGGGGTTCCTGCGTGACACCACCGTCGTCATCGCGACCTCCATGGGCATCATCTATCTGCTGGTCACCCTGGTCGCCGGACCCGGCTACGTCGAGCGCGAGCTGAGCGACGGGCAGTGGTACCTGCTGTGGGCCGTCATGCAGGCCGGCAAGTTCGCCGCGGGCGTCTTCATCATCCTCGCCGGTGTCCGCGTCGTCCTCGCCGAGATCATCCCCGCCTTCAAGGGCATCTCGGAGAAGCTGGTGCCCAACGCCCGTCCCGCACTCGACGTCCCGATCGTCTTCACCTTCGCCCCGAACGCCGTCCTCATCGGCTTCCTCGCCAGCTTCGTGGGCGGCCTGATCGGCATGGGCGTCCTCGTCGCCGTGGGCGGCACCATCATCATCCCCGGCATCGTCGCCCACTTCATGACCGGCGCCGCGTCCGGCGTCATCGGCAACGCGACCGGCGGACGGCGCGGCGCGATCCTCGGCGCCATGGCCAACGGCCTGCTGATCACCTTCCTTCCGCTGCTCGTCCTGCCGTTCCTCGGCGACGTCGGCCTGGAGAACTCCACGTTCTCGGACGCCGACTTCGGCGTCTCCGGCCTGCTGATCGGCGGCTCGGTCCGGATCGGCCACGCGGCCGTCATCGGCCTCGTCGTCATCGCCCTGGCCGCGGTGTTCGTCAGCAGCGCCCTCATCACCCGACGCCGCGCCATCACGGAGTCGACCACCAACCAGGAACCCCAGCCCACCCACTGACCCCCGGCGCCCGGCGACCCACACGGCTCGCCGGGCAACACGCTCCCCGCCGCACACCCAGCCCTCCGCGCGGCCCAGTTGATCATTTCCGGTAGACGCCCGTGAAGACGCCTCACCCCGTGACGGCCGCCCGGCAAGGTATCCGGCTTCGACACCGCCAGTCCGGCACGGCCTGCTCGGCTGATGCGATGATCACTGGTGTGTCCTCGCTGTCCGCCACGCAACCTTGGCCGTGCGTCTTGACGACCTCCCGGCTGCTGCTGCGTCCCGCCGAACCCGCCGACGTGTCCGACTTCACCCGGCTGTGGACCGACGTCGACGTCCGGCGTCATCTCGGCGGCCCGGTCGCTGAAGACCAACTCGCTGCCTATCAGCAGCACTTCGTGGGCCGCGCGAATCTGTTCACCGTGGTCACACGGCACGAAGGAACCGTGCTCGGCTCTGCGTCGATCGATCCGAAGTCACGGTTCGACGGCCGACGGGAGGTGTCCTACTCCTTTCTGCCGGAGCACTGGGGGCAGGGATACGCCCGTGAGGCCGTGACGGCTGTGGTCAACTGGGCCTTCGACCACGTCCCCTCGGACGATCCCTCGGTCATCGCTGTCACCCAGGAGGCCAACGAGCGCTCACGTCGCCTCCTCGAAGCCCTCGGCATGCGCCTGATCAGCACCTTCGTGGAGTGGGACGCTCCGCAGACGCTGTACTCCATGCAACGTGTCGCCGGACGCGGCCTCACTCCGTACTGAGCGGCGGCCAGAACCGCGGGCTGGGCATCACCGTCGGGTGCTTCCGCGACGCCGACGCCCTCACGGAGTGGCGGAACAACGCCGGGCACCACGCGCCGGCCAAGTCCGAGTGCGGTGCCCGGGATTGGCCCCCCCGGGCGGCGGCTACTCGACGATCGCGATGACGCGGATCTCGACGCGCATCCCCGCCGCCCCGAGCGCGGGGACGCCGGTCTCCGTCCAGATCGGCGCGCGGTCTCCCATCCTCTTGCGGAACTGCTCGACCATGACTCGGTTGCGTCTGTGCGGCGAAAAGAGGGTCCGGTCCGGTCGGCTTACTCAGGTCGGGCTGAGTAGGCGCGCTCATGCCTGGCGAATCCTCGCGCGGCGAGTATGGGCGCGGCGGCGCGGTCGAGTGGCGCCGACCTCATCCAGTGCTGAGACAGTTGCAGGTGCCGGCCTGGCCGCGGAACTCGTCCCTTGCCGAGGAGGGTCTGACCGCCAAGGACATGGCCGCCGCGCAGTCGGCCGTCTGCACGCCCTCCGGACGGGACACCGTGCGCTGCGCCTGCACCGCCGAGGTCACCACCGCCGACGCCGAGTCGTCCCCGCGCGGTGCCTGGCACGTCGCCGTCCTGGCCACCGCGCAGGACGGCACCACGACCTTGGACACCGAGGTGGCCGACTTCTCCGTCCGGTGACCCGGAGGCCCGGCTGGGGCAGGACCCCTCGTCGCGGGGCCGCGCCATCCCGGCGCGCTGAAGGCTACTCGGCGCGGGTGAGCGAACGGAGCTCAGCGTCCAGTATGCGGATCAACTCACCGACGCGTCCGCCGCCGACCGGCGCCGCCGGGAAACGTTTCAGTACGTCAACGACGACCGGAGTCGCACGGCGCACCGTCCCCTTGAGGTGTTCCACACCGACGCTCCGATCGTCGCCGGCGACGAGTTCGGCCGCTCTGGCCGCGTAAGCGCCGGCTCCGAGGATGTGCTTGACCTGAGTGGCCTTGGCCAGCGGATGCAGGTAGGCGGCGCCTGCCGCAGACATCGCTGCCCACGCCGCCTCGCGTGCGGCCGCGGTGTCCGCGCTCTTGGCTGCCTTGAGGGCCGCCGCCGCTGTGACGCGCAGAGACTTCCCGCGCTCACCACCCTGGGCGAACTCCCATGCGGCACCGACAGCGTCTCTGGGCCGTGAGTCGTGCGGCTGATCGGCCTCGAATATGTCCAGCACGCCCTCCGCGCATGCCGCGGCGAACGCGGTGACCTCACGAAGGTCCCGCGTGCTCAGAACGACCTCACTCGTCTCCCCTGTCATGGTTCCATCCTCCGCCCGGCGCAGGCTCCCGATGAAGGAATGAGGAGAACGAACGCCGATGTCACCGCGCAAACCGGCTGCCGAAAGGCCGACTTGATCGGCGGGGCGGCGGGCCGCTGGGCCGCCGCCCCGCCGGAGTCGGTCCGGCTACGGCCGGTCAGGCGTCGGCGATCGGGTTGGTGCCCAGACGGACGTTGTCGATCGCCCAGAACCAGTTGTTGCCCGCGTTGAAGATCCGGAAGTTGACCTTCGCCGATGTCGCCCCGGCGGGGACGGGGCAGGAGAGCCGGACGAGCCGGTTCTGCTGGTCCTGGCCCAGGTTGGTGTTCCCGGACGACGCGCTGCTGTAGTGGAGCAGCCGGACCGGTTCACCGGTGTCGAACACGACGGTGACCTCGGCCTCCTGCGGGCTCTCCTGCCGGTAGTGGGAGTCGAAGCCCAGATGGAGGGTGGAGGCGCCCGAGGGGATGGACACGGCCGGGGTGGTCAGGGTCGAGTCGAACCGGCCCCGCGCTGACGGGCTGCCGGTGTCGTCCCAGTCGTCGGGGTCGGCCACGGCCACCACGCCGAGCGCCCGGCTGAAGTCGGGGCGATCCTGTCCGGCGGGGAACCAGAACTGCTTGGACAGGAAGGTCCAGCCCTGCAGCTCTCGCGTACCCTGCGGCATGGCCGGTGCGTTGGTGACCGTCCAGCCCTCGGGGGTGGTCCGGGTCCAGCCGAGCAGGCCGGGGCGGCTGAGGTCGGCCGCCGCGGCGAGCACGGGGGCGACGGACTCGAAGTCCTCGGCGAGGAGGTAGCCGCTCATGACCGGCCCGGTCTTGGCGGACAGGGACGCGGACGCCTGCGCGTCGCTGCCGCTCAGCTTCGCCGTGACGGTCGCCTTGAGGCTGCCGAAGACGCGTGCCGCGGCGGCGGGCGCGACGACGTCCCAGGCCACGGACGCGGAGGAGCGGGCCGGAACGGACGTGGGCGCGCTGCCCTTGGTGGTGGCGGTCCAGCCCTCCGGGAGGGACAACCCGGCGGTCAGGCCGGTGAGCGGTGTGCTGCCGGCGTTGGTGACGGTGGCCGTCACGGTGACCGGCCTGCCCGGTGAGAGCACAGTGCCGTCGGTCCCGGGGGAGCTGGCCGGACCGGTCAGTGCGACGCTCATGGCCGGGGCGACCTTGGTCCGCACGCGCGCGTCCGCGAGCCTGAGCAGACCGTCGTCGTCGGCGTGCGCGGCGACGACCAGCCGCCCGGCGGTGGCGTCGGGAGCGGGCGTGACGACGAAACGTACGTCGGCCGAGTCGCCGGCCCGCAGCACGGTCGGCGCCCCACCGGTCCGCTGGACCGTCCAGCCGGACGGGGCGAGCAGCGCGACGGAGAGAGCGTCGAGCCGGTGGGTGCCCTGGTTCCGCACGGTGACCACGACATCGGTGGGGTTGCCCTGCGCGAAGGGCGTGCCCAGGGACGGCAGCGCCGCCGGCAGACCGATCGTCGCGGCCAGCGCCGGGGCCGTGCCGGTCGCCGGGTCGGTGACGCCGGGCTTGCCGTCGGCCAGTCGACCGGTGGCGCGCCGCAGGAAGGACGGGTCGTCGCGGTCGACGACCACCACGTCGTACCAGCCGTGATCCGGCACATGGAGCTGCACCGTGCGGGACTGGCCGGGCTTGAGGGTGACGGTCCGCACGTGGTCGCCGTGCTTACGGGAGTAGACCGACTCACCGACGAGCAGCGTACGGGTCCTGGGGGAGGGGTTGGAGCACACCACGGTCACCCGGCCGGGGCCCGGGTGCTCGACGAGGTGTGCCTCGGCGCCCACACCGGTTCCGCGCAGCTCCCACACCGACCATCCCGGACCGTGGATTTGCAAGTCGTAGCCGTCGGCGCCGTACTCCACCGTTTCGGTGGCGCCCTTGCCGGCGGGGACGGTCCAGGCGCGCGGAGCGGTGCCGTCACCGGGGTAGGCGGTGAACGTGGCGCCGGTGCCGCCCTCGTTGCCGGATCGGAGGCGTACGGCGGAGCGGGTGACATCCGTGCGCAGGGACAGCCGGTAGGGGGAGCGGCGCGTGCGACGGGTGCCGGACTCCTGCTCCGGGAGCGCCTGCTCCTTGGGCGGTACGGGCGTCCACCGTCCGACGGGTGCCGGCACCTGCCCCGGCTGCTCCACCTCGGGCTGCCGGTGGGCGCTGTCGAAGTCGAAGGCGGAGGTCAGGTCGCCGAAGACGCTACGGCGCCAGTCGCTGATGTTGGGCTCGCGGACACCGGTCCACTTCTCCAGGAACCGGATGACCGAGGTGTGGTCGAACGCCTCCGAGCTGACGAAACCGCCCACCGTCCACGGCGACACGATCGTCATCGGCACGCGCGGGCCGGGACCGACCGGGCTGCCGTTGAACCAGTCGTCGCAGTTGCCGGTGTCCGGCTTCGGCGCGACCGGGGCGGGCACGTGGTCGAAGTAGCCGTCGTTCTCGTCGAAGTTGATGAACAGCGCCGTCTTCGACCAGGTCTTCGGGTCGCCGGCGATGGCGTCGAGGAGGTCGTAGACGAGGTTGGCGCTGCCGACGGGGGTGGAGCTGCTCGGGTGTTCGGACAGCGCCGCCGTCGGGACGATCCAACTGACCTGAGGCAGCGTGCCCTTCTTGATGTCCGCGGTGAGCCGCTGGACAAGGGTGTCGGGCTCGGAGCGGTAGGCGCCCCGCATGAACAGCCGACGCTCGGCCGGGGTCAGCGCGTCGACGCCCCGCTGGAACTCGGCCAGCGCGGCCTTGCGCTGATCAGCGGTCTTGCCCCACAGGCTGTCGTAGAACTGCTCGGTGGTGGAGTACTGGCCGCTGACCTTGGCCAGGATCTTCCGGCCGATCTCCTTCCAGGGCCGGAAGTATTCCACCGCGTTGTCGGTGAAGTTGTCCCATTCCTGATAGATCTGCCAGGACACGCCGGCGGCCTCCAGGCGCTCCGGGTACGTCGTCCAGTCGTAGCCCTGATGCGTGTAGGAGTACGCGGCGTTGGTGACGGCCCGGTTGACACCGCCCGGCTCGTAACCGGTCGTGCCGGTCCACAGATAGTTGCGGTTGGGGTTGGTCGAGCCGTAGACGGAGCAGAAGTACGCGTCGCAGAGGGTGAAGCGGTCGGCCAGCTCGTACTGCAACGGAATGTCGCGCCGGTCGTAGAAGGCCATGGTGCTCTGGCTCTTGGCGGCGATCCAGTCGTCCCACCAGCCGTTCGCCCGGGCCTGGACGGCGTCGGAGAATCCGTGCGCGAGCGAACCCAGGTACTGGATGTCGCTCTCGGGACGGCCCGCGTCGAGAGCCGCCTGCCGGGCCGAGAACGGCAGCACCTCGGCACCGCCGGCCCGCGGCTGCTCGAAGACACTCCCACCGGTGGGCAGCCGCAGCGGCGTGCGGTCGCCGAAGCCGCGCACACCCTTGAGGGTTCCGAAATAGTTGTCGAAGGAACGGTTCTCCTGCATCAGGATGATCACATGCTCGATCGCCCGCAGGCCACCGCGTGGCATGGGCGCGGCCATCGCCTGGTGCAGCGACGGAGGCAGGAAGGAGAGAGCGGTTCCACCGGCGAGGGTGCCGAGAACCTTACGGCGGGAGATGTCAGACATGACCGGAGGTTAGGTCGTCCCTCTCACGGCCGTAACCCTACGTGACGGATCTTCGTCGCCCGTTCATCCAGTGGCCCCGAACGTTCCCTTACCGGTACGGACAGCTTAGGAATGACCCGCAACAGGAGGTGTCGGCGCTCGGGTGGACCTTCGTCTCCGCCGTGCGACGGGGACGGGACCTACCCGCGAACGACGCCTGGCGGCACGGGGATTGACGACGATCAGTGGGTATCCCAACGCCCTCCGATCGGAGCCCCGCATGCTGAACAGGACCCTGCGCGCCACCGCCCTTGTCGCCGTGGTGGTCGCCGTCGCCGCGCCCGCCGCCGCGGCACCCGTCTCGATCTCGCCGGCCGCGCCTGAGGCCGCCGCCGCGGCACCCGCCTCGTCCTCGCCGCCGGCGCGGGAGACCGCCGCCGTCTCCGCGCTCAAGGGCGACGCGCGCATGGACTACCCGGTCGCGGACCAGGAGGTGCGGGTGTCCGTCGACGCCCACGCGACCTACACCGTCGGGAGTGTCCCGCAGCGCTCCTGGGGCACCTTCCGCATCTCGCACGCCCAGGACGGCACGCTCTACTGGGGCGAGTTCCAGGTCGACTGCCTCACCACGGGCGGTCCCACCGCCACCGTCACCGGCCGCCTGGTCCGCACCAGCCCCGGCCACCCCTGGCTCACCATGCTCGACCCGCACACCCGCATGGGCGTGAGCTTCTTCGTCCCGGAGAAGGGCCAGGCCCGTATCGGACTCTCCGGAGCCACCGAGAAGGACGAGCCGCTGCTCACGAAGTGCATGGCACCCGCGGCCGACGCGAAGGTCATCGACGGCGGGTACACACTGCGCGACCGCACGCATGGGTGAGGGAAGCGAATCCCGCAGCGGCCCCTGCCCTCGAAGCGCTGATCACTCCGTGCCGCGGATCACCGCGACGGGGCAGTGGGCGTGGTGCAGCAGGGCCTGGCTGACCGAGCCGAGCAGCAGCCCCGTGAACCCGCCCCGGCCACGAGCTCCGGCGACGACCAACTGCGCATCGTGACTCGCCTCGATCAGGGCCGGGCGGATCCGGGAGAGCACAAGGCGCCGCTCCACCGTGATCTGGGGGTAGCGCGCCAGGTGCGGAGACAGGGTCTCGTCCAGCAGCCGCTGCTCCTCGTCGCGGAGTCGTTCGATGCCGACCACCAGGTTCACCGGAGCTGCCGGTCCCGCGGAGGCTCCTTCGCTCCACGTGTTCCACACGTGGAGGGCGAGCAGGCCCGCACCGCGCATCGACGCTTCGGCGAAGGCGAACTCGACGGCGCGTTCGCCCGCCGGGGAGCCGTCCACCGCCAGCAGCACGGGACCGGTGGGGTTCGGTCTGCCCCTCACCACCAGCACCGGGCAACGGCCGTGGGCAGCCAGATGCACCGCGGTGGAACCGAGCAGCAGGCTGCCGAACGAGCCAAGGCCGCGGCTTCCCACGACGACGAGCGACGCGGTGCGCGACTCGATCTCCAGCACCATCAGCGGCTCGCCCACGGTGACCTCCCGGGCGATGTCCACACGCGGCGCGACCTCGCGCGCCCGCTGCTCGGCCTCGGCCAGCGTGCCGTCCACCAGCTCGCGCACCCCCGCTACGGCAGGACTCCACGGCGGTCCACCCAGCGGTGGATGGATCGACGGCCACCCGAAGGCATGCACCAGCCGCAGGCCGGTCCCGCTCACCGCCGCCTCGTGTGCCGCCGTCTCCACCGCGTCCAGGCTGGACGGTGAGCCGTCGACGCCGACTACGACCGGTTTCCCCATGCCGTGCCTCCTCGCCGGGCCGGCGCGCGGGCGCCTGCCCGGTTCCCCTCCATCCTGCGCCACCGCGCCGGGCGGCGCAGCGGAGCGGCGGTCAGGACGCCGGTGCCGGGAGGGGCTTGTCCAGCAGGAAGGCCCGTAGGAGTGCGGTGTACAGGCGGGGTTGCGCATGGCTGATGGAGTGTCCCGCGCCCTGGATGTGGACCAGCCGGGAGTCGGGCAGGGTCGTGCGGTATTCCTGGGTGACTTCGGGTTTGACGAAGTCGCACTGGCCGCGCAGGATCAGCGACGGCACGCGCACCGTGCGCAGGACGGGACGCGGGTCGGGGAGTTGTTCGAAGTCCTTGACGGTCATCTGGTTGCTGTAGAAACCCTGCGGGTTGTTGTGTGCCCCGGTGGGTGCCGTCCCCGCACACGACGTGGTGTCCTTGCCGACAAGGGCCACTTCGTGCATCCAGTGGTCGAGTTCGCGGTCGCCGGCCAGGGCGTGCGCGGCGCGCGGGTTGACGCCGAGGAGCAGGCTCGCGGCGATCAGGCGGGGTCTGCTGTCCAGGTCGTCGCGCCGGGAGCGTTGGGCCGGTGTCAGATCGTCCCAGGGCTCGCCGGCCTGGGACCCGGGGTACTCCCGGCCCCACAGGGCGCCCGGCGAGGTGAAGACCGCCTTGGACACGTGTGTGGGGTGCGCCCGCAGATACTGGGCGGCCAGGGAGCCGCCCCATGACTGGCCGACGAGGACGATGCGGTCCGCGCCGAGGAGCCGGCGGATCGCGTCGAGGTCGGCGACCTGGCGGGCGACGGTGTAGCCGGTGATGTCGGACAGCCGGGTGGAACGGCCCGCGCCGACCTGGTCGTAGGAGTAGACCTCGAATCCCTCCGCGGCCAGTTCCCGACCGGCGGTGGGGGTGCCCTCCGCCGGGGTGCCCGGGCCGCCGTGCAGGAAGATGACGGGAGTGGGCCGGGGCGTGCCGGCGGCGGGCGTGTGGACGTAGGCGATCCGGGAGCCGGTCGGCAGGTTCCAGAAGCGGACGCCGGAGGGGACGGGACCCGCGGCCGGGGCCGGCATCGGGCGGAAGACGGTGGCGGCGGCCAGGGCCGTGGTGCCGAGGAGCAGCACGGCGGTGAGGGCGGCCGTGGCCCGCAGGCCGCCCCTGCCGAGCAGCCGGAAGGCCGCGCCGCCGAGCAGGTGGGCGACCACCGCGGCGACGACGAGACCCGCGGCCGCGAGCAGCCAGACGCTCGCGGTCGCGAACGCCGCCGCGAGGAAACCGGCTGCCGCGGCGACCGGTGTCAGTGCCACCGTGACGGCGAGCAGAAGGCCGCCGCATGTGCGGCGGACGAGCGGGGGAAACGGACCGGACCGGGGAATTCTGAGTGCCATGCCGTGAGGCTAGGTGTGGGGGCAGGGCCTGGTCGTCAGGCTGCCGGACGACGGTCCGGCGGTGAAATCCGCTGGTGGAGGGGGTGGTGACCCCCGCCGCACGGCGGGGGTCACCACCCCTTTGGGAAGGCCGGCCGCACTCGCTGCGGTGGACACCGGGGTAGGCGACGGCCACGGTGGGGTGCGGCGCGCCCTGGCCGGCCACGCCGTAGTGTGCCGCTCGCTTTGTGGGCCGGTGTTTCAGCGGACTCCGGGGCGTACGAGGCCGGTCTCGTACGCGGCGATCGTCGCCTGGACGCGGTTGCGGACGCCGAGTTTGGCGAGGACCACCGCGACATGGTCCTTGACGGTGGCCGGGCTGATGCCGAGTTCGGCGGCGATCTCGGCGTTGGCCAGCCCGCGGGCCACGTGCCGCAGGACGTCGGTTTCGCGCGGCGTGAGCCGCCGCAGCCGGTCGGCGTCGGCGGGGGCGTCACCGGTGGCGTACCGCTCGACCAGCCGCCGCGTCACCATGGGGTCGAGCAGCGCGCCGCCGCGGGCGGCGACCCGCACGGCGTCGACCACCCGCTCCGGCTCGGCGTCCTTGAGCAGGAAGCCGACCGCCCCGGCGCGCAGCGCGGCGAACACGTACTCGTCGAGGTCGAAGGTGGTCAGGACGACGACACGGGTGCCGGGAGCCTCCGCGGTGATCCGGGCGGTGGCGGCCAGCCCACCGCCGCCCGGCATCCTGATGTCCATCAGGGCGACGTCCGGCCGCAGTTCGAGCACGCGCGCGACAGCCGACTCGCCGTCGGCCGCCTGTCCGACGACGGACAGGTCGGGTTCGGCGTCGAGGATCGCTGCGATTCCGGCGCGTACCACCGTCTGGTCGTCGGCGACGGTCACACTGATCGCGATGGGAACACCTCCGGCAGCCACACGTGCACCGCGTTGTCGGTCTGGGTGAGCGTACCGCCCACGGCGTCGGCCACGGCCCGTATGTGCCGTCGCGTACCGGGCGCGGCGGGCAGCGGTCCCGACACCTCGACACCGGCGGCACCGCGCAGCACGGTCAGTCCGACCCCCTCGGCCAGCAGCATCGCGGCGACCCGGTACGCAGCCACACCCACCACGACGGGCTCGGCGGCGCGCGGCCCCCGGTAGCTGACGGTGGCGCCGTAGCGGGTGGCCAGCGCGGAGATGCCGGCGAGCGTGGGCGGCGGCGCGGCGACGCCCTGCCCCGTGCCGTCGTCGCCCTGGCCGTGCAGGTCCATGAGCAGTTCCCGGAGCGCGGCGAGGCCGGCTCGTGCTTCGGAGAGGACGGTGTCGAGCCGTCCGGCGTCGGCGGCGGTGACCACATCGCACGCGTGCCGGTGCGCGGTGCGCAGCAGGCCCGCGGCGATCACGCGGCGCTGGTCGCGTACGGCGGCGTCGGCGTCCCGTTCGAGCACTTCCCGGCTGCGGGCCGCGGTGGCCCTGCGCCGCTCACGCCGCAGGGCGGTGCGTACCCCAAGCCCCCACAGTGCGAAGGCGGGGAAGGCGAGCAGGGCGGTCAGCGCAGCCCAGGCCGCCGCCCGGGGGCCGGTGATACCGCTGCCGCTGGCGAGTGCCAGACCGCCGGTCGCTGCCACCGCGACGGGGGCCAGCACACCGCGCCGTACCGGCAGATACGCGCCCGCGCTGTACACGAAGGTCAACTCCACCCACCAGTACACGAGGAAGATGTCGCTGACCGGCGGCCGCGTCCAGCCGGCCTGGTCGCAGGCCCACCACAGCACCAGCGCCGACAGCACGGCGGTCAGCCCCGCCCCGGGCGCGCGCGAACGCCAGCCGAGCGGCACGGCGTGCAGGCCGGACAGCAGGACGATGGGCAGACCGGACAGCGCGCTGCGGAACGAGTCGGGTACGTCCTCGGAGAGCAGGCCCGCGCCGAGCGAGAGCGCGACGGCGAGCACGACCAGGGCCCAGTCGAGGGCGGTGGGGCCGCGCCAGAGCGGGCGGCGGCGCGGACCGCAGGCGAGGCCGGACCGCCCCGCGAGGTTCAGCCACCGCCTGTCGGGAACCGGCCCGGCGGGCGGTTCTTCGGGCAGGGGGAGTTCGGCGTGGACGGTCCAGCCGCCGGGCGCCGGCCCGTACGAGAGCGTGCCGCCCGCCGCGCCGACCGTGCCGCGCAGACCGGTCAGGCCGCGGCCGGTGCCGAGGTCCGGTTCCGCTGCGGTGCCGCCGTCGTCCGTCACGGTGACGGTGAGGAGTCCGGGACGCCTGCCCAGGGCGACGCGTACCGTCGCGCCGCGGGCGTAACGGGCCGTGTTGGTCAGCGCCTCACGGACCACCCGGTACGCGACCGCGCCCGTCGCGGCGGGAACGGCCGGCCCGGTACCGGTGGTGTCCTCCAGGTCGGCACCGCACTCGGTCGCCAGGGCGGCGACATCGTGGAGTGAGCTGCCCGCGGCGTCGCCCCGGTCCGCCAGGCGGTCCAGTTCTGCCACGGCCTTGCGTCCCGTGTCCGCCGCGTGGCGCAGGGCGCCGGCGATCAGGTCCGGGTCGGTGAGATGCCGGGCCGCCGCGGCGGAGACGACGATTGCGGTGAGCCGGTGCGCGGCCACGTCGTGCAGTTCGGCGGCGAGCCGGTCCCGCTCGGCGAGCGCGGCGTACCGCGGCATGGCCGCCGCGCCGGCGCGGTACGCGGCCAGGGCGGACCGTTCGGCCCGGCGGCGCCGCCGCGATCTGCCCAGTACCCAGGCCACGGCCGCGGCGCCGGCCGCGACCAGGGCCGTGCCCACGACGTTCCACGGACGCAGTCCGGCAGCGATGCCGGTCATGGTGGCCGCCGCGACGGCGACGGCCGACCCCGCGACGGCGAGCCCGGCGGTACGCCGCAGCGCGAGGGCGTACAGAACGACGAACGCCACCACGGCGGCGACGGCGGCGGCCACGGGCGTGCTCACGACCGCGCCCCGCGAGTGCACGGGCACGCGGGCCGAAACGGTCCGGGCTCCGCCCGCGGCACCGGATCCCGCATGCCCCACCGCATGCCCGGCAGGATAACCAACCCGCCCCCGGCCTCCCGTACGACCGAGCGGGTCCCGCACATCACGGACCGGCGGGCAGCAGTCGGCGCACACCCCACCGGACATCGGACGTCTGGCATGCTTCGGTGGTTGCCCCGGTCACCGGCGGACGAGACAGCTGTTCACACCTCTTCATGAGATCGGTCAGCGGTACCGCGGCGCAGGTCAACCTCGGTCGGCCAGACATCCGATGACTTCGTCTAGAGTGGGGCTCATGGCGGTCACCGATGCAGCGATTCTCAAGATCAAAGAAATGATCGTTTCGGGCGAGCTCTCGCCCGGATCCCGGCTTCCCACCGAGAAGGAGCTGAGCGAGTCGCTCGGGCTGTCGCGCAACTCCCTGCGGGAGGCCGTGAAGGCGCTGGAGGTCATCCGTGTCCTGGACGTGCGGCGCGGCGACGGCACCTATGTCACCAGCCTCGAACCGAGGCTGCTGCTGGAGGCCATGTCGTTCGTGGTCGATCTCCACCGGGACGACTCGATCCTGGAGGTCTTCGCGGTACGGCGGATGCTTGAGCCCCAGGTGGCCGCCCTGGCGTGCCGCTCGATCACCGATGCCCAGCTGGACGAGATCGAGAGGCGGCTCGCGGGTGTCGGCGAGGACGCCGACGTCGAGAGCCTGGTCGCCCATGACATCGCGTTTCATCATGCGATCGCCGAGGCGACCGGCAACGCCTATCTGACGAGTCTCCTCGACTCTCTGTCGAGCCACACCGTCCGCGCCCGCGTCTGGCGCGGCATCACCGAGGGCGGCTCGGTCGCCCGCACGATCGACGAGCACCGCAGCATCCTGGAAGCCGTACGGCACAGGGACGCGGAGCTCGCCCAGGCACTGATGATCGCCCACGTCTCCGGCGTGGAGCACTGGCTGAGAAAGGCCCGCTGATGCGTGTCGCGCTGCACTCCGAGATCCGAGAGGGCGCCGTCGATCTCTACCGGGAACGGCACCTGCGGATCCCCGACGACCTGGTCGCCGTGTTCGGTCGGCTCGGCATCCATGACTGGACCATCTGGCGCTCGGGACGGCGGCTGTTCCACCTGGTCGACTGCGACGACTGGGACGCGGTCGGTGCGGCGCTGCCTCAAGAGCCCGCCGACCAGGCGTGGCAGCGTGACATCGGGCGGTTCGTGGAGCTGTTCCGTGACGCTGACGGCGAGCAGGGTGCCGGACCGCTCGAACTGATCTGGGACCTCGCGGCGCAGCGGGACGGCGGACGGTGACCGGGCCGCGGGCCGGGGACGGGCGGGCAGAGCCGGCCGTCATCGCGGGCGACGCCGGCGAGACCGGCCGCGCCGACGGGATCGGTGCGGATCTGGTCGACGCGCATGTGCACGTCTGGGACCCGCGTCGGCTGCGTTACGACTGGCTCGCGGGCACGGCGCTGGACCGGCCGAGGCTGCCGGGCGACATCGACGACGCCGACGGCGCGGTGACGCGATGGGTGTGTGTCGAGGCCGATGTCACCCCGGACTCGGCCCTCGAAGAGGCCCGCTGGGTTGCCGGACTGGACTGGCCCGGACTGGCGGCGATGGTCGTCGCGGCCGACCTGGGTGCGCCCGACGCAGGCGAACGGATCGACCGGGTGGCCGGACTGCCGCTGGTGCGCGGGGTCCGCCATCTGCTCCAGGATCTTCCTCCCGAGCGGCTCGCGGCGCCCGCACTGCACAAGGGACTCGCCGAAGTCGCCCGCGCCGGTCTGGTTTTCGACGCCTGCGTGCGCTGGACCCAGCTCGACGACCTCGACCGCCTCCTGACCGACTCGTGCGACGGGATCACCGTCCTCGACCACCTGGGCAAGCCGCCGGTGGACGAGGGACTGCACTCGGAAGCCGGACAGACCTGGCTGACAGCGCTGCGTCGCCTCGCCCGTCATGAGCGGCTGACGGTGAAGCTCTCCGGACTCCCCGCCGAAGCCTCCGACGCGGGGACCCTGCACCGGCACGGTCCGGATCTGCTGCGCGCGGCCCTCGACTTGTTCGGCCCGGAGCGCTGTCTGCTGGGCGGTGACTGGCCGGTGAGTACCGGGATCGACGGCAGGACGACGACAGGCGCGTGGTTCCGCCTCGTCCGCGACGTCGTCGGCCCGTACGACTGGCCGCAGGTCGCCGCGGGCACCGCCCGCAGGGTCTACGGGATCGGCGACTGAGACGACGATGTCCCCCGGTTGCCGGAACCCGGGGACATCGTGGCGGCCCGCAGACACAGGGCCCGGACCGTGCACGCGGTACTGTCCGGGCCCTACGCGGTCGGTGGGAATCGGTCAGGGGATCAGCTGCTCGTCGCGCAGCGTCTCCCACAGCTCGTCGGGGATCTCCGTCTTCATGTGCTGGAGATTGGCGCGCAGTGAGCTGGTGCGTGCGGTACCGACGACCACTTGGTTCACCGCCGGGTGGCGCAGTGGGTACTGGATGGCGGCGGTGGGCAGCGGGATGCCGAAGCGGGCGCAGACTTCTCGCAGCCGCTCGGTGCGTGCGACCAACTCGGGCGGTACGGCCCCGTAGTTGTAGTGCGCCGCGGCGGGGGTGTCGGAGGCGAGCAGTCCCGAGTTGAACACGGCGGCCGCGAGCACCCGTACGCCGCGCTCCTGGCACAGGGGGAGGAGTTCCGTGGCGGCGGGCTGTTCGAGCAGGGTGTAGCGGCCGGCGATCATGACGACGTCGAGGTCGCCCTCGCGGACCGCGCGGACGGCTGCCTCCACGCTGTTGACGCCGACGCCGATCTCGTCGACCAGCCCGGCTTCCCGGAGGCGTGCGAGGGCGGGCAGCCCCAGCCGCAGTCCCTCGGCGAGGTCGTAGACGTCGGGGTCGTGGAGGAACAGGGTGTCGACGCGGTCGATGCCGAGCCGTTCCAGTGAGGCGTCCAGGCTTCGCCGCACACCGGCCGGGCTGGGATCCCAGTGCCGTACGTGGTCGTCAGGCACGACGAAACCGTTCGCTTCGTCGGTGCCGTGGCGGCGGCCGGTGTTCGGCACGATCAGGCGGCCGACCTTTGTCGACAGACGGTAGGTGTCGCGGGCCTGCTGTCGCAGGAAGGTGCCGAGTCGCCGTTCGCTGAGGCCCAGTCCGTAGTGGGGTGCGGTGTCGTAGCTGCGGATGCCGCCTGCCCAGGCTTCCTCCAGTACCGTCCGGGCGTCTTCGTCGGACACCTCGCGGTACAGGTTGCCGATGGATGCGGCTCCGAATCCCAGCCGGTCGGTCATGCGGCGACTCCCGTCTCTGCGGTCCAGCGGTGTGCGGTGATCGAGGCTGCGTGCATCTCGGTTCCGGCGCCCGGGGTGGTCGGTGCGAGGTACCGGCCGTCCCGGACGACCGTCGGGGTGACGAAGTGCTCATGCAGATGGTCGACGAATTCGATCATGCGTCCCTCGGTCGTGCCGGAGACGGCGATGAAGTCGAACATCGACAGGTGCTGGACGGCCTCGCACAGGCCCACGCCCCCGGCGTGCGGGCAGACAGGGGTGTCGAACTTCGCGGCGAGCAGCAGGTGGGCGATGTTCTCGTTGACTCCGCCGACCCGGGCCGCGTCGATCTGGAGGATGTGAAGTGCCTCGGCCTGAAGGAACTGCTTGACCATGATGCGGTTGTGCACGTGTTCCCCGGTGGCCACCGGCACGGGAGCGATCCCGCGGGCGATGGCGGCGTGCCCCAGGATGTCGTCGGGGCTGGTCGGTTCCTCCACCCAGGCCACATCGAAGGGCGCGAGGGCGCGGACCCACTCGATCGCGGCGGCCACGTCCCAGCGCTGGTTCGCGTCGACCGCGATGGGGAAGCCGTCGCCGCAGATCTCACGTGCGATGCGCATACGTCGGATGTCGTCGTCGAGGTTGGCGCCGACCTTGAGCTTGATCTGCGGGAATCCGGCGTCGACGGCCTCGCGGCACAGGCGGGCGAGTTTGTCGTCGGAGTAGCCGAGCCAGCCGGGGCTTGTGGTGTAGGCGGGGTATCCGTCGGCCAGCAGGATCTGCTCGCGCTCGGCCCGGCCGGGCTCGGCGCGGCGCAGGATGCCGATGGCCTCCTCGCGGGTCAGGGCGTCGGTGAGGTAGCGGTAGTCGACGAGGTCGGCGAGCTGCTCGGGGGACATCCGGGCCAGCAGTTGCCACAGTGGCAGGCCGGCCCGCTTGGCCTTGAGGTCCCACAGCGCGTTGACGACCGCGCCGACGGCCATGTGCATGATGCCCTTTTCGGGGCCCAGCCAGCGTAGTTGGGAGTCGTGCGCGAGGATCCGCCACGCCTCACCCATGTCGTCGAGCAGCGGTTCGACCTCGCGTCCGAGCAGATGGCCCTCCAGCATCTGAATGGCGGCCACCTGCACATCGTTGCCGCGGCCGATGGTGAAGGCGAAGGCGTGCCCTTCGTGGCCGTCGGGTGCGTCGGTGTGGATGACGACATAGGCCGCCGAGTAGTCGGGGTCCGCGTTCATGGCGTCCGAGCCGTCCAGCGACGCGGAGGTCCGGAAGCGGACGTCCGCCGTGGAAACGGATGTGATCGTGGTCATGGGTCCTCCCGAGAGGATCTAAACATCGGATCAATCGAAGGGTCAAATGGTATGGTGCCGTCGCTCCGCCTTACAGGTGGGCTTAGAGTTCCGATGTTCTGGAGGGGATCTCATGAAACTCGCGCGGATCGGGGAGGTCGGCCGGGAGAAGCCGGTCGTCGTCGCCGAAGACCACTACCTCGACCTGTCGACTCTCACGGACGACATCGACGGGCCCTTCCTGTCGCAGTCCCTGGACCGCGTCGCCGCCGCGGTGCGCGCAGGTGAACTTCCGCGTATCGAGCGCGCAGGGCAGCGGATCGGCGCACCGATCGCCCGGCCGTCCGCGGTCATCTGCGTGGGGATGAACTACGCCGCCCACGCCGCCGAGTCCGGGGCCGAAACCCCCGAGGACCTGGTGGTGTTTCTCAAGACCCCCAACACCGTGGTCGGTCCCGACGACGACGTCACCCTCCCCCCGGGCAGCGTGAAGACCGACTGGGAGGTGGAGCTCGGCGTGGTGATCGGGCGCAGGGCGAGCTACCTCGACTCGCCCGAGGACGCCATCGGGCACGTCGCCGGATACACACTGGTCAACGATCTCTCCGAGCGCGAGTGGCAGATCGAACGATCCGGCGGTCAGTGGAGCAAGGGCAAGTCGTTCCCCGGGTTTTCTCCCGTCGGCCCCTGGCTCGTCACTGCCGACGAGATCGATCCGCGCACGCTGCGGCTGCGCAGCTGGGTCAACGCCGCGCCGCGCCAGGACTCCAGCACCTCCGACATGATCTTCGACGTCGCCCAGATCGTCTGGCGGCTCAGCCAGTTCCTGGCGCTCGAACCCGGCGATCTGATCATGACCGGCACGCCTGAGGGCGTCGCCCTGTCGGGACGCTTCCCCTATCTGCGGCACGGAGATGTCGTCGAGGTCGAGATCGACGGGCTCGGCCGGCAGCGGCAGGTGATCCGATGACCGGCTTCGAGAACGTCAGGGCCCTGGTCACCGGCGGCGCGTCGGGCATCGGCGCGGCGATCGTCCGCAGGCTGCGCGCGGAGGGCGCACGGGTCGCGGTACTGGATCTGAACCCGCCTGACGGGGAGCGGGACGCCTACCGGGTGGACGTCGGACGGGACGAGGACGTGCGGACGGCGGTGGCGCACGTCGCCGAGACGTTCGGCGGGATCGACGTCGTCGTCAACAACGCGGGGATCGGTGCCCAGGGCACGGTGGCCGACAACTCCGACGAGGAATGGCACCGCGTCCTGGACATCAACGTGCTCGGCGCCGTGCGCGTCAGCCGTGCCGCGTTGCCGTGGCTGCGCCGGTCCTCCTGCCCCGCGATCGTGAACATGTGCTCCATCGCGGCGAGCGCGGGGCTCCCGCGGCGGGCCCTGTACGGGGCGAGCAAGGGGGCGTTGTACTCGCTGACGCTCCAGATGGCGGCGGATCATGTGCGCGAGGGGATCAGGGTGAACGCGGTCAGCCCCGGAACCGTGGCGACCCCCTGGGTGGCCCGGCTGCTGGACTCCGCGCAGGACCCGGTGGCCGAGCGGGCGGCTCTGGATGCCCGGCAGCCGCACGGGCGTCTGGTCGAGGCCGCGGAGGTCGCTGATGCCGTTGCCTATCTGGCCAGTCCCCGTGCGGGCTCGACGACGGGGACGGTCGTCGAGGTCGATGGCGGGATGTCGGGCCTCAGGCTGCGTAACTGACCGCACATATCCGATGTATGCGTCAGGTCACGAGGAGATATCCCAGGATTACACCGCCGTTGACACGATAAACATCGGATGATTAGATCGCTCGTGCCTGACGTCGGAGTACCACATCAGCCACTAGGCCGAATGAAATCAAAGGTGATGACATGAGAGTACGGACTGCGGCTGTCGCCACCACGGCTGTGGGGGCTCTGTTCCTCACAGGCTGTTCCGGCGGCCAGAGCTCGGGCAGCGGTGACAGCCTCACCTGGTCGATGTGGATCGGCTCGTCGGACGATCAGAAAGTCTGGGCGGGTGTCGGAGAAACCGGCGCCGAGGCATCCGGCAAGAAGGTGTCCCTGCAGGGCTCGCCGTTCAACGACTACTGGACCAAGATCTCGACACAGCTCGGGACGTCTGGCGCGCCCTGCATCGTCACGATGCAGAGCCTGCGCGTGAACCAGTTCTCCGAGGGCCTGCTGCCGCTGGACGACCTCATCAAGTCGACCGGCTTCGACAGCGACGCGTTCGACGAAGGGGCCATGAAGGCCCTGGCCGTGGACGGCAAGCAGTACGCCATCCCCTACGACACCGGCCCGCTCCTGCTCTTCTACAACAAGGACGCCTTCGACAAGGCCGGCGTCGACGCCCCGAAGCCGGGATGGACCGTCGACGACTTCGAGGCCGCGGCCACCGCCCTGAAGAAGAACGGCCAGGTCGCTCTCGCGACCACCGTCGAGGACATCTTCCTGGAAGGAACGATTCTTTCCACCGGCGGCGCCAAGATGATCGACGACTCCGGCACGGTCTCCCTCGACTCCCCGAAGACCGCTCAAGCGGTCGAGTGGATCGCCGGCCTCGTCAAGGACGGATCCGCGACCAAGGCCGATGGCGCCGACGCCAGCGCCGACGACAACGCCTTCATCAACGGCACGGCCGCCGCGACGGTCGGCGGCCCGTGGAACTCCCTCGACTTCAAGGCGAAGGCCAAGTTCGACGTGGGCGTCACGACCATCCCGTCGCCCGAAGGCGAGCAGAAGACCTACTCGGCGGGCAGCGGTTTCGGCATCTCCAGGACCTGCTCCGACCCGACGGCCGCTTTCAAGGCCATCACGGCGATGACGTCGGAAAAGACCCTGACCTCACTCGCCAAGGACGGCCGGGCCTTCCCCGCCCGCACGGCAGCGCAGGCGGCCTGGTACGAGAGCGCCGGTATCGACGGCGCGAAGGAAGCCCTGGACAGTGCGCTCGCGAGCGCCGTCCCGCTGCCGGGGAGCGCCGACGGCGACAAGCTCAACCAGATGCTCAGCCAGTACGGCCCGCAGATGGTGAACGGGGAGAAGCCGGCCGCAGACGTGCTCGCGGAGATCTCCCGCCACATCGGAAAGTAGCCGGAACCCAGCATGGCACATGTCCCCGCACGCGAGGTGACTGCCGCGGCGGCGTCGAAGGACCACCACCGAGGTGGCCGCCGGCGCGGCCGGTCCGGAGCGTGGGGCGTCGGATTCGCCGCGCCCCACGCCCTCGGGCTCGCGCTGTTCACCCTTGTCCCCATCGGCATCGCCCTGGCCATGAGCCTGCACGACTGGCCCATGATCGGCAGCCCGTCGTGGATCGGCCTCGGCAACTACCAGCAGCTGATCAGTGATCCGACCTTCCGTACGGCGCTGACCAACACGTTTGTGTTCGTCGTCCTCTACGTGCCGCTCAACCTCGCCGTGTCCCTGGGCATGGCGGCCTGGCTGTCCCCGAAGATCCGGCACCGGCAGATCTTCCGTGTCATCTTCTTCCTGCCCACGGTCACCCCGATCGTCGCCAACGCGGTCGTGTGGCGCATGCTCTACCAGCCGGGCGGCGCCTTCGACGCGACGGCTCAGTCCTTCTTCGGCATCGAGCTGCCGGACTTCCTCGCCGACCCGCACTGGGCGATGATCGCGATCGTCGTCATGAGTGTCTGGCAGGGCTTCGGCTACAACATGATCGTCTTCTCGTCCGCGCTGGACTCCGTACCGGAGAGCCAGCTCGAAGCGGCCTCGCTGGACGGCGCGAACGCCTGGACGGCGTTCTGGAGGATCAAGCTCCCGCTGATCTCTCCGTCGCTGTTCTTCGCCACCACGATGACCCTCATCACCTCCTTCCAGGTGTTCATCCAGCCGTACATCATGACGCGCGGCGGCCCCGGCGACTCCACGGTCACCCTCGTGCAGTTCATCTACAACCAGGGCTTCACCTTCCAGAAGCTGGGACTTGCCTCTGCCGCGGCCTGGGTGCTGTTCGTCATCATCCTCGGCGTCACCGCCGTGCAGTTCCTCGGACAGAAGAAGTGGGTGCACTATGAGTGACGTCGTCTCCCGCGGACGCGGCGTCCGGAACCTGCGCACCGCGATCGGCTACACACTGCTCATCCTCGTCGCGCTGCTCTTCATGTCCCCGCTGATCTTCATGGTCGGCACCTCGCTGAAGGCACCCTCGGAGATCTTCTCGACGCCGCCGTCCCTGTTCGGCTCGACCCTGCAATGGGGCAACTACGCCGAAGTCTTCTCCTACGCGCCGTTCGCCCGCTACCTCGTCAACGGCGTCGTCGTCGCGGTCGGCGGCACCCTCATCACCCTCGCGGTGTCCGCACTGTCCGGATACGCCTTCTCCCGGCTGCGCTGGCGTGGCCGCACCGCGACCTTCATGGTCTTCCTCGCCACGATGATGCTCCCTCAGGAAGTCATCATCGTGCCCGCCTTCGTCCTCATGCGGGAACTGGGCTGGGTCAACACCTACCAGGCGCTCATCGTGCCCTGGGCGTTCACCGCGCTCGGCGCGTTCCTGCTGCGCCAGTTCTTCATGACCGTCCCACAGGAACTGGAGGACGCCTCCCGCATCGACGGCCTGGGCCAACTCGGCACCTTCTTGCGCATCATGCTCCCGCTGGCGCGGCCCACTCTCGCCGTGCTCGCCGTGTTCACCTTCATCACCTACTGGAACTCCTTCCTGTGGCCCCTGGTGGTCGTCAACGACGTCACCACGCTCGGCACCATCCCCCTCGGCCTCCAGCAGTTCTTCGGCCAGCAGGGAACCCAGTGGCACCTCATCATGGCGGCCTCGGTGATCTCCATGCTGCCGTCCACCGTCCTGCTCATCGCCCTCCAGCGTTACCTCGTGCGCGGCATCGTCACCTCAGGTCTCGGCGGCCGCTGAACCCACGGCAACGTTCGACCCCGGAAAGGACCGTCCCCCGCATGGCCATGTTCAAGAACGCCCCCGAACGCCCGCAGCAGTACCAGCAGTTCGAACGTGAGACGCCGGCCTGGTTCCGGGACGCCAAGCTCGGCATCTTCGTCCACTGGGGCCCCTACTCCGTCCCGGCCTGGGGCGAGCCCATCGGAGCGCTGGGCACCATCGACGAAGAGGAATGGTTCAAGCACAACCCGTACGCCGAGTGGTACTACAACACCATCCGCATCGAAGGCAGCCCCGCCCGCCGGCACCACCAGGAGGTCTACGGCGGCGCCGACTACGACACATTCCTCGACCTGTGGAAGGCCGAGGCATTCGACGCCGACTCCGTCATGGACCTCGTCGCCGCCACCGGCGCCCGCTACTTCGTCCCCACCACCAAGCACCACGACGGTGTCACCCTGTGGGACGCCCCCGGCACCGGCGATCGCAACACCGTCCGCCGCGGCCCCCGGCGCGACCTGATCGGCGAGTTCCGCGACGCCGCCGAACGCAGGGGCATCCGCTTCGGCGTGTACTACTCCGGCGGCCTCGACTGGCACTTCACCCAGACCCCGCCCATCGTCCGCCACATCGACGACGCCCTGCGCCCCCGGGACAGGGCCTACGCCGACTACGCCTTCGACCACGTCGCCGACCTCATCGAGAAGTACCGGCCGGAAGTCCTGTGGGGCGACATCGAGTACCCCGACGCCGGCAAGCCCGAGGGCGACAAGAGCCTCGTCGAACTCTTCCGCCGCTTCTACGCCGCCCGCCCCGAGGGCGTGGCCAACGACCGCTGGGGCGAAACGCACTGGGACTTCCGCACCAGTGAGTACGAGCAGGGCCGCGCCAGCGAGGGCGACGCGGCCTGGGAGAACTGCCGCGGCGTCGGCTTCTCCTTCGGCCACAACCGGCTGGAGGACGAGACCAACTCCCTGAGCGGGCAAGGCGCCGTCCGCCACTTCCTCGACGTCGTCTCGCGGGGCGGCAACCTGCTGCTGAACATCGGCCTGACCGCCTCCGGCGAGGTCACGCCGCTGCAGCGCCGCACCCTTGAGCAGCTCGGCGCCTGGAACCACGCGAACGCCGAGGCCGTCTTCGGCTCGCGTCCCCTCGGCGCGGACCTCGCACGGCCCTCCGACGAGCCCTGGGTCCGCTGGACCCGCACCGGGCGGACCGCGCACGCGTTCGTCGACGCACCGACAGGCACCCGTGTGACCCTCGACGCCAACGGCGACGCCCTGGACCTGTCCGCCGCCGCAGGCGCCTTCACCGAGGCCGTCGACGGCGCGCTCGTCGTGACGATCGGCGACCGCGCCCTCGCCGGGCCCGTCCGAGTGGATGTCCCCCTACGCTGATCCACGACGTCCCGGCAGGACCGCGCCCCTTCAGGTGGCCGGGTATCCGGCCGGCGAGCCAGTTCAGGGTCGCACTCGAAGCGGCAGGCGCGCGGTGCAGACAGGGCCGGCAGGGCCCCGGCGAGACCGTTGTTGTCAGCGGCGCGTAGGGGGCAGCCGGACGAAGACGTCGGGCTGCCCAAGGACCATCCGGAAACCTACCGCTCCGGCGCGCGGCGCGACATCGCGGAGCCGCCGGGCCTCGACCCTGCGTCCTTCATGGGCCCCGACGCACGTGCCGAGGACGTGCAGGGGCCAGACCGGCGCTGGTCAGCCAGATGTGTTCGCAGGTCATGGATGCCTCTTGCAGCTTCTCGCGGGACTCCTGCGAAGCGTGGTAGAAGGTCCGCTCGATCATCCAGCACAGGGCGCGCGCCATCGCCGGGGCTTGTTCTGGTTCGGTGCCCGGCCGAACGCCCGCTCTTTCCAGGACGGCGGTGATGGCCGTGATGAACAGGTCCGCCGTGTGGTTCCACAGTTCGCCGATCTCCGGCACGGTCAGCGAGAGGTCGATGGCCGTGCGCATGACCAGGCCGTGCTCGTTCCAGAGCTCGACCGTGCGCCGCATGGCCGCCGCGATGGCCTGGCGCGGCTCGTCGGCCTGCGCAGTGGCCCGGGACCGCTCCCACAGGTGCTCGACGGTCCGGGCCACGAGCGCCGTGACCACTTCTTGCTTGGAGCCGAAGTAGAAGTACAGGGCACCGCGTGTGATGCCCGCGCCCTGGGCGATGTCGCCGACGGTCATGGCGTCGTAGCCCTTCTCCGCCAGCAGAGCCTCGCAGACGTCGAGGATGGCCCGCTCCCGGACATCGCCCTTGCGTTCGGTGGTGCGCCGGCTCCGCGCAGGCTGTCGGCCGGGCATCAGAGCTGAGCACCCTCGGCGAAGTCGGTCGTACGGGAAAGCGTCTGCCATGCGCGGATGTCCTCGTCCACGGCCGTGCGCGCGGCGGTGACCAGTCGCAGCGCGTCCGAGCCCAGGACGAGGTGGGCGGGCGGCTGCTCGACCGACGTGATGTGCAGGACAGCCTCCCCTGCCTTGGCCGGATTGCCCAACTGATGGCCGCTGGCCTTTTGCCGCGCTGCGCGGATGGGGGTGAACAACTCGTCGTAGTCGTCGATGGTCCGCGCGGCGCGTGTCATGGACCGACCGGCCCAGTCGGTGCGGAACGAGCCCGGCTCGATCGCCGTCACATGGATGCCGAACTGTGCGACCTCCTTGCCCAGGGCCTCAAGGATGCCCTCCAGGGCGAACTTGCTGCCGCAGTAGGCGGACATGCCGGGCACGGCCATGAGCCCGCCCATGGAGGTGACGGCCATCAGGTGGCCGCGGCGGCGCCGGCGCATGTGGGGCAGCGCCGCCTGCAGGGTGGCCATTGCCCCGAACACGTTCACCTCGAACTGCTTGCGCACGTCGGCCAGCGGGGTCTCCTCGAAGGTGCCCTCCAATCCGTAGCCGGCGTTGGCCACGACGACGTCCAGAGGGCCGACGCCGCGTTCCACCTCTGCGATCACGCTGGAGACGGCGTCGCTGTCGGTCACGTCCAGGATGCGGCCGTGAGCGTACCCGGGTTCGAGCGCTTCGAACGCCCGTAGGTCCTCCTCCGAGCGGGTGGTGCCCACGACGGTGTGCCCGGCGGTCAGGGCGGCTTGCGCGAAGGCGCGTCCGAGGCCCGTGCTGACGCCGGTGATGAGCCAGTTCCGCTTCTGCACTGCTCCTCCAGGAAGGTCTCTCATGGAGCTGGACCGCTCCTCACCGAAGAGTCTACACAGTGTCGATTTTTACCGTCACTACGTCGATTTTGTCGTCGCGCGGCACGCGGCGACGGTTTCGCCGGTCGGGTGGCGCGTCTGTCTCCACCGGGCACTGGTTGACGGAAGTGATCAAGCGGCCTGGCCATGGATCGGGTCGAAGGAACGGGTCCTGGCCGGCGTTGGTCGCGCGGTCCGGGTTGCTCCGTGCCAGTCGGTCGGCCCGTCATGCCGGACCTATCATGGGCCCATGGTGAAGGGAAACGGCTCCGCGTCGTCCGGTGCCGGCTCGGGCAGCCGCGATGTCATCCTTGATGCGGCGCGTAGCCTTGTCACAAGCCAGGGCTACGACGGCATGGCCATTTCGGACCTGTGCGCGCAATCAGGGCTTCCGGCCAGCTCCATCTACTACCACTTCGGCAACAAGCTCGGTGTTCTGGCGGCACTGCTTGAGCGCACCTTCCAGGAACTGCACGCTCAGTTCCCGAATCCGTCCTCATTCCGTGGTCCAGAACCGTTGGAGCGCTTCGAGGCATGGC
Source organism: Streptomyces diversicolor (assembly GCF_057537855.1). Lineage (NCBI taxonomy): Bacteria > Bacillati > Actinomycetota > Actinomycetes > Kitasatosporales > Streptomycetaceae > Streptomyces > Streptomyces diversicolor. Next base: position 82,261 of record NZ_BAAJXA010000020.1, read on the forward strand.
TCACGGCAGCGTGCACATCCCTCGACCAGCGGCCCGACTGTCTTCGGCTCCTGCTGGCCATCAGTGTCGGCCCGCACAAGGACACCGAGGTGGTGCGGAACACCGTGCGCCGTATCCGCGACTACGCCCATGCTTCCTGGGTGGAGGCCCTGACCCCGGTCTTCGCTCCGAACGGCGGCGAGGAGAACGAGGCGTTCGTCCAGCGGTTGGCCGTCCTGGGGCGGGCCATGACCGACGGGCTCGCGGTGGCCAACAGCTTCGACGGCATGAGCTACAGCGCACAGGTCGCACCGTTCGTCTCTCTGGTGCGCGGTCTCGCAGACCAGGGTGGCCGTGCGGTGGGAGTGACGTCCGACGTCGGCGGAGCGTGACGATCCGGGAGCGCACGCTCCGTGGGTTCCGTGTGGTGGCGTCGCAATTGACCTTCGCCGTAAGGCGCACCGCACTGCTGCGGTCGCCGCTTTGCTGTCTGCGGCCCCTGCTGACAGCCCCTCAGGCCGGGGCCACCGGTGCGCCCGTACCTTTCCTGCTGCTCGCCGAACTGGTCGGTCGCCGCGCCCTGTTGGTCCCGGTGCACGAGTGGTCCCGGCGCCGGCCCTCACCCTCCGCATCGTCCTTGCCGGCCACAGCGGCACGGTCATGGGCGACTCCGCGGCCCGCGTCTGGCACCGCACCGCCGGTCCAGCTGATCGTGTTCGGCTGCGCCGTCCCGGGCGCCGTCTTCTTGAGCCGGCCATGAACCAGCGGCGCGTGACGGCCGCCGCACTTGCCTGCCGACGGGAACGCGAGGGCTCTCAGAGGGCCTTGTCCGCGGCCTTGGAGTCGGCTGCGTCCGGCGCGGGCGCTGAGCGGACGCGTGCCTGGAGAAGTCCTTCGACACCTCGTAGGAAGGTTTCGCAGACCAGCTCGGGGTCGAAGAGGCAGCCGGCTGCCATGGCGCCGTCCCTGAGCATGACGAGGTGCCGGGCAGCCGGCTCGGCGGGTGCGTCACCGATGTGTGCCAGCAGCTCCGTGACAGTGGTCAGAAACCATGCGCGGTGGGCCAGGACGGCTTGGTGGACCGGGTGGCCGGCATCGGGATACTCGGCCACCGCGTTGAGGAAGGCGCAGCCGCGGAAACCGGGGGACAGGATGCCGTCGGCGATGGATCTGGCGACGGCTCTGACCTTGTCGACGGCCGACTCACTGCTCGCCTGAGCGGCGGCCACCTGCCCTCGGATCCCCTTGTCGGCCTGGTCGAGATACGCGAGGACTAGGTCTTCCTTGCCCGCGAAGTGCCGGTACAACGTGGCCCGGGTCACCTTCGCCTCCAGGGTGATCCGGTCGATGCCCACGGAGTGGATCCCCTCTGCGTAGAAGATCCGGGTCGCCGTGTTGAGGAGCCGCGCCCGCGCTTCGGAGGTGCTGCCGCCTGCTGTACTCGCACTCATGCCGACAGGGTACACAACCGAAAGGTAGAACGTTCGGTCTTGACGGAGGGCGGCCAGGGAGTCTCCCATGGTGAGACCGAACGTCGCGCAGAACATGCCCGCGTCGTCCGGCCGGTCGACAACCGTCAGGCAAAGATCTGTCCCGCCTATTGCCTCAGCTGTAGAGTGAGCGTTACATACACATGGTGGCTGCCGCGGTTGTCGAAGACCCCGAGATACGTCAGCCCGCGCATCCGCGAGTTCTCGCGGACCTCCACGACGATCATGAACGCGCAGATCGGGCCGCGGCTGCGCATGTACCTGACCCCGTTGCAGAAGCAGTTGGAGGACAACGGGCTCAAGGGCCCGCTGCTGGTCATGCAGAGCGAGGGCGGGACCATCACGGCCGACCGGGCACCGGAGCAGGCCATCACCACGGTCGGTTCCGTCCTTTCCGGTGGCGTCATCGGCGGAATGCGCATGGCCGAGCAGCTGGGCCACCGCAACGTCATCACCACCGATGTCGGCGGGACGACCTTCCTGGCGGGGCTCATCGTCGACGGGGAACCGGTGATGGCACCGGGTTCCGTCGTGAACCAGTTCCCGATCAACGCGGCGACCATCCGGGTGCACACCATTGGTTCCGGGGGCGGGGCGCTCGCCTCCGTCGACGCCGGCGGCAATCTGCGGCTGGGCCCGCAGAGCGCCGAGGCCGTCCCCGGTCCTGCCTGCTACGGCAACGGCGGCACTCGTCCCACCAACACCGACGCCAACCTCGTCCTCGGCATCCTCAGCCCGCACGGACTGCTCGGCGGCAGGAAGCCACTCCGTATGGACCTGGCGCGGCAGGCGATCCGCGAGCACGTGGCCGAACCACTCGGCCTCACCGTCGAAGAGGCCGCCATCGCCATCCACGAGGTGCAGAACGCGCAGGCGGGGGACCTTCTGCGCCGGGGCGTGGTACAGGCAGGCTACGACCCCCGTGACTTCGTCGTCTACGCCTTCGGCGGTGCCGGACCCGCCCACTGCGTCGGCTACTGCCAGGACCTGGGGGTGAGCGAGGTCGTTGTTCCCCTCGGCCCTGTCGCCTCCGCGTTCTCGGCCTACGGGCTCGCGGCCTCGGACATCGTCCTGAGCGCCGAACTCTCCGATCCCTCCGCCTTCCCCGTCGAGCACACGGTGCTGGAGTCCCACTACGCCCGGCTGGAAGCCGACCTGCAACGCGCGCTCGACCGGCAGAAGGTGAAGTTCAAGGACGTGACCATGCAACGTGAGGTCGACCTGCGCTATTCGATGCAGCTCAACGAGCTCGCGACCACCGGAGCTGGGCGTGAGCTGAGCAACCGGAGGAGACCATGCGAACCCGCACCATCACGCGCTGGTCATCGGGGGCCGGTGGGTGGCACACGCGTCCGGCGGAAGGAACACGGCCTCGGCGGCACCGTGTGGACGGACGACCACGAGCGTGGCATGCGAGTCGCAACGGCGCATGCACGACAACAGCTTTACCGCGCTGCACACAGAGAAGAGGGTGGATCGGAGTGATGAGGACGCTGGACGTCGGAGACACGTTGCTGTCCTGCACCGACGTCGGTTCGGGCAGCCCGGTCGTGTGGCTGCACGGCTCGGGGCCGGGGGCCACGGGCATGAGCAACTTCGGCGGCAACCTGGCGGCCTTCGAGGACTACCGGAACATCGTGGTGGACCTGCCCGGCTGGGGGAGCTCCCCGCGACCCGCGACGGATGAGCCCTTGATCTTTCACGCCGCGGAACGTGTCTGCCGCGCGATGACGGCGCTGGGAATCGAGCGCGCCCACCTGGTGGGCAACTCCTACGGTGGAGCCGTCGCGATGCGCATCGCGATGCGTCTTCCCGATCGGGTGGACCGGCTCGTTCTGATGGCTCCCGGCGGGGTTCTCCCGGCGGACGCACCGCCGTGGCCCGTCGGCCTCGACCGCCTCTTCGCCTACATGGCGGCCAAGGAGTCTTCGCGTGCGGCCATGGCCGAGTTCGTGCGGCTGATGGTGTTCGACGAGGAGCTGGCCACCGAATCCCTCATCGACGAGCGATACGAGTCGAGTGTGAGGGCTCACCCGGAACTGCCGATCCCCCCGAACTTCGGCGACCTGACTCCCGACCTGCCGCTGATCGCCCCTCCCACCCTGCTCCTGTGGGGGCGGGAGGACCAGACGGTTCCGCTGGCCTGGGCACCGAAGATCCTTGAGGGCATCCCCCATGCGGAACTCCGCGTGCTGCCGCACTGCCGGCACTGGGTGCAGTACGAGTGTGCACCTGAGTTCCATCACATCGTTCGCGAGCCGTACGCTGGGAATCGGTGTCACCACGGCGAAGTCCGGCACCGACGACATCGCGCTGGCCGAACTCGACGAGTTCAAGTACCGCGTGGCCCTCTACCCCGCCACCCAGGACAGCCCGCGAGAACTGGGCTGGATCGTCGACACGCCGAGCGAACTCGACCGGCTCACCCAGCGGCTCACCGACGCGGGTTTCACCGTCAAGGACGGTACGGCCGAGGAGACGCAGCTGCGTGGAGCCACCCGCCTGCGCTGGTTCACCGACCCGGTCGGGTACCGGGTCGAGCTGGCCGTCGGCGAAGCCAAGACACGCACCAGTGTCACGCGGCCGGACGGGACGAGCCCCGGTGCCACCGGCCTCGGCCACTTCGTGCTGGCCACTCCGAACCTCGCCGAACTGCGCGAACTCTACGAGTCGGTACTGGAGTTTAAGCTGACCGACTACCGCGCTCCCGGCCTGTTCTTCTTCCGCTGCAATACGACCCACCGCAGCATCGCGCTGGCGACCGCGGACACGCCGTCGATCCACCACCTGGAGTTCGAGTACGGCTCGCTCGACGACGTCGGACGAGCGTACGACCGGGCCCGGGCCAACGGTGCGCCGATCTCGATCAGCCTCGGCCGGCACATGAACGACAAGGCGATCTCGTTCTATGTGCGCAATCCCAGTGGGTTCCACCTGGAGATCGGCTGCGGCGGAATCGAGGTCGGCGAGGACTGGGTGCCGCACGACTTCGGTGTCTCTGACGTGTGGGGACACCATCACACCGGCGCGAACCCGTTCGCCTCCCCGAAGCCGTGACGCGCGTGAAGACGAGGTCTTCGGCCGGCGCGTCTCAGGTCTGCCGGGCACTGGTGGTGAGGCGGTCGGCGAGCGCCATGACGAGGTCGCGCAGTTCGCCGGGCCGCTCGATGACAAACGGCCGGTCGAGTGCGGCGAGGAGGGAAGGCAGCCAATCGAGCCGGTTCGCCCCCAGTGTGACGCGGAGCCATCGCTCGGCCGCCCCTTCGGCATCCGCCGGGGCCCCGTGTTCTTCCAGGATCGAGGCGTCGACGGGAAGACGGGAGCGGACCTGCTCCACCGTGCCGTGAATCCGCAGAGTCACCTCGTGCCGGTACTCGGTCGTGGCGAATCCCGAAAGGACGCGTTGGGCCGGGTCCTGGCCGGCGGGGGCTTCGAACGAGCCGGGTAGTGTCCGCGCGTCGGCGATGCGGTCGAGACGGAAGGTGCGGTCCTGACCGATCAGGGCGTCCCGCCCGGTGACATACCAGTGACCGGCATGAGCGACAATGCCGTACGAGTGCAGGGTGCGTTCGCTCCGTCGGCCCTCGCGGTCCGTATAGCGGATCGAGACCGGACGGCGGTGGCGTACCGCGTCGGCGAGGGTGAGGAGCACCGCTGTGTCCGGGGCGGCGAGCGCACCGGGCCGGTCCGTGTAGGCAACGGATTTGAGGAGTGCGTCGAATCTGCCGGCGAGGTCCTTGGGCAGCACCCGCCGGATCTTGGCCGCTGCCGTCTCGCAGGCGGTGCGCTGTGCCGGTGTCAGTCCTTCGCGGCGGCCGGTGACCAACCCGAGCAGCACGGCCAGCGCTTCGTCGTCGTTGAACATGAGGGTGGGCAGGCGGTAGCCGGGTGTGAGGCGGTACCCGCCGTAGCGGCCGCGCACCGACTCCACGGGCACGCCGAGGTCGAGCAGGTGGTCGATATAGCGCCGTACGGTTCGTCCTTCGACGCCGAGCCGGTCGGCGAGTTCGGTCACGGTCCGGATGCCGCCCGACTGGAGCAGTTCCAGGAGGGCCAGTACACGGCCGGTGGGTCGAGACATGACGACAGGCTACGGCGGATACCGGACGGATCATGTCCCCTATTTCTCCTGCTGTGCCGAGCAATGCGATGAGATAGAGAGAACGTTCTCTCTTGACAGTCGCGGGCACCCTTGCCATGCTTCTGAGACAGAACGGTCGTTCTTGCGGAAGGGTCGCCGACAGCGAGCCGGTGACCGCCGCGAATCCGGTTGTCCCTCAACGGCCTTTCGCCGAGAGCGCGTTCGCCGGAACAAGTGAGCCGACGATCCGGCACACCGGCCTTTCTCCACCTCTGTCCACCGAAAGGATCACCGTGAGCACTCTTGCTGCTCAGTCCGGCATCGCCGGCACCGCCTCTGCTCTGCGGCGGCTGTATTTCGTCCGGTTCGCGTTCGCCATCGTCTGGGCCCTTGTGATGTTCACGATGGCGTCGGAGATCAGCCCGGTCGCGGCCGTGCTGCTGGTGCTGTATCCGCTGTTCGACGTGGGTGCGGCCCTTGTCGACGCCAAGGCTTCGCGCGGTACGGGATCGCCTGTGCTGCTGTATGTGAATGTCGCCGTCAGCCTGGTCACGGCGATCGGTGTGGGTGTCGCCTGTGCGTCCGGCATCCCGGCGGTGCTGCGCGTGTGGGGCACCTGGGCGATCGTGGCCGGTCTGGTCCAGCTGATCGTGGCTGTTCCCCGCCGCGCGATGGGCGGCCAGTGGCCCATGATCCTCAGCGGTGGCATCTCGGTGCTGGCCGGGGCGTCGTTCATCGCGTCGGCCGACGCGGACGAGCCCACCCTCACCGGCGCGATCGGCTACGCCGTCCCGGGCGCCGTCTTCTTCCTCATCTCGGCCCTGCGCCTGGGCCGCGCCGCGAAGCGCGACTGACATGAGAACCGATACCCGGTCGGCTCGCCGTCATCGGTGGCGGCGTGGTGGCGTCGGAGACGGCGACGGACATCGAGTGATCCGAGCGAGCATCCTCTACTTCGGAACTCCCGTGGTCCTGAGGCGAGCAGGCGGGCGGTGTACCGGTACGAGTCCGACAAGTTCTCCGCCGCGGGGCTGACGCAGCAGCCCTCCGACGTGGTGCGTCCGCCCCGGGTTGCCGAGTGCCCTCTTCAGCCGGAGGCGAGGTCCGTCGCACTGACTGCGGGCGTGGAGTGCGGCTTCTTCGCAGTCGAGTGCGGAGTGGTCCGCGTTCACGCCGACAAGCGCATCGTCGTGCCCGGCACGCAGCACATCGCCCCAGGCGTCCGGAGCCCGCTCATCTACAACTTCACGTCAGGTGCACTGCTGTGATCGGCAAGTGGTTGCTTCTGCGAGTGCTGATGCAGTCGGCTGCTACCTTCCGGAGCCATGACTGACAGCGTGTATGTGGGCAATGCGGGCGGGGACGCGGCACTGGACCGGGGATGGCTGCTGGGGCATTTCAAGGACGCCTCCGACCCTCGACACAGCGAGGCCGTGGAGATCAAATGGGGCGTCCACCCACAGGGCGACGAGCGGGCTCAGTGGGTGACCGGCGAAGAGCGCACCGCCCTGCTGGTCCTCATCAGCGGGCGCTTCCGGGTGGAACTGCCCGGGCGCAGTGTTCTCCTGGCCCGACAGGGCGACTACGTCGTGTGGGGCCGGGGCGTCGATCACTCCTGGTTCGCGGAGGAAGAGTCCGTGGTTCTGACGGTCCGCTGGCCCTCTGTGCCCGGCTACAGGGTGCCCGATGACGGCAATTCAACTGCCGGCCATGGCCATGCGTTCAAGTAGTTCTCGAACTGCTCCCGTTCCTCTGTTTCAGGAATCCTGACGTCACATCAGCCCGCGGGCCGCTGCCGCGGGGACTGCCGTACCGTCAGTTGCCGCGGACGCGAGACGCCGGGGACCTGCTTCCACAGGGCGACGTCCCGCACTACGGCGCCGCCCGCCCGGTTGAGCGCGGGTCCGCGGCAGCGGCTCAGGGTCAGGGTTCCAGGAAACGGATGACGGACTGACGGTAGCGTTCCGGTTGTTCGGCGTCGATGAGGTGGCCCGCGCCGTCGACGCTCACCAGCGTGGATTCGGGGAGCACTTCGTCGTACTCGCGGGCGATGCCCGGGTTCTTGTAGTCGCAGGTGCCACGCAGGATGAGCGTCGGCACGCGGATGTGGCGCAGGGCGGGGCGCGGGTCGGGCACGGTGAGTTGGTCGGCCGTGGTGAGCTGGTTGGCGTAGAAGCCCGGTACGGATGCCGGGAGGTCGCGCAGGGGGCGACTGGGGTGGCAGGTGGCCGCCGGGGCCGTGATCGCAAGGAGCCGGGCGAAGACGGCGTCGAGTTCGGCGTCGGAGACCAGGGCGTGTGCGGCGCGCGGGTTGGCCTCCATCAGCAGTGACCATGCCAGCAGCCGGGGCCTGGCCTGCAGCGCGTCGAGACGGCGCTGCTGATCGGTGGTGAGCCGGTCCCAGATGTCGCCCTCGGCCCGGTCCTTCCACGCCGGAGCCCACAGCGCCCCGGGCGAGGTGAGCACCATCCGGGCCACCCGGGCGGGGTGTGCGGCGAGGTATTCCGTGGCCAGCGTGGCGCCCCAGGAGGCGCCCAGCAGCACCACGCGGTCGGCGCCGATGCGGGTGCGTACGGCATCGAGGTCGGCGACCTGCCGGGCCACGGTGTAGCCGGTCGGATCGGCGAGTCGGCCGGAGCGGCCTGAGCCCAACTGGTCGTAGGAGTAGACGTCGTAACCGCGGGCGGCGAGTCGCTTCTCCAGCGGATCGGGTCCGTCGCCGGGGGTGCCGGGGCCGCCGTGCAGCACGATCACCGGGGTCGGGCGCGGGGTGCCGTGGGCGCGGAGCAGGGTGTAGGCCAGGCGTGATCCGGTCGGCAGGGTCCAGTAGCCGGTGGGCCGGGAGTGGGGCTGCGGGGGAGTCCCACCGAGGGGCTGGAGCACCGTCAGGTATGCGGCGGTCGAGGTGGCCACGAGGACGGCCGTCGTGGCCAGGGCGGTGACGGCCGGCCGTCGTACACCCGCGTACACCAGCGGCGCGCAGCTCATGACCAGCGCGGTGACCGCGACCGCGGCCAGCAGCGCGAGGTCCGCGGTGACCGTGGCGGTCGCCCATGCGGCCGCCGTCGCGGCGACGGGCGCGATCAGGACGCCGACCAGGACGAGCAGGGAGCGGCCGAGGAGACGCAGGGCACGTCGGCGGCGCCGCCCCATCTGCGCTTCGGTGGAGTGGAGTTGAATTGTCGTCATACGGCGATGCTGCGGTCGACGCACGGTCGGTGCCGTCCGCCGTTGTGGACCGTCCGCATCCCCGCGCGGGCGGACGCGATGTCCGCCCGCAGGTGGACGCGAGGGGCACGAAGCGGTCTCTAGCCTGGTCGCCGTGGGGGAGTGGTGGAGAAGACGACGGCCCGACCGGGCCGTGGACCGGGGGCCGTTGTGGGTGCTGCTCGACATGGTCACCGCGTACCTGTCGGCGGTCATCGCCATCGGGCCGTCCAACCACACGGCCTCGGTGCTGTCCGGCGGGATCGCCGAACGCGGCTGCGCGATGGTGTGGTTCGTGGCGATCGCGGGGCGACGGTTCGCGCCGCTGTGTGCGGTGTGGGCGGCCGGGGCGGCGACCGTGACAGCGGTCGCAGCGGGCGCGGAGGTCACGAACGTGTCGCTGGCGACCGCGCTCGCCCTCACGCTTGTGGTGCAGACCCGGCCGGTCGGGCGAGCCGTCGAGTGCGCGGCGCCGCCCGCCCTCGTGGCCGTCGCCGCACTCGCCGGCGACCAGAACGCCTTCGTGCCCGCACTCGCCGTGCACACGGTGGCCTGGATCACCGGCTCCGCCGGACGGGCGCGTCGCGAGGCGCGCGACACCCTGCGGGCCCGCGAGAGCGAGCAGGCCGTCTCGGCGGAACGAGCCCGGATGGCCAGGGAGTTGCACGACGCGGTCGGCCACGCGGTGACCGTGATGGTCACCCACGCCGGGGCCGCCCGGCTCACCCTCGGCAGCCAGGCGCCGCCCGTGCGCGAGGCGTTGTCGCGGATCGAGGAGGTCGGGCGGAGCGCGATGACCGACCTCGACCGGATCCTCGGCCTGCTCACCGACGGCTACGACCTCGACGCCTCACTCCGGGCGATGGTGGCTCGTCTGCCCGCCGACGTCACCGTTCAACTGCGCCTGTGCGAACCGCGGTTGCTGGAGCGCCTGGTCCCGCCGGTTGCGCACGCGGTCGGCCGCATCGCCCAGGAGGCGCTGACCAACATCGTCCGCCACGCGGGCCCGGCCCGGGCCGTCGTCACCGTCGATGTGAAGGACGGTGCGGTCGGTGTGGTGGTCACGGACGACGGGCCCGGCGCCGCGGCGCACCGGCCGGGCGGCGGGCGGGGGCTGACGGCGATGCGGGAACGCGTCAGCGTCCTCGGCGGCAGCCTTGAGGCGGGCCCGGGCGACGGGGGCGGCTGGCGCGTGGCCGCCGTGATCCCGCTCGACATGCCGACGCCGTCGAAGAGGCCGGCCCGGCTGCGAAAGCCGCGCACCCCGCACAAGCCGCTCGCCTCGAAGGAGGAGCCCTCGTGATCCGTGTCCTTCTCGCCGACGACGAGGACCTGATGCGCGCGGGCCTGCGGATGATGCTACAGACCCAGCCCGACCTGACCGTGGTCGGCGAGGCCGCCGACGGCCGGGAAGCGGTCCGGCTGGCCGCGGCCACGGCACCGGACGTGGTGCTCATGGACGTACGGATGCCGCTGCTCGACGGAGTGGCCGCGACCGGGCAGGTCACCGGCGCCGCCGAGCACGGCGGACCCAGAGTGCTGATCCTGACCACCTTCGAGCTCGACGAGTACGTCTTCGACGCCGTTCGCGCCGGCGCCAGCGGCTTCCTCCTCAAACGCAGCCCGCCGGAAGTCCTCATCGACGGCATCCGCACCCTCGCCGCCGGAGAGGCCCTTCTCGGCCCGTCGATAACCCGCCGCCTGCTCGCCGAGTTCGCCCGCGCGACCCCGGCCGCACCCCAGCCGGAGATCACCCGTCGCCTGTCCCGGCTCACGGGACGCGAACACGATGTCCTGCTCCTGCTCGGCCGCGGCCTGTCCAACGCGGAGATCGCGTCGCGCCTCCACATCGGCGAGGCGACCGTGAAGACACACGTCACACGTGTCCTGGACAAACTCGCCCTGCGCGACCGCGTCCACGCCGTCGTCTTCGCCTTCGACCACGGCCTGGTGCGCCCTGGCGGCGGCTGACCCCGGCTGGGCCACCGGGCAGGGCTCAGCTCATATGAATGGATGATGTAACCTCATGAATCTGAGTTCAGATCATCGAGGTCGGGGGCAGATTCTTGAAGCCAGGACGATCCCATGTGGCGCGGTGGGTCAGCGCAGGATGCGCGGTCCTGTCGGTCGTCGTCGCGAGCGGCTGCGGCACGAGCGGCGCGGCGAAGAGCGACGATGACGGCAAGAGACCGCGAACCGCACTGGTCACCGCGCTGAGCCGCGTGCAGGACGCCCATCTGACGCAAGACTGGATCGAGTTCGGCGACGTCGCCGCAATCCGCTCCCGGAGCGACGGCGGGTCCGGCTCGAAGCCGGACCCGCTGCTCGGATACGGCGAGCCGAAACTGGCCGATGCCGCGGCGCTGCTGCCCGAACTGACCGGCATCGATCCGTTCGCGGCTCGGACCACCGCCCTCTCGGTCGGCTATCCGCCCGACCCGGTGGGTTTCCTGTTCGGGTCCTTCGATACGACGGCGATCGGCTCGAAGCTCCGGAAGCTCGGGTACGCGAAGCACGACCTCGCCGGCGGAGAGACGACCTGGATCATCCGCGACCACCACAAGATCGACGAGAAGGATCCGCTCGCGCAGCTGGGCATCGTCACCGCGCTGAACGTCGTACGGGTCTCATCACAACGCATCGTCTACGGAGGAGCGAGCGCGGACATCGACCAGGCGCTCCCCGGCACCAAGTCGCTGGCCGACAACGAGGCCGTCGGCGGCATCGCGGACTGCCTCGGCCAGGTCAAGGCCGCACAGATCGGATTCGACGTGAAGATCGCGGCCACACCGCTGGGCGTCGGCGTCGCGGGGTCGTCCGGGACCGATGCCACGGAGGTCGTGTGTATGACGACGGGGAGCCAGGACGCGGCAGAGGCGATCGCGTCGGCCTGGCCGGGCCGGGTGAAGTCGACGACCTCCGCCCTGTCCGCAGAGCCCTGGTCGAACCTCCTCACCCAGCCGCGGGCCAAGGTCATCGGCGGCCCCTCCCATGTCGTACGGCTGACCGCGCGGCCCACCGGTTCGACGCGAGTGCTGTTCGACGCCTGGGCGAGCGGGGACCTCGGGCCGCTGCTGACCGGCGCGAGACCCGACCCCGAGGTCTCGGTTCGATAGGTCTCCCTGGAATCGCGCTGGAAACGCGCCAGCCGCTGACCGCCCGACCCTGCCATCGGGCCCCTGCAGAGGAAGAGAAGGTCCGTTGCACATCCGAACAAGGACCATGTCCACGGCGGCGTTGCTCGCCGTGGCCGCCCTGGCCGTTGTCACCGCGTGTTCGTCCGGCGACGGTCGCGCTGTCACCGGCGGCGACGACAGCACACCGACCGCCATTCCCCCGTCGGTCACTGCCGCCACCGGCGCTCCGACGGCCGGCGTCGGCAAGGACACGTCGGCCTCGGCTGACGTGGCGATCGACTCCTGCACGGTCGACGCCACCACGAAGATCCCCAAGGCCGAACTCACGGTGACCAACCACGGCAGCGACACGGCGACCTACACCATTCGGCTTGAGTTCGTCGACGGCGGTGGGACGAGGGTGGCGGAGGGCGCCGCAATCGCGAACAGCCTGGCGGCGAACCAACAGGCGAAGGAAACGGCCGACGGGACGGCCCAGACCACCACGGACGTCACCTGCAAAATCACCAACGTCCAGCGCCTCGCCGGCATGTGACCGGCGCGGCTACGTGGAGCGGCTTCGCTGATGACGCCGATGACGGCGGCCAGACGCCGGTTCGACAGGAGCGGGGACAGCACACCGCAGGCGGTGCGCCCTCCCCCGGAAGGGCGCACCGCCAGCGGTATTCCCCCGCGCACACCCTAGTAGCGCAGCCACTTCCAGGTCTTCGGGCCGACGATGCCGTCCACCGGGATACCCGCGTGCTGGTTCTTGTTCACGCGGTGCTGGAACTCACGCACGGCCGCCGCGGTCTTCGTGCCGTACTTGCCGTCGATCGACAGATGCTTGCCCTTGGGTGTCTTCCAGTGGAGCTTCAGCAGGCACTGCGCCTCCTTGACGGCCTTGCCCTTCGAGCCGTTCCTGAGGACCTTCGAGTTGCCGTGGTAGTAGTTGCAGGTCCAACTGCCCGCGGTCCTGTCGCTGTGGACCGCGGCGGCGGTCGCGGTGCGGGCGGGCTGGTGACTCGCGCTCGTGGTAGCGGCCTCGGCGGTCGGGACGACGGCGAGACCGCCCAGGGCAGCGGTGGCGACGGCGACGGCCATGCGCTTGCGTGCGTTCATGTCGTGGGAGTTCCTTCCCCGTGTGGTCAGTGAAGGCGGCACGGGGTGAATCGCGCCGCCGGCTTGCCCCACCGAGGATGCTGGCCAAAACGTCGGCTGCACCAGTGAGTTGGGTGCTCCCGGGACATTGTGGGACGTCATGCGCTCTGACCTGCTGGGACGTCATGGAGGGTGATGCGTCCCTGGGACGCTTCAAGCACCGTGGGGCATCGCCCGGGTGGCCGGACAGAGGGGGCTGGGGACGGTGGGAGGCGTGGAAGAACAGCCGGCTGCACGACGGGCCCCCGTCGTGCCATGGAGCGGTACGGCTGGCTCGGAGCCAGGCAGCGGTCGAGCGGGACACTCTGAACCTGCCGTCTCGGTCATGCAGGCGTTGACGCATTCCGATATAGGCATATGATGGCTCCATGGCACGAGCGGCGACGACCTCGGACGCGTTCAATGCGATCGCCGAGCCGCAGCGGCGGGAGATCCTGGCGCTGCTGCGGGCCGGCGAGCGGCCCGTGACCGAACTGGCGCGGGACCTGGGGATGAGCCAGCCGCAGGCGTCCAAGCACCTGCGGGTGCTCCGGGAGGTCGGGCTGGTGCGGGTCCGTGGGGAGGGCAAGCAGCGGCTGTACGGCCTGGACGCCCGCGGGCTGCGCCCCGTCCACGAGTGGCTGGGCGGTTTCGAGCGGTTCTGGAGCGAGAGCTTCGACCGGCTGGACGAGTACGTGCGAGACCTGAAACAGGCAAGGCAGGAGGAACCACCGGATGACGACGACCAGTAGCGGCGGCGAGCCCGACCACACGACCGCGGCCCGCGAGATCGTGATCTCCCGGACCATCGGCGCCCCACGGGAGCTGGTGTTCACGGCGTTCACGCAGGTCCGGCACCTGTCGCGGTGGTGGGGGCCAGAGGGCTTCTCCACCACCACGCGGTCCTTCGAGTTCCGCGTCGGCGGGACCTGGGACTTCGTGATGCACGGGCCGGACGGCACCGACTACCAGGAGTGGATCACCTGGCAGGAGATCGTCCCGCCGGAGCGGATCATGCTGGTGCACGGCGAGTCCCGCGACGACCCCAACGCCTTCGAGTCGGTCCTGACCTTCGAGCAGGCCGGCGACGAGACCCGGATCGTGATGCGCACGGTGTTCCCCACCAAGGAACTCCGCGACGAGGCGGTGGACAAGTACCACGCGATCGAGGGCGGCGAGCAGACCCTGCGCAACCTGGCGCTCTACGTCGCCGAACTCACCCGGAACGAGAGCGCACCAGGGGAAGCGGAGAGCTGATGGCCGGGAAGGTGTTCCTCAGCGTCACGATGTCGCTCGACGGTTTCATGGCACCCGCGCCCGTGCCGGAGCCGAGGACGCCTTCTCTGCCTCGACCAGACCCGCACGGACGCATCATGACGACGGCCGGATGCCGCCCGACTCCGCCTGCGCCAGGCGGACGGACGGCGGTCCCACGTGCTCCAGCACGATCCGCTCGCGCGGGACGGTGCCCTCAAGGAGGTGCACAGCGCCGAGCAGCGGCGCGGCACGCGCGGTACGGGCCCCGACCGTGCGCGGCTCGCGCGGCGGCCCCGCGGGCAGCGACCACGTCGTACACGGCGATCCGGACCAGCGTGAGCGTTCGCAGGCTGAGGGCGCTGCTGGAGTCGTGGCGTGGCCGCGGCGCCCGGGCCGGGCGGGGCCTGGCCGCGCACCGCGGTTAGGATCAGGTGCGGACGCCCAGCGCGGGCAGGACGGTCTCCGCCACCCGGTACGCCTCCTCCAGCAGGGGGTTGGCCGACAGGATGAAGGTGTCGACGCCCAAGTCCTCGTACTCCTTGAGGCGCCGCACCACCTGGGCGGCGGAGCCGACCACCGCGGTGCCGGGGCCCGGCCGGAACAGGCTCATGCCCGGCCACAGGTTCGGGTGGACCTCCAGCTCACGGGCCCTGGCCGGTACCCGGCCGCCGTGCTGGCGGAACTGCCGCTGCCAGCCGACGCCGTCCTCCCCGGCGCGGTCGCCGAGCTGCCGGGCGTACGTCGCCTCGCTGGTGACGTCGAGCAGCCGGTCGGCCGCCGCCCACGCCTCGTCCTCGGTGTCGCGGACGATCAGGTGCAGGCGCAGGCCGATGCGCAGGGTGCGGCCGTGGGCCGCCGCGCGTTCGCGCACCCGGTCCAGCTTCTCCTTCAGCAGGTGCGGCGGCTCGCCCCAGGTGAGATAGACGTCGACATGCTCGGCGGCCATCTCGATGCCCGGCGCGGAGGAGCCGCCGAACCAGAGCGGGACGTGCGGGCGCCGCACGGGACCGAGGTCGCCGAAGGAACCACCCGCGTTCTTCAGATCGTAGAAGCGGCCCTTGTGGTCGAAGACCTCACCGGCGGTGAGCCGTTTGACGATCGACCAGTACTCGGCGCTCAGTTCGTAGCGTGCGTCGTGCTCCACATGCAGGCCGTACTCGCGCAGTGTCGTCGTCGAGCCGTTGACGACGTTGAAGCGCAGGCGGGGGCCGAAGAGGGTGTCGAAGGTGAGCGCCATCTTGGCGAGCAGGGTCGGGGCGATCAGACCGGGGTGGACGGCGAGCAGCGGCTGGAAGCGGATGCTGGTGGCGGCGGCGAGTGCGCTGCCCAGCGGCCACACGTCGTACAGGTCGGTCGCGAGCAGCGCCCCGCTGAAGCCGAGCCGTTCCACGGTGCCGGCGAGCTGTTGCAGGTAGCCGAGGTCGACCGGGCGCCGCCCCTCGGGCTCCCAGGGGTAGGCGCCCTCGCGCGGGATGATGTACCAGAGGACTTCCGACGCCATGTGCGTTCTCCCCTCAGTCCCGTCGGGCGACGGCGTCGGCGACCGTGACCGGCCCCTCGATGAACCCGGTGCGGACGAAGACGTCGGCGGCCTGCTGCTGTTCGGCGAGGAACGCGTCGCTGACGTCCTCGATGTGCCAGGGCAGGGCGCGCAGGGCGGTCTCCCAGTCGTCGACCGTGCCGCCCTGGTGGTCGGCGGCGATCGCGGCGGCCTCGCGCGGATGGGCCTTCGCCCAGGCGTCGGCCCGGCCGAGGGCACGGACCAGCGCCTCGACCACCTCGGGCCGCTGCTCGGCGAGGTCCCGCCGGGTGAAGAACACCGAGCGGTCGGTGATGACATCGCCGGTGCGGACCAGGCTCCGCACGCCCCCGGCGCGCAGGGCCGCCGCCAGGTGCGGGCCCTGGGCGACCCAGGCGGCGATGGCGCCCTCGCGCAGCAGCCTCTCGCTGTCCTCGCCGCCGCGTACGGGGGTGATGTCCTCGGCGTACGACAGTCCGGCGTCGTCGAGGGCCTTGGCGACGAGGTGGGTCTGCCAGGAGCCGATGGCCAGGTGCACGGTGCCGCCCTTGAGGTCGGCGACCGTCCGCGCGGGGCTGTCCTCGGTGACGAGGAGGGCGCCGTGGTCGGGGCGCGGGGCGGAGACGGCGGCGTAGACGATGTCGTGCCCGGCGGCCTGGGCGGTGATGGGCGGGGTGGAGCCGGTGCCGCCGAAGTCGATCACGCCCTCGGAGAGCAGCCGCCCGGTGCGCACGCCGTCCGTGTAGGGATGGAAGACGACGGTCTCTCCCACCGTGGCGAGTTCCTCGGCGGCATGGTCGAGACGGGAGAGGTAGTAGAGGGTGGGGTTGCTGTTGTGGACGCCGATGGTGACGGTCATGCGGAACGCTCCGGTGGTGTGGTGGTGGGCGGCATGCCCAGGTCGGTGAGCAGACGGCGGCGCAGGGCGGTGAAGGCCGGGTCGCCGGAATCGCGCGGACGCGGGACGTCGACGGTCTCGTCCGTGACGAGCCGGCCCTCCCGCAGGACGCAGACGCGGTCGGCGAGCCGTACGGCCTCGTCCACGTCGTGGGTGACGAGCAGCACGGCGGGCCGGTGGACCCGGCACAGCTCGCCGACCAGATCCTGCATGCGCAGCCGGGTCAGGGCGTCCAGGGCGGCGAACGGCTCGTCAAGGAGGAGGAGTTCGGGGTCGCGGACCAGGGCTCGGGCGAGCGCCACGCGCTGGGCCTCGCCGCCGGACAGGGTGGCGGGCCAGGCGCGGGCGTGGCTCTCAAGGCCGACCTCGGCGAGGGCGCGGCGCCCCCGGTCCGGGGCGGTCCTCGGCAGGGCGACGACGACGTTGGCCAGCACCCGTTTGGACGGGATCAGCCGCGGTTCCTGGAAGACGATGGTGCGGGTCTCGGGGACCAGCACCTCGCCCGCGTCGGCGCCGTCGAGGGCGCCGAGGATCCTCAGCAGGGTGGTCTTGCCGCTGCCGCTCGCGCCGAGCAGGGCGACGAACTCGCCGCGCCCGATGGTGAGATCGAGGCCGTCGAGGACGGTCCGGTCGGCGAACGCCTTGACGAGGGAGCGGACGTGGACGGCGGTGGTGGCCGTCGTGCCGGCCGCGGTGGTCATCGCTGCGCCCCCCGCCATGGCATCAGCACCCGTTCCAGCAGGCGCACGAACGCGTCGGCGAGCAGGCCGAGCAGGCCGTAGACGAGGATGCACACGGCGAGGACGTCCGTACGGGCGTAGCTCTGCGCCTGGGCCATCAGGTAGCCGATGCCGGCGGTGGCGTTGATCTCCTCGGCGGCGATCAGCGCGATCACGCTGAGCGTCATCGACAGCCGCAGCCCGGCGAGCAGCGCGGGCAGCGCTCCGGGCAGGACGACCTCGCGGACGATCGCGAACCGGCTCATGCCGAAGCTGCGCATGGCCTCCACCAGCCGGGCGTCGGTGCTGCGGACGCCGCTTGAGGTGGAGACGTACATCGGGAAGGTGGTGGCGACGGCGATCAGCAGGATCTTCGCGGTCTCGTTGATGCCGAACCACACCATGAACAGCGGGACCAGGGACAGGAACGGAATGGTCCGCAGGGTCTGCATGGTGGAGTCGAGCAGTTCGTCGCCGAGGCGGGTGAAACCGGTGACGACGCCGGCCGTGAGGCCGACGGCGAGACCGAGCAGCAGGCCGAGGCCGGAGCGGGTCAGGGAGGTGGCGAGCGCGTCGGGCAGTTGGCCGTTGCCCCACAGTTCGCCGACCGCGCGGACCACGTCGGCGGGTGAGGCGAGCACGTCCGGGGTGAGGGCGCCGGTCGCCGAGGCGGCCCACCAGAGCACGAGCAGGGCGAGCGGCCCGAGGGCGCGTACGGCCGCCCTGAACCGGCGCGGCCGTGGGCGTCGGGCGACGGGCCGGGGCGACACCAGGTCCCGCTTGCCGGCCGGCGCGGCCGGGATGTCCTGGACGGCGGTCATGACAGCTCGGTGACGTCGATGAGATGGGCGGCGACGTCGACCTCGGTGCGGGTGACCTTGTGCTCGGCGTAGAAACGGGCGACGGCCTTGAACCGTGTGATGTCGGCGGCGGTGATCGGCTCGACGGTCCCGCCCTTCGACGTGAACCCGGTCTGTACGCGCTTCGCCTCGCCGGTGAGCGCCTGGGGGCCGGCGTCGGTGGTGACGTTCAGGTAGGCAGCTGGGTTCTGCTTCTGCCGGACGCTGCCCTCGTGCAGATAGGTGTAAAGAGCCTTGACCACCTCGGGGTGCTTGTCAGCGAAGGCGGTGCGCACGGCGTTCAGGCTGTAGTTGTCGGAGCCGATGGCCGCACCGTCGGTGAGGAAGTGCGCCTTGCCGGTGCCGAGTTCGGCCACGGAGTACGTCGCCCACACCGCCCAGGCGTCGACCTTGCCGCTGTTGAAGACGGCCGCCGTCTGGTCGGGCCGCAGATAGACCCGTTCGACCTCGTCCTCGGGGACACCCGCCTTCTCCAGGGCCTTCAGCAGCAGATACTCACCGGTCCCGCCCTGGTTGACGGCGACCTTCTTGCCGATCAGGTCCTTGACGGACGCGATCGAGGAGCCGTTCTTGACGAGGATGCCCTCGCCGGCCCCGTCGGGTGCGGTGGCGGTGAAGAACTTGAACCGGGGTTCTGCGCCAGTGAGGTGATGCCGGAGGTGATGGAGCCGGTGGCGATGTCGAGCTGGTCGGCGTTGAGGGCCTGCGCGGCCGGCGCGAAGGGACCCGCGCTGCCGGTCCAGGCGACCTTGGCGTGCACCTTGGCGAGGGCCTTGGCGAGCGAGCCGTCCTTCTTGCCGACCGCGAGCACACCGGAGTTGCCGGGATCGGGGATGCGGACGGTGACCGTGGCGGCGGAGTTCGGGCCGGTGTCGGCCTGCGAGGTGCCGCAGGCGGTCAGGGCGGCGAGCGCGGTGAGGGTGGCGAGTGCGGCGGCAAGGAGTCTGGAGGCGCGCATGGCAGTCCTACGGGTTCAGAGAGCGGGGCGGGACATGGGCTCGGCGAGCCGGTGGCGGGCTCGGCGCAGGGGTTCCGGATCGGCCCAGGTGTGGACGTCGACGGGCCCGGCCAGGAAGCCGTGCCCGCGCAGCGCCGTCTCCTGGAGGGCCAGCAGGGAGAGGCGTTCGACGGAGAGGTCGGGGTGCAGGGTGCGGTGGGTGCCGGGGCGGTAGGCGCCGCGCACACCCTCGGTTCCGGCGCCGGTCTCGGCGCCCAGGATGCGGGCGACCTCGTCCGGTTGCCCGGCCGCCCAGTCCGCGGCGCGCAGCAGCACCGCGAGGAACCGGTCGACCAGGTCGGGGTGTTCGTCGAGCAGCCGCTGGTGGACGGTGATGGGGCGCGGGGTGCCGTTGTTCACGCGGTGGCGGCGGTCGGGCAGTCGGTCGAGTTCGACGGCGACCTCGGCACCGGCCCGCCGCGCCGCCTCGACGGCGACGGCGCCCTTGACGTACACGGCGTCGACGTCACCGCGGGCCAGCGCGGCCAGTTCGGCCTGCCACTGCCCGGTGTGGCCGGCGGCGGGCACGTCGACCGGCCGGGTGTCGTCGAGACCGAGTCCGGCGGAGGCGAGCGCGCCCTCGAAGCCGCGCAGCGCCATGGCCCGCCAGAAGTCGATGGGAACGGAGTGCCGCGGCAGGGCCGGCCGCAGCCCGCGCAGGGCGGCGGCACCCCGGATCCCGGATCCGGGCCGGACCAGGACGACTTGGCGCTCCTCGATCCAGGTCAGGCCGATCAGCCGGGTCTCGGCTCCGCGTGAACGGGCCCACAGGGCAGGCACGTTGCCACCCTCCCGGAACAACGCGGGCAGTTCGTGGGTGTAGTGGGTGCCACGGAGGTCCGCGCCGACGTCGGACCCGGCGTCCTGAAGGGACCGCACGGCGATCCCCTCCGGCATGAACTCCTCGGCCAGCCACCGCCGGTCGGCGGCGATACCGGTCGCGGTGGGCACCGGACAACGGGTGAACCACAGGGTCTCGGGCAGGGGCGGGTGGGTCATGGGTTCCTTCCCCGGAGGGCTGCTCACCGCTGCGGCGGCGAGAGGGAGGCGGGTGCGGGCGGGGCGCTTCGCCCGCCGCCGGCACGCCTGCCGGGCGGTGCGGCGGGCCGGCGGGCAGCACACGGGCCGGCGCGGCGAGGAGGTGAGGCACGGAGATGTCGGCCGGCTCGGTGCGGGGTGTGCCGCCGTCAGGCGTGGCGGCTGTCACGAGGGCCAGGCACGGCGGGGTGGGCCGTGCGCCGACGTCACGGGGTGGCGGCGCGGGGCAGCGGGGCCGCGAGGGACGACCGCAGAGAGCCGCGGGGACCTCGCGGTTGCCGGTCAGCGACAGACGGCGCTGGCGACGCGGCCGAGGTCGACGTGGCGGCGCACGGTCAGCGGGGGCGTGGCCATGACGTGCATCGCTGCGCCCCTTCCGCTGACCCGCGCCGGACCCGTTCCGGCGGCGTGACCGCAGCCTGACATGTGTCGCGAGCGGGCGGCAAGCGGCTTCCCATGATGTGGGAACGAGCGTGAACAGACTGTTTCAGCAGAGAGCGGGGGGCATTCCGGCTTGCCGCGATATGGGAATCTCGAAGCCGTCCGAGGGGCCGGAACCGGGTTCGCAACCGCCTGCGCCGAGGCCCGGGCGGGCGAGGGGAAACCGATGACCGGGAGGTGGAGGGAGCCGTGACGCAGACTCGGGTCGCCGGGGCCCAGGCGGTGCGGCGGGCGCTCGACGTGCTGCACTGCTTCCACGACAACGCCCCCGACCTCAGCGCCTCGGAGATCTCCCGCAGGCTCGGTCTGTCCACGTCCACGGCGCACCGGCTGGCCCGCACCCTGCTGGGCGCCGGGTTCCTGGAGCAGGACCCGCGTACCGCCCGCTACCGGCTCGGCCCCGCCGTGACCGAACTCGGCCGGCTCTCCTACCACCAGCGCGGGCTGCACCTGGCGTCGCCCGAACTCGCCGACCTGGCCCGGCGCACCGGCGCGACCGCCGACCTGGCGCTGCGCGGCGGCCCGCACGCGGTGATCGTGGCCGGCGGCTCGGTCACCCCGAAGGTGGGTCTGCGCCGCCCGCTGCACTCCACCGCGCTGGGCAAGGTCCTGCTGGCGTGGCCACGCCCGGGAGAGGCGGGTACGCAGTCGCTCCCTGCGTTGCGGGCGTTCACCGACCGCACGATCGTCGACCGGGAGCGGCTGGCCGAGGAGTTGGAGCGGGTGCGCGCGCAGCGGTACGCCCTCAACGACGGCGAGTCCGCCCTGGGTGTCCGCACCGTCGCCGTGCCCGTCCTCGACCACCTGGGGTCGGCGCGGTTCGCGCTCGCCGTGCGGGGCACACCCGATCTCATCGCCGGTGACCGTGTCGAGTGGTTCCTCGAACAGGCGCGGACGTGCGCGAGGGCGCTGGAGGTCCTGCTGCTGCCGCCGTCGCAGCGCAACACGGCCGCCGCCACCCCGTGACCCACGCGACCTGCGGCGGCCCCCCTCGGACACGGAGAGCAATGCCGCGGCAGCACGGCCACCGCTCTTCGACTGCGGAAGGAGGACCCTGCGGACCCGACTGAGGGGTACATCTTGGCCCAGGCACGACGACCGTTGTCGCTGTTAGCGTCGAGCTCCACCCAACGATCAGCAATGAGGACACATGGCGCTTCCGGCTCTTCCTGTGATCGACCGCCTGGTCGACGCGATGAACAAGCACGACATCGACGCCCTGGTCGAGTGCTTCGCACCCGACTACGACACCATCTGGCCCGCGCACCCGGCCCGTTCGTTCACCGGGCGGGAGAACGTGCGGCGCACCTGGGAGATGATGTTCGAGGCTCGCCCGGACATCAAGGTCTCGGTGACCGCACACGCGCATGCCGGCGACGAGGTCTGGGCGGAGTGGGAGTTCGTGGGCACCGAACGAGACGGTGCTCGGTTCCACCAGCGAGGTGTGATCATCACGGTCGTCGAGGGCGACGTGATCGTCCGGACACGCTTCTACATGGAGCCTGTGGACGCGCCGTCGGCATAATGATGACGTGGATCGAGACAGCGACTTCGGTGCGATGCTGCGCACCTTCCGGGAACGGCTGACTCCGGACGTCGCCGGTCTGCCTTCCGGGCCCGCCAGACGGCGTGTTTCTGGATTACGCCGGAGCGAACTCGCCGACCTGGCGGGTGTGTCGGAAGAGCACCTGAAGCGATTGGAACAGGGCCGTCGACAGCCGTCGGTGAGCATGGTCGACGCCCTGGCAAGAGCACTGCGAGTGGACCGTGACGACCATGAGCGGCTTCGGCTCGCCGCCGGGTTCGCCGCCCCGCACGGTCGCCGGGCCCGGCGGCAGGGAGCGGACGGCGGGCGGGTGCCTCGGGAGATCACCCCTTCCGCACGGCGGATACTGGACCGGCTCTCCGAGGCACCGACGTGCCTGTGCGATGCCGCCTGGAACGTGCTGACCGGCAACCGCCGCTGGCTGGCCTTCAACTGTGGCGCGGCAACGGCCGACGGCCGTGATCGCAACATGGCCTGGCGGACATTCACCGAAGCGCCGACCACGGTCTTCCGCTCTCCCGGGCATCTGACCGCATTCCGCGCCACCATCGTCGCGGGTCTGCACACCACAGCCACCCGCTACCCGAACGACCCGGAATTGCGCGACCTCGTCCGCGACTTACGGAAGATCAGCAAGGACTTCGCCGGCCTGTGGGATGCGGAAGAGCAACCGCAGCCTCAGCCGGACAGGTTGACGGTCGACGACCCGCGTCTCGGCCGCTTCACGCTGGACAAGGACGTGCTGACAGTAGAGCCAGGCGACCTGCGCGTAGTCGTCCTCAGTGTGCCCGCGAACTCACCGGACGCCAACCGCCTCGCAGCAATAGCCGGTTGAAAGCAACAGCCGCGGACATACGGCCTCGGACATACCGCCTCGGCAGGGCGTCCGCCGACTGGCGGACACGCTGCGGCTGGGACCGAGGCACGGCGCTCTGGCCACCCTGGTCCAGGGCTCGGGGCCGACCCGCGCCTTCCTCACGGAGTCGGCACACGCGGCGGCGACACCGGCCACCGCCCCGTCCGCGACCTACCGCTACCGCGCCAACCCCGCCATCGGCCCCGCCCCACCTCGATCCGCCAGACGAACCCAACCCCTTTTCCCACATCGGGCCCTCGGGGAGTCGCCCCGGCGCTGCTGGATCAGGCCCGCCACGCAGGGCGCGACTTCGCCCCCTGGCCAATTGAGACGCAGTCGACGCCCAGCGGCGCGGCCAGCGCGCCCCGGCCCCGGCCCCGGCCAGGCGACGGCCCGCTCGACGTTCGCTGCGCGGGCGACGTGAAGGCACGGGCGGTGGACAGGCTCCGTACGCTGGTCACCGCCCATGTGCCCGGGCCGGGCGCCAGATACGTGTTCGGGACCGAAGTCTTCTGACGCGCGGTTCGACGTGCCGGCTGACGCACGGTGCGCCGCGCGTCCTGCGACGCGCGGCGCAGCTCACGGCTCGGACGGCCTTTGTTCTGCCGTCACTTCACCGCGTCGGCGAACAGCGGCACCACCTTGTCGATGGCGTAGCCGACCGAGAGGACGGAGTTGGTGGCGAATGCCTGGCTGATGTTCTTGTCGTCGAAGACGACGGAGTGGCCCTTCTCCACCGCCGGCAGGGACGTGTAGAGCGGGTCCGACGAGATCTTGGACGCCTCGATGCCGATGGGTGCCATCACGACGAGGTCGGCGTCCAGCATCTGCAGGTTCTCCTTTGACACAGACACCGAGAACGAGGAGCCGGCCTTGGCGTCGACCTTCGGGTTGTTGGTGAAGCCCAGCTGCTGCACGAAGTTGACCCGGTCCGTGCCCTTCACATAGGCGCCCCAGCCGACCGAGGTACGGGAACCGACGGTGATCGTCCTGCCCTTGAACTCGGGGTGCGCCTTCGCGGCGGCGGTGAACTTCCGCTGGGTGTCGGAGATGAGCTTTTCGCCCTGGTCGGCGAGGCCGAGAGCGGTCGAGATCATCGTGGTCTGCTGCTGCCAGGAGATCTTGTACTGGTCCCCGCCCTCGGGCACGCCGAGCGTCGGTGCGATCTTGCTCAGGGTGTCGTACCGGGTCTGGTCGCCACTGGACTTGACGTCGAGAATCAGGTCCGGCTTGAGCGCGGCGATCTTCTCGTACTCCGGCTCCAGTGTGCCGATCTTCTCGGGGCTCCGGTCGTACCGGCCCGTGGCCCACGGGCCGACGCCGTCGCCGCCGAAGGCGAGCCAGTCGCTCTGGCCGACCGGCTGCACGCCGAGGGCGAGGGCGGTCTCGGCGTCACCCCAGCCGAGCGCGACGACCCTCTTGGGCTGGGACTTGACGGTGACGGTACCGAACTTGGTGCTCACCTCGGCGGGGAAGGCACCGGACGTCTTCGGACCGGAGGCGTCGGAGGCGTCGGAGCTGGAGTCGGTGTCGTCCGAGGAGGAGCCGCAGGCGGCGAGGGCACCGAGCAGCGCTACGGCCAGGAGAGCGGCGAGCAGGCGCCACAGGCCGCGCCCGGTACGGGCGGTCTGGTACGTGGACGTGCGAGGCATGAGGGTTCTTTCTGTGTGCGGTTCACTGCCCGGTGGGGGCGGCGCTGATGTGGTGACGGCCCAGGGGCACGACCATCGGTGTGCCGGAGCCGGGGTCGGGGATCACGGTGGAACGCAGCCCGAACACCTCGCGTACGAGGGACTCGGTCACGATGGCGGAGGGCGCGCCCTCGGCGACGACACGGCCGCCCTTCATGGCGATCAGGTGATCGGCGTAGCGACAGGCCAGGTTCAGGTCGTGCAGGACGACGGCGAGGGTGACGCCGCGCTCCCGGTTGAGGTCGGTGAGCAGGTCCAGCACGTCCAGCTGGTGGCTGATGTCGAGGTAGGTGGTGGGCTCGTCGAGCAGGAGGATGCCGGTCTCCTGGGCGAGCGCCATGGCGATCCAGACGCGCTGGCGCTGCCCGCCGGAGAGCTCGTCCACCGACCGGTCCGCGAGTTCCAGGACGTCGGTGGCGAGCATGGCCGCGGCGACGCCCTCGTCGTCCGCCTTGGTCCAGCGGCGGAACCAACCCTGGTGCGGGTAGCGGCCGCGGCCGACCAGGTCGGCGACGGTGATGGCATCGGGGGCCACCGGACTCTGCGGCAGCATGCCGAGGCAGGCGGCCACCTGTTTCGTGGACGTGGTGTGGATGTCGTGGCCGTCCAGGAGGACGGTTCCGGCGGTCGGGGTCAGCAGCCGCGCCATGGCGCGCAGCAGCGTGGACTTGCCGCAGGCGTTCGGGCCGACGACGACGGTGAAACGTCCCGGCGGCAGTGCGACGTCGAGACCTGAGATGATCTCTCGCTCCCCGTAGCCGAGGCCCAGGCCGCGGGTTTCGAGGGTGTGCGGGGACGCCACCGTGCTCTCCTTGCGGGTCACCGTGCTGCTCTCCTTGTGACAGATGGGGTGGGGTCGGGTCGGACGGGACACGGTCAGCCGCCCCGGCCAACCCGGTTGGCGCGGGCGAGCAGCCACAGCAGGTACGGGGCGCCGACGACGCTTGTCACGACGCCCACCGGCAACTGCGTGTGCGGCAGCAGATGCTGGGCGGCGAAGTCGGCGGTGCACACCAGCGCGGCACCGGTCAGCGCGGAGGGCACCAGCGCCGCGCCCCGGCCGGGCAGCAGCCGGCGCGCGATCGGCGGACTGACGAAGGCGACGAAGCCGATGGGTCCCGCCGCCGCGGTGGCGACGCCCACGAGGGCGGTGGCACTGGCCAGCAGGGCGAGGCGGCTGCGTTCGACCCGGGCACCGAGCCCGCCGGCCGCCTCGTCGCCGAGTTGCAGCGCCGCCAGCCCGTGGGAGGCGACGAGGGTGAGCGGGACCAGAAGCACGGCACAGCCGAGCAGCGGCCAGAAGTGGGGCCACGAGCGGCCGTTGAGACTGCCGGTCAGCCACACGAACGCGTTCTGGGCCTCGGTGACCTCCGCCCGTGTCATCAGATAGGAGCGCAGGCTGATCAGTCCGGTGCCGACGCCGATGCCGATGAGCACGAACCTCCCGCCGCCGACCCCGCGCCGCCAGGCCAGCAGGTAGATCGCGGTTCCGGCCAGCAGGGCGCCCGCCAGGGCCCCGCCGGACAGGGCCAGGCCGCTGAGCCCGAACGCCATGGACACCAGGACGGCCGCGGCGCTCGCGCCTGCGCTGACGCCGATGACGTCGGGGCTGGCCAGTGGGTTGCGCAGCAGCGCCTGGAAGACGGCGCCCGACAGGCCGAAGCAGCAGCCGACGACGAGGGCCAACAGGGCGCGCGGCAGCCGGAGTTCGTGCACCACGAACCGGCTGCCCGGGTCGCCGCCGCCCGTGAGGACGGCCAGTACGTCGGCCGGCGGGACATCGATGTCGCCGACCATGAGCGACAGCAGCAGCGCGGCCAGCGCGGTGAGCGCCAGGGCGAGGCAGACGGCACCGAAGCGGATGCGGCCGGCGCGGCGGAGCCGACCGAGCCGCGCGGCGGCCCCGGCCGTCGACGCGTTCACAGGTCGGCCTTCCCGCGTCGGCGGACCAGGACGATGAAGGGCACACAGCCCACGGCCGCGGTGACCACGCCCACCTGGATCTCACCGGGGCGGGCGACCACGCGTCCGACGACGTCGGCGACCAGCAGCAGGACGGGGGCGAGCAGCGCGCTGTAGGGCAGGATCCAGCGGTGGTCGGGGCCGGTGATCATCCGCACGGCGTGCGGGACCGCCAGGCCGACGAACCCGATGGGCCCCGCGACGGCGGTCGACGCCCCGCACAGCAGCACGACGCTCGCCGCGCCGACGAGGCGTGCCACGGCGACCCGTTGGCCCAGGGCCCGCGCGATGTCGTCACCGAGCGCCAGGCTGTTGAGCCGCGGCCCGAGCGCGAGGGCGAGCACGCCGCCGACGGCCACGAAGGGCACCGCCTGGAGGAGCACGTCCAGATCGCGGCCGTCGAGGGCGCCGACCTGCCAGAAGCGGTACTGGTCGTAGGTCTGGCTGTCGGACAGCAGCATGGTGTCGGTGGCGGAGACGAGCAGCGCGGTGGCGGCGGCGCCGGCGAGGGCGAGTTTGACCGGCGTCGCCCCTTCGCGTCCGAGGCCGGCGACGCCGTAGACGAGTCCGGCCGCCAGGCAGGCGCCGAGGAAGCCGAACCAGATGTACTGGGCGGGTTCGGTGAGGGACAGCACGCTCATCGCGAAGACCACGGCGACCGCCGCGCCCGCGTTGATGCCGAGCAGCCCGGGATCGGCCAGCGGGTTGCGGGTCACGCCCTGCATGACGGTGCCGGCGAGACCGAGGGCGGCGCCGGCCAGCAGACCTGCCAGGGTGCGGGGTATCCGGACTTCCTGGACGACGAGTTGGCCGCGCACGGAGCGGTCCGGGTCCAGGACGCCGTGGACGACGTCGTGCGGGGAGACGTCGCCCGACCCGACGGCGAGGCTGAGCGCGGTGGCCGCGAGGAGCAGGACGGCCAGGAGACAGAGGCCCATCGTGAGGGCCGACCCGCGATGCCGGGGGCCGACACGTGTGACCGAAGTCCGGTCCTCCCGTGTGGCGGCGGGCGCGTTCACCGGCGGGTCGCGCGCCGGAACGGGCGCTGCCGGGCGGGAAGAAGGCGCATGTACGGGTTCCTCAAGACGGGTAGAACGGCAGACGAACTCACCGGATCGACCGCCTCCGGTTTGTAAGGTAAGGCAAACCTAACATCAGCTAGTGTTCTCCGTGCACCCACCCGCTCGACGCACCCCATGGGAGTCGGCCTTGCCGCAGACGATCGACACCTCCGGGAACGGGCCGGACGCCATGACCGAGGAGGGCTGGGTCGAACTGGGCTCACGCGCCGAACTGCGCGCTCTGCTGGGCGAGCCCGGACCCGCGGTGATCGAGAAGGTCCACGACCGGCTCACCGACAAGGACCTGGCCGTCCTGACCCGTTCGCCGTTCTGCCTGCTGGCCACCTCCGATTCCCGGGGCGACTGCGATGTCTCTCCGCGTGGGGGCGCGCCGGGATTCACACACGTCGTCGACTCCGGCACGCTCGCCCTGCCCGACCGGCCGGGCAACCGGCGCGGCGACAGCTTCCACAACATCCTCGACAACCCGCACGCCGGCCTGCTGTATCTGATCCCCGGTGGCAATGAGGTACTGCGCGTCAACGGACGGGCCCGCATTCTCACCGACGCCCCGTTCTTCGACGCCATGACCGAGAGCGACCGCCCGCCCGTGCTCGCCCTCGTCCTGGAGATCGACGAGATCTACCGCCACTGCCCGCAGTCGCTGCGCCGCTCGGGCATCTGGAACACGCGCAAGCCCGACTCTCTGCGTCCTGCGGCCCCCGGCACGGCGCCCCATGCATGAGTTACAGTTAGGCTGAAACCTTCGTGACCGGGTGAGGTGCCGTGACCGTCCCACCCCAGCCCGGTCACGGTGACCGCATAAGACGGGAGGCGTGGAGCGCATGAGTCTCCGGCACTACTTCCGACGGCCACCGGCCGTCACCGCCGCCGAGGCGGTTCGCCTCGTCGCGGACGGCGCGCTCGTCGTGGATGTCCGCCGCGCGTTCGAGTGGAACCGTGTGCACATCCCCGGCGCCGTGCACATGCCGCTCGAAGTGCTGCCCGAACGCTGCCTGGAGCTGCCCGACGACCGCCTGCTCATCACCTTCTGCACCGGCGGTATCCGCTCCGCCGGTGCGGCGAACCTGCTGGTGGAGAACGGCTTCGACGCGGTCAACATGAGCCGCGGCCTCATCGACTGGCGCACCGCCGGCGGACCCCTCATCACTTCGTGACACGGGGTGCTGACACCGCAAGCAGCACTGGCTCACCACCCACACGGCCTTCCAGCGCACGACGTCCGGGACGCCGCCGCAGGGAGCCCGCTCGTCGGTCGCCGCGGCGACCGACCCCGCCCTCGACGGGCGGCCGGTACTTGGGGCGGGCGTGACCGAGGTCGGTCACCGGCTCCGGCAGGCGCGCATGCTGCATGCGCGTGGGGTGCGATCCGACGAGCGGCCCGGTGGCTCTGTGGCGCGGCCCTTGCACAGTGACAGGGAGAAAGAGGAATTGGTCACGGACGGTCGCTCCGCCATCCGGGGTACTGGCATTGAGCCAGGCAGCCGCTTGCGGTGTGCCGCTATGCGGCGGTCGCGCGGTCGGCGGCATCCCACAGGGCCGTGCCGAGCTCCTGGCTGTGGAGCTGGGCGGAACCCTTGGCGCGGCGGGTGTGGACGAAGTAGGCGCCGACCAGGGCCTGTTGGCGGGCGGCCAGGTCGGCCAGCCGTTCGGCGCCTTGACGAGGGGTGCCGATGAACGGGCGGGCGACGGTCTTCAGGAGGCTGCCGGTGCGGCCCATGTACCGGCCGAAGTCCGTGGCCATGGTGCCGGGGTGGAAGTCGCCGGCGTCCACGCCCGGGTTGCGGCGGTGGAACTCGCGCAGCAGTACTCCGGCGGCGAGCTTGGCCCGGGCGTAGGTGCGGTGGCCCGAGACACGTGGCTCTCCCGCGAGTGGGTGACCACCTGCCTGCCCAGGCCGCCGTTGGCGCCGGCCACGAGAAGCCTCATCTCCGTCATCTCACTTCATCCGGATCACCAGGCATCTGTGGTGATCGTCCTTGGGTGTTGTCGCTCGGGAACAGTCCCGCACTCCACGCATGTTTCAGCTGGCCTGAAACTCAGGTCCGGTCCTGCGCCGCGCCCGCTGGAACTGGAGACTGCCTGGGACTCCGGTTAAAGTCAAACTGAAACTTTCCGAGGAGGAGCGAAACGTCGTGACCGCCCAGCCCCCGCCCACCAGCACCGCCTTCCTGCTCGCCGCCCTGGGACGGCGAACACGGCAGGACGTCGAACGGGCGCTCAAGCCGACCGGTTACACGCTGCGCCATCTCTCGGCCCTCGGCCACCTGTTGCGGGAACCGGGCATGTCCTACAGCGAACTGGGCCGCAGGGCGGGCATCACCGCACAGAGCGCCCAAGCCACCGTCCGGCAACTGGAAGAGCGCGGTGCCGTAGAGCGCCGCACCGACCCCGGACGAGGCCGCACCGCGGAACTCCACGTCACAGAAACCGGCCAGGAACTCCTGCGAGCGGGCCGCGATGCCTACGCCGAAGTGGACGCCGCCCTGGAACGCACGCTCGGCAAGCAACGACGACAAGACCTCACCGGACTTCTCCTGTCGGCACTGTCCGGAACCTCTTCAGGGACGGACTGAGCGCGCAATCACCTCTACGATGCCGCCGAACCGCCGTTGCCGCCGCTCAGCCTGACGCACGCTGGAGGACGACGGCCGGGTGGGGGGAGACGAGGGAGGATCCGGCGCTTCGTGGCGGGTGCTTGCCGCCCGGGCGTGGCTCCCGCTTGGGTGCAGCACCTGGGCGCCGTACTGCGACCGGGGTTCGGCGTCTCCCGCGCAGGCGTACCGGCTGCTCGACGTTGCCCGTGCCCTGGCCGCTACCCGCGAAGCCATCGCAGCCGGCGCTCCCGCAGCGCGGTCGGGACCGTGCCGGCGGCACGTCAGAAATAACCTGTGTCGCGATGTGCTCCCGCTCTGCTAGTACTTCGCCATGCCCAAGACATCGCAGATGAATCACGTGGCCATCGTGACCGGCGCCAACCATGGAATCGGAGCCGCGGTGGCAACGGCTCTCGCCGCTCGCGGTGTGGCCGTGCTCTGCACCTACCTGCGCGGCTCCGACGAGGAGGCCACGGACGGCTACCGGCATGCGCGGTCCGCCACCGGCGAGGAAGTGGCCGAAGGGATCCGCAAGGCGGGAGGCCGAGCCGAGGCTCTCGAAGCGGATCTGAGCGACCCGACGGCCCCTGCGGCCGTCTTCGATGCAGCTGAGCAGCGCCTGGGTGCGGTCGACATCCTGATCAACAACGCGTCCGGCTGGGTCCAGGACTCCTTCGCTCCCCGGCCGGCCGACCGGTTCGGTCGGCCGTTGCGCCCGGTCACCGCCGAGACATGGTCCCGGCAGTTCGCCGTCGACGCGATGGCCCCGGCGCTGTTGATCGGCGAGCTGGCTCGGCGTCACCGCGATCGTGGGGCGACCTGGGGGCGTATCGTCGGCCTGACCTCGGGCGGAGACCTCGGCTTCCCCGGTGAGGTCTCCTACGGTGCCGCGAAGGCCGCTCAGGCCAACTACACTCTGTCCGCCGCCGCGGAGTTGGCCGGCCTCGGCATTACCGCGAACGTCGTGCACCCGCCGGTGACCGACACCGGGTGGGTCACGGATGAGGTCCGCCAGTTCGTCGCATCGAGCAGCACACATTTCCACATCGCGGCGCCGCCTGACGTTGCCAAGGCCATCGTGTTTCTCACCTCCGACGATGCCGCGCTCGTTACGGGCAACATCATCACGCTCCGCTGAATGGTCCCGTTCAGCATCTGATGACTCATGCTGCCTGCGCGAGTGTGCGGCTGACCGACAGCGCGGCACATCGGCTCGGTCGGCGGGTGCGGATCCGGGGCATCAGCGTGACGGGGCCCGGGTGAGGGGGGACGGCTGACTGTCTCGACCGGGCGAAGGACATCCTCGGCCCCCCGACCATGATCTCCGTCCGCATCAGCCCGAAGCATGCCCCGTATCTCGGACCCGGGCTCGCATGCCGGGAGGGACGGGCCCCGCGGTACCGCGCCGTGCCACGAACACGAACTCACTGCCCGGCCGGTCGGGTGCGTCGCGTACGTCCTCGACGACGAAGCCGTGCTCGTGCAAGTCCCGCTCGATCTCCGCACGTTCGCGGAAGCGGAGTGTCGATTCCGAGGTCAGCACGTCCCCGTCCGCGGCGAACACGTGTGTACCCCGGAAGCTCACCAGTGGCAGGCTCACGTCCGTCAGCTCGGCCCAGGTCTCGACGTGGCCGACGCCCGGGACGTCCGTCGTGCGGTACGTGGTCTCGGGCGTCCACTCCGCCCACTCCTCCCACACGCGCTGCGCCGGATCGCGCGTCTCGAAGACAAGCCGCCCGCCGGGCCGCAGTGCCTCGTACGCGCCGCGCAGCGTGGTACGCCACGCCTGCGGATCGGCGATCGCCTGGGCGACGTTCCCGGTCATCGTCACCAGGTCGATCCGCATGGGCGGCAGGTCCCCCGCGTCGCCGTCGAGCCAGCGCACCCGGTCCGCGCCCGGCTTGCCACGCGCGACATCGACCGACGCCCGCGCGGGATCGATCCCGGTGACCGTAATCCCGCGCTCGGCGAGCAGCAACGCGAACACGCCCGTACCGCACCCGATGTCCAGCACGGACCGCGCCCCGAACTCCTCCGCCATCGCGAGATACGCGCCGAGGTCGCTGCGGTCCGGATCGAGTAGGTCGTAGATCGCGGCGAGGCGCGGATGCCCGAAAGCTGCGTCAGCCATGGAGGCGAACGTACGTGGCCCCGAGCCCGCGCGGCCACTGCTTTTCGGGATGCGGCGCCGATCGGGCGCGGCGAAGTCCGCCGCTGATCCTGGCGCCCGAGGCGACCATGCGGTCACAGCACTAGCTGACCGGCCTTACGTCGAAGCGTGCACCGCTGACGGGCAGTCGGGGTTCGGGGACCGCCGTGGAGTGATAGCGGGTCTCACCAGTGTGGGCACGTTTTCGGTACGCGGAGGGGCTGAGGCCGTAGGCCGACTTGAACCGGCGGGCGAAGTACGCGGCGTCCTCCCAACCGAGTCGTGCCCCGATCTGAGCGATCGGCTGGTCGGTCTGCACGAGGAGCCGGGCCGCGTACTGCTCGCGCAACCGGTTGAGGTAGGCGATGGGCGGGATTCCCAGGTCGCGTTGGAACAGACGCACCAAGTAGGTGCGCTCCGTAGACGCCTCCCCGGCCAGCTCGGCAAGAGTCCAGGGGTATCCCGGGTCCGCTTCCAGCAGTTCCACGGCCCGCGACACACCTGGATGGAGCGGGGCGAGTGTCCGTCGGTGCATGGCGTGTTCGCCGGACCAGGCACGGTTGAGGATGTCGAGGTAGATCAGTAGGTGCCCGACGATTTGCATACGCGAGCGCTGTGCGGTCATATCGGTCATGCTGTGCAGCTCACCGATCGCCAGGCTCACGTCACGGGGCGGAAGCTGGACACGCTGTGGCACCGGCAGACTCGTCGAGTTCACTGCCCGCATGAGCGGCAGCTCGTCATCGAGGAAGGACAGGGTGGTGTCGAGCAGTTCAGGAGTGATGAAGCTGTCGAAGACCGTGAGATCTTCGCACTCACCGTAGGCGTGCCATTGGTTGGGCGGCATCACGATGACACTTCCTGGACCGATGGAGTGGTCGCCGTCGGCTGCGATATGGACACCGTGGCCCTGGGTGACGAGCGCGATCTCGAAGAAGTCATGGTCGTGCGCCGCCACGTCGGCATCGAGACGGTGGCGGTCCGCCCAGACCGGCAGACCGTCCGGGTTGAACACGGTGGCGCGCTCGTAGCGTGGCTTCCTTCGTTCGCTGGTCAATTCTGTCCTGCTTTCCTCAGGCCACGCCGCACAGTTTCGGCTCGACTCTTCAATACAGTCGCCGTCGGGATCGCGCAACGGTGTCCGGCCGACAACTTCCGGCGGCTTGGCATGCGCGGGCGCCGCGCAGGAGCGGTGCCACGGTCGTGCGCGGCAGGCTCCGGCCCCACCCGCATGTCGTCGTCCCGGACGGTGTGCCGGTCGGCGACAAGTCGCGGAGACGACGGTGGCCGGGCGCCCCGCGGAACATGCGCCCAAGCCGAGCCGCTCGACGACGACTTCGACGCGCTCGTCGCGCAGACCGTCGTGAGACCAGGCACCGGGAGTCCTGACACCGTCAGCCGGTTCCTGGAAGGGGGTTCCAGTGCCGCCCGCCTGCCGCACATGCCGCTCGGTGTGTCCTCAACATCTCCCCACCGCAGAGTGATTCATACCGGAGCGAGTCATGATGCCCCACTCTGACGGACGGGCAATTTCGTCCTACTTTTGCTCAATCCCCGCCATGGTGGGCCGCATTGTCGGTGACTAGCGTCACCGCCGTGAGTCTGTACCACTACGTACTGGTGAACAACCTCCACTCTGTGATGTGGCCGAGTTGTTCGGGTTGAATGGCGGGGACCCGGCGTTCCCCCACCCCGAACAATCACACACGCGCCAAGTGTCACCGACATGAATTGCGGCCGGCTGGAGATCCCGGGGGTCTTCACCGGTCGCCCTCCCGAGAAAGACAGGTCGAACCGTGGTGAGCATCAGCGAGGTCGCCGCCGTGCCTGAGGAGCCGGGTACGGTCCAGAGCCCACCGCCGCGACGAAAACGCCCTGCCTCGCGGGCGTTGCGCCGAATCTGGCGAGACCGCGCGTTCCTGCTGCTCATGGTGCCGGGAGTAGTGTACTTCCTGGTCTTTCACTACGGTGTGTTCTTTGGGAACATCATCGCCTTCAAGGACTACATACCTTTCAACGGGTTCTCGGGCAGCCCTTGGGTGGGATTCAGAAACTTCACGGACCTGTTCGGGGACCCCGATTTCTGGGGAGCTGCCCTCAACACCGTGGAGATAGCCTTCCTGCAACTGGTGTTCTTCTTCCCGGCACCGCTGGCTTTGGCGCTGCTGTTGCACAGTCTCACATCGAACACGCTGCGACGAGCCGTCCAATCGATCGTCTACCTGCCCCATTTCATGTCCTGGGTGATCGTGGTCGCCATGGCCCAGCAGATACTCGGCGCCACCGGTGTCCTCAACTCGGCGCTCTCCGGGGCGGGTTTGCACACCGTCGACATCATCGGCGATCCCGATCTCTTCAAGCCGCTCACCGTCCTTGAGGTGATCTGGAAGGACTGCGGCTGGGGCACCATCATCTTCCTGGCCGCTCTCACCCAGGTCGACGACCAGCTCTATGAGGCTTCTGCGATCGACGGGGCAGGGCCTTGGCGGCGGTTCTGGCACATCACCCTGCCGGCCATCCGCCCCATAGTTCTTCTGCTGCTGGTCATGCGGATCGGCGACATCCTGTCTGTCGGCTTCGAGCAGATCCTGCTGCAGCGTGACGCGGTGGGACCTCATGCTGCCGAGATCATCGACACCTTCGTCTACTACAAGGGCATCATCGGCGGCAACTTCGGCTACGGCGTCGCGGCCGGGCTCTTCAAGGGAGTGGTGGGGGCGGTCCTGGTCTTCACCGCCAACAAGGTCGCGCACCGCCTCGGAGAGCAAGGAGTGTACAAATGAGCGCCGTCCTCGGGGCCCGCACCGCACGCGGAACCGACCGGCAGGTCCGTCCGGCGTGGATGGAGAAGCCCCGCAGGATCACCTTGGCCGCCAAGGCGATCGCTCTGGCCGTGATCGCCGTCCTCGTACTGACGCCCTTCCTGGTGGTGATCGCGACCTCCCTTGCCTCCCCCAAAGAGGTCATCGACAACGGCGGCTGGGTGCTGTGGCCCGAGAACCCGACCCTGGACGCGTACCGGGACATCTTCAGCGGCTCCGTGGTGACGCACGCCCTCTGGGTGAGCATCGGTGTGACGCTCGTCGGCACGGCCGCCAGCATGGCCTGCACCGTCATGCTGGCCTACGCCCTGGCCCGGCCGAAGGTGTTCGGGGGCAAGCCGGTGTTGCTGCTGGTGCTGTTCACCTTCCTGTTTCCGCCGGGAATGATCCCCACCTATCTGATGGTCAAGAGCCTGGGACTGCTGGACAACTACCTCGCGCTCATCGCGCCGATGCTCATCAGCGTCTTCAACCTGGTGGTTCTCCGCGGCTTCTTCCAGTCCATCCCGGAGGAACTCTACGAAGCCGCCCGGCTCGACGGCGCAGGCACCTTCCGGATTCTGCTCTCCGTGGTGCTGCCGTTGTCCAAGGCGGCACTCGCCGTGGTCGCCCTCTTCTACGCGGTCGCCTACTGGAACTCCTGGTTCCAGGCATCCATCTATCTGAGCGACGACCACTGGCCGCTCCAGCAGGTCCTGCGTACCTATGTGCTGAGCGGCGCCCAGCTGGGCGATTCGACCGGGGCGGGCGACTCCGCGATGTCCGCCCCGCAGACGATCCAGATGGCCGTGCTGGTCGTGGCGACCGTCCCGATCCTCCTCGCCTACCCGTTCCTGCAGAAGTACTTCGCCAGGGGCGTACTCACCGGCGCCATCAAGAGCTGATCCCGGGCCGGCGAGAGCCAACCGGGCCCCATCCCCCCGCGCGCGGAGCGAGCACCGTCCTCCGCTCTCGCCGTAGTCATCCCCGTCAGCGAGCGCGCCGTGCTGCCCGTATGCCGCAGCGCGATGCTCGTCCCGAAAGGAAACACTTCCGTGCCAGACATCTCACGCCGCTCCCTGCTGCGTTCCATCGGAGTAGCCTCCGCCGCGGTGGCCGCCCCCTCGTTGCTGACCGCCTGCAGCGGTTCCGGCTCGGCCGGCGACATCTCCAACCGGGGCGTCGATCTCGCGCCTTGGCCGAGCTACATCCCGAAGACCGGGCCCACGCCGGAGCTCAAGGGCCATCCGCAAACGGGAGTGCAGGACGCCTATCTGTCGTATCCGTCCAAGCTGACCAAGGGCACCTCCGACGTCCCGGGCGACGGCTCCACGCTCAAGGTCATGACGGTCACGTTCGGGGTCGTACCGAGACCCGAGGGCCAGAACCGGTACTGGCAGGCCATGGAGAAGGCACTCGGAGTGAAGATCGACTTCACGCCGGTGCCGGCCGCGGACTTCCAGAGCAAGCTGTCCACCGTCATGGCGGGCAACGACCTGCCCGACATCCTCAATATCGTCAGCAACACCGTCGCTCACGAAGAAGAGTTCGTCCTCAAGACCATGACGAACCTCTCGGAGTTCCTGTCCGGGGATGCCATCAAGGACTACCCGAATCTGGCCAACCTCCCGACAGCCTCGTGGCAGGCGGTGGGCCGGTTCCACGGCGGCATCTACGGGATTCCGATCCAACGCCCCAGGCCCAGCGCCGCGTTGTGGATCAACGGTACGGAATTCAAGCAGCAGGGATACACGGGCGACGGCCTCAGACGTGACGACTTCACTCACACCCTCGCCTCGCTCACACGCGGAAGGAAGTACGGGACCGGCGCGTCGAAGGAGTGGCCGTTCGGCTGGATCGCGCACGCGCAGTCCCACGGAATACCCAACACGTGGTCCGCAGCGGACGGCAAGTTCACGTCCTACTATGAGAGCGATCACTTCACGGAGATGCTCTCCTACCTGAGGACGCTGTGGAAGGAACGTGTGTACTTCCCGGACTCTCCTTCGATCTCGGCGGTCGACCTCAAGACGCGCTTCTACAACGGCACGGTGCAGTCGTACATGGACAGCTTCAGCGCGTACCTGACCACGCTCAAGCTGGTGCAGGACTTCGAGGCTGTGCCCATGGTCCCGTACGTACCCGAAGGAATCACCCCGAGTGCCTGGTCCAGCCCCGGCCTCGCCGGCTACACCGTCATCAACAAGAAACTGCCGAAGTCGAAGGTCAAGACGGTGCTGCGGGTCCTGGACCACCTCGCCGCACCGTTCGGCACGGAGGAGTACCAGTTGATGCACTACGGCGTGGAGGGCGTCCACTTCACGTTCGGCAAGGACGGGGATCCGACGCCGACCGAGCTAGGCAACACCGAGAACATCACGAACCTGCCCTTCTACTACCTGTGCGACGCCCCGCAGGTGCTCTACGTTCCCGGTGCGCAAGCCGGCGTCCGGTCCCTGTACGAGTGGGAGCAGAAGGTCTGCCCCAAGATGGTCGACGACCCCTCGAAGGGTCTGCGCTCGGCGACCTGGACGACGCGCGGTGCCACAATCCGTCAGGAGATCAACGATGCCATCGCCGGAATCATCTCCGGTCGGCAGCCCATCAGCGCGTGGGACTCGGCCGTCAAGAAGTTCAAATCCGGCGGTGGCGACAAGTCCGCCCAGGAGTATGCCGAGGAGTACGCGGCGAACACGACGAAGTGAGCCTCGATGAAACCGCGCGTGGGCCGGCCGACGTCCTGTCGGCCGGCGCACGCGGCACGCGTGGGTGGTCACGCATCCGCAGGTCAATTCTGTCCTGCTATCCCTCAATCCCGACCGCACAGCTTGGGCCCGACTCTTCAATACAGTCGCCGTCATGATCGAGCAACGGTGTCCAGACAACAGCTTCCGGTCGCTCTCGTACGCGTGGGGGTGCTGCGCATGAGCGGGCGTGAGCTGATGATCGCGGCCTACTACTTCCCCAACTACCACGTGGACCCGAGGAACGAGCAGTGGCACGGCGAGGGCTGGACGGAGTGGGAGGTGTCGAAGAAGGCCACCCCGCGGTTCGAGGGGCATGTACAGCCCCGTGTCCCCCTGCGCGGCTACGAGGACGAGGCTGATCCGGCCGTCATGGCCGACAAGATCGAGATGGCCACCGGGCACGGGGTCGACGCCTTCATCTTCGATTGGTACTGGTACGGCGGACGTCCCTACCTGGAGCGCCCGCTGGAGAAGGCGTTCATGCCTGCCGCGACCACCCGCGACATGAAGTTCGCTGTCATGTGGGCGAACCATCACTGGACCAACATCCACCCGTGGAAGTCCGGGACGAGCGCCACCCAGTTGGAGTCGGGCAGCGTCGACGCGGCCCAGTTCCAGGCCGCCACAGACTACCTACTGGAGCGGTACGTCAACCATCCGGCGTACCTGCACATCGATGACCGCCCCTACTTGTCCATCTACGACCTCCCCACTCTCCTGGACGGCCTCGGTGGCATCGACGCCACGAGAGCCGCGCTGGACGATCTGCGTTCGCGCGCTGAGCGGGCCGGGCACGGTGGCATCCACCTCAATGCCGTCGCGCGCGACCAGCCGGTCCTGCCGCAGGACGGCATGACGCTCGACGAAGCCGCCCTGCTGAATCGTCTTGGTTTCGACAGTGTGACGTCGTACGTCTGGGTGCATCACCATCCGCTGCCGACCTTGCTCACCCCGTACTCCGATGTGCTGGAGCAGGCGGAGAAGGGATGGGAGGCGCTCGCGGCCAAGTTCGACCAGCCGTACTACGCCAACGTGACGGTCGGGTGGGACCCGTCACCGCGCACCGTGCAGTCAGACCGGTACAACCCCGCCCTCGGCTATCCTCACACCAACATCATCTCGGACTGCACGCCGGAACAGTTCGGACGAGCGCTTGAAAGGGTGCGGTCGTACGTCGAGAAGACCGGGACTCCGTTGGTGACCGTCAACGCCTGGAACGAGTGGACCGAAGGCACGTATCTGGAGCCCGACACCGTCCACGGGTACGGTCATCTGGAGCAGATTCGCCGGGTGTTCGGCGCCCGCCGCTGACTCACATCCCCTGCGGCCCGGCTCTTCCTCCCCGCCGGCCGAGCCCGTGCCCACCAGTTGCCCGGTGGTCGCGTCCGCATGTAGGGCTCGGTCCGCGGTGATGGCTCGCAGGGGCTCGCCGGGTCAACGGCCGCGCAGGTCGACGGGGCAGGAAGGCGGTCCGGTCCGGCCCCATGTCCCGCGCCCTGCCAGGGCCATCACACCAGTTCGACGGAGACAGCGATGAACCCAGCTCATCAGCACGACAACGTGCCCCACTCGACCTCTCCACATCCGAGGGCGCTGTTGGCCATGGCACCCGAAACCCTGCGAACCCAGTTCGGCGAGGCCGAGTTGGCGCGGCTACGTGGGCTGGCCACCCTGGACGAACCGATCATGGTGGACGAGCTGAGTTCACCCGAGGCCCGGGCCCGGCTCGGCGAGGTGGACGTGCTGGTCACCTCCTGGGGATGCCCGCCGCTCGACGAGGGCGTGCTTCAGGCGGCGCCCCGACTGCGTGCCGTCTTCCACGCCGCGGGCAGCGTGCGAGGTCTCGTCCGAGCGCCGGTGTTCGAACGCGGGATCCTGGTCACCCATGCGGCCGGGGTGAACGCCGCGCCGGTGGCGCTCTACACGGTCGCCGCGGTGCTCTGGGCATTCAAGAAGGTGCCGTTCCTGGCCCAGGACGCGCGCCGGTTCCGTGACGACCACTCTTACCGCGAGCGCTGGGGTGTGCTGAGCGGGCTCGATCGCACGGTGGTGATCGTGGGCTTCTCTCGCATCGGACGCGGAGTGGTCGCCCAGCTGCGCATGCTGTACGACGGGCCGATCCTGGTGGTCGATCCCCATGCGGATCCGGCCGAGGTGATCGCGGCAGGGGCTCAACCCGCCGAACTGGCCGAGGCGTTGCCGCAAGCGGAGATACTGTCCCTGCACGCGCCGGCGCTGCCCGAGACCCGGCACATGATCGGCGAAGCCGAACTGGCCGCCCTCCCACCCCACGCCACGCTGATCAACACCGCCCGGGGCATGCTGGTCGACACAGCGGCACTGGAACGCGCCTGCGTCGCCGGGCGGTTGGATGCCATTCTCGACGTCACCGACCCCGAGCCGCTGCCTGCGCACTCACCGCTCTACGACCTTCCCAATGTACTCATCACTCCGCACATCGCAGGCTCCCAGGGTCCGGAGACCCGCAAGATGGCCCAGGCGGCACTGACCGAACTTGAGCGCTACTGCTCCGGCCTGCCGCCGATCAGCCCGATCACCCCGCAGGGCCTCACCATTCAGGCATGAGAACGCCATGCAGCGCAGGGTGACCATCCGGGACGTCGCACGGGAAGCCGGTGTGTCCATCGCCACCGTTTCCAATGTCCTGAACCGCCCGGGCATCGTGGCCGCCGCCACCCGGACGCGCGTACAGGACGCGATCGACACGCTGGAATTCGTACGCACGGAAGGAGCGCGACAGTTGCGCGGGCTGTCCGCCCCTGTCATCGCCGTCATGCTGCCGGAGACGGCCGCCCCGTCGGGCGTCGAACTGATCCGCGGAGCCGAACAGGAAGCAACCGGCCTGGGCCTCGGCGTGCTGATTCACTCGGGTCGTCAGGAGCACGCGGAACCAACACGCTACGTGAACTTCCTGGCGGCTCAGCGAGTCCACGGCGTCGTGCTGGTGGCGGGCGATCGAACCGATCACGCGGTGAAGACCCTGCACGAACGCGGCCTTCCCTCGGTGATCGTCGACGACCACGATCCGCGGGACGGCGCGTGTTCCCTGCGGATCGACGACGCCGCCGGAGCGTCCGACGCGGTTCGGCATCTCCTCGAACGAGGGCACCGGACCATCGCGTATGTCGACGGCCCCGCGTCGCGCCGTTCCGAGCACCGCCTACAGGCCATGACCCAGGCGTATCGCGCGACCGGAGCCACAGGAGCGGGCTCGCTGACGGTGCGGGCCGAGGCCCTTACCTGTGAGGCCGGCAGGCAGGCGGCGGACGGAATGCTGGCCGGCCCCCGTCGCCCGACCGCCGTCGTCTGTGCCGATGTTGCCCTCGCGTCGGGTGTGTTGCAGGCTCTGTACCATGCCGGCCTCAGGGTGCCCGATGACGTGGCCGTGATCGGATTCGATGACGGGGCGCACGGAGCGTCAGCCGTCGTTCCGCTGACGACGGTGCGGCGGCCGGTGGCGGAGATGGGCCGACAGGCCGTCCGTATGCTGCTACGCGAAACCGCTGTGTCCCTGACACATGAACACGAGCACCTGGTCATGCGGCCGGAACTGGTGGTCCGGGGGTCGTCGCAGCGTGCGAGCACGGCGGTCGGCAGGTGACCCTTTCGAGGCCACAGATCACCGCCGGGCTCGCTGGGCACCGGCGCCACCATTTGATCCCACCACGGGATGTCTGACACAGCCCTGATTGGAGCACTGACACACGTGGCAACCCGACGCGACACCGCCCTGGACATCCTCACCACCGGCGTGGACAGCTTCCGTGACCACCTCCAGGAGTCCGGCGAGCTCCACGACCCCTGCTTCGGCGAACCCACCCAGTACGGCACCGCCTATCACGCGTACGGCAACGCCGTCCTCGCCCTGCTCGGCCCGACGGAAGAGCGGCCGCACCGTCTCGACCGAGCTGTCCGCGGCATCACCGCCGCGCTCACCCACACCGGCAACCCTGAACTCCCCGCCTTCGCATCCGGCTTCGACCGCACCACCGGCAGTGTCACCGACCGCGTCAACCACCGTGACTTCACCTGGCCGCCGATCCTGAAGACCCTCCGCATACTGCCTCGCATCGGCGCGGACGCCGAGACTGTCCGCGCGCTTCGGGACCAGGTCTCAGCCGTGGACCCGGAGAAGTCGTTCAAGTTCCGCCCGCCGTTCAACTGGGCCGCGGTGTGGCTGCGCGGCGAATGGATCCGCTACCGCGAGCGCCTGTCCGGGTACACCCGCGAGGACATCGACCGGCTGATCGCGGTGTTCTTCGAGGAACTCATCGACCTCGAACTCGGCTTCTACGCCGAACCCGGACTCCCCAACTCCTACGACCTGTTCACCCGCCTCCACCTCGCCGGAATCCTCACCGACGGCTACGACGGCGCGCAGCGACCCGCCCTTGTCCGGCTGCTGGAGACCGGACTGCTCCGCTCGCTCGACATGCAACTCTCCGACGGCTCGATGGCCTCCGCGCACCGCAGCACCGGACAGAGCTGGACCGTCGGCCAGCAAGCGGCCTTCTTCACCCTGGCCGCCGGCTGGTTCTCAGGCGACGGCGGCAATCCGGACCTGGCACGGGCCGCCCGCACCGCCGCCGCCCGGGCCGTTCGGTTCCTGGGCGGACGCCAGCGCCCCGACGGCCCGTTCAGCCCGGTCGACAACCTGCTGCCGCCCGCACTGCGCGTCGGCTACGAGCCCTACACCGCCGACGCCCACTACTCGTCACTCGCCCTCGCCTTTCTCGCCGACGCCCTGATGGACGGCTACGGCGGTCCCGAGTGGCCTGAGGATCCGGCCCCGGCGTTCGACGCCCGCGACGCGGTACGCATCGAAGGGGCGCCGATCTTCCGGGCGGTCGCCCACCACGGCTCGGTCAGCGTCCACCTGGACGGCGACCCGTCCGAGTCGTACGACGCCTTCGGCATCGCCGACCTCGTCTTCGGCCCCGGCCGCAGCCTCGGCTTCGGCGTGGCCCAGGCCACCGTCGGCGACGGCAGGGCGGCCATCGGCCTGGCGCTGCGCAAAGGCCCGGGCCGACAGCCCCTGGAGGTGCTCTCCGCGCGCCGACACACCCCGTGTGCCCCGGCGGTCGCCGAGCCGCACGGGGCGCTCGTCCTGGACACCACGATCCCCGCCACCGACACCCTGCCCGCCCGCCGACACCGCATCGCCGTCCGCCTGCTGACGGACGGCCACAACGGCATCGAGGTCGAGGAGTCGGCACCCGGTGCGGACGCGTACCCGACCCTGTTGATCCCGTACCCGGCCGACACGGGCGCAGCACCCCGCACCGCCGTCGAGCGCCTGCCCGACGGTGTACGCCTGCGCCTGGCCCACGAGACCGTGGAGATCCGGGTGGACGGCGGCCTCGCCGGCCTCGCCGTGGTCCCGGCCGGCTGGGAAGGCCGCCGCGGCCTGTACGGTCTCGCACGGCTCGACCTGCCCGGCCCGGCGGACACGATCCGATACCGGATCACCGCGACCTCCTGATCATGGTGACGCGTGTCCTCTCGACAGGCATCGCGGAGTCCGGATGCCGTGCCTCGACGCCGGCCGTCTCCCGGGTGGGAGCGGGGGAGTGGTCCGCCGCGCTCTGCGCAGTCCACGCCATGACCACGATATGCGGATCCGGCACCCCCACTCCGGCCGCCTTGGCCCTCACCCTGGAGACCCGGTCGGCACTGGCATCGGATACGACCGGCCCAGCTGAACATAAAGATGAAGGCGAGGATACGACCGTGCGGGTTGTCGAACTGCGCACCGCTGACGATTCCGGGCTGATCGCAACGGGAGTCAGCACACCCTTGCTCGCCTGGCGGCTGTGCGCGGAAGATCCGTTGTCAGCGCAGCGATGCTACGAAGTCGAGTGTGCCGCCGATGACAGCTTCCGTTCGGGCGTCTTCAGCAGTGGCCAGGTGCCGAGCGAACGCAGCCACGACATCGAGATGCCGGGACCCCCACTACGCAGCAGGGAGGTGCGCTGGTGGCGAGTGCGTGTCCGAACCGATCGCGGATGGACACCATGGAGCAGCCCCGCTCGTGTCGAGGCAGCGCTGCTGGATCAGCGGGACTGGTCGGCTCGCCCTGTCGCACTGGGCGCCGACATC
The DNA here is from genome assembly GCF_057537855.1 of Streptomyces diversicolor. Classification (NCBI taxonomy): domain Bacteria; kingdom Bacillati; phylum Actinomycetota; class Actinomycetes; order Kitasatosporales; family Streptomycetaceae; genus Streptomyces; species Streptomyces diversicolor. The sequence goes on from NZ_BAAJXA010000020.1 coordinate 126,554, forward strand.
GGCCGCGGCACGGCAGGGCCGGCTCAGCTGTTCCGCCGTGAGTTCAGGATTCCCACGAACTGGCGAACCGCTCGCCTGTATGTGACCGCACTCGGAGTGCATGACACACGGCTCAACGGGGCGGCCGTGGGCGACGACCTGCTGGAGCCGGGCTGGACCAGCTATCGACACCGGTTGCTCTACTCCACCTATGACGTCACGTCGCTGCTCAGACCCGGAGCCAACGTGATCAGCGCAACGGTGGGGGACGGTTGGTACCGGGGCACACTCACGTGGCAGCCGCATCGCAACGTCTACGGAGACGCCTCCGCGCTGATCGCCCAACTGGAAGTCGTTCTGGACAACGGGGAACGGCTTGTCGTGTCGACGGACAACGCCTGGCGGGCCTCCACGGGCGAGATCACCGCGGCGGGCCTCTACGAAGGAAGCGTCATCGATCTGCGGCGACGCCAGGACGGTTGGCAGTTGCCCGGCTTCGACGACGGCACGTGGGACACGGCGGTCACCTTGGACCTCCCGGCAGGGCTTGAGCAGCGGGCCATGCCCGCCATCCGGGTGATCGAGACCCGATCGGCTGTCCTCTCGCCTCGTCGGCATCGGATACGGGTCGACGCGGGCCAGAACCTCACGGGATACCTGCGCATCACCGCGGCGGGCGGTCGCGGCGCCACGGTGGTGGTACGGCACGCCGAAGTGGTGGACGCGAACGACGAACTCCACACCGCCGCCCTGAGGGGGGCCACTTCCACGGACACGTACGTCCTGGCCGATGGGCGCGCCACCGTCCTCAGCCCCGCATTCACCTTCCACGGCTTCCGCTACGCAGACATCACCTTCGATCCCGGCGTGACGATCCACGAAGTGGAGGTTGTCGTCGTAGCCTCCGACCTCACCTCCACGGGCGCCTTCAGCTGCTCCGAGGAGTCCATCAACAGACTCTTCGACAATGTCCTGTGGTCCCAGCGGGGCAACTTCCTGTCCCTGCCCACCGACTGTCCGCAACGCGACGAGCGTCTGGGCTGGACCGGGGACATACAGGTCTTCGCCGCGACGGCTTGCCACATTTTCGACAGCCGGTCGTTCCTGCGCAACTGGCTGCGGGACCTGGCGGCCGAGCAGCGGGACGACGGTTGCGTCCCCAACGTCGTGCCCGACGTGCTGCACTTGACGGGCGACAGCGACTTGGAGTACGGCAGCACCGGGTGGGCGGACGCCGCCGTGATCGTGCCCTGGGCGCTGTACGAGGCGTACGGTGACCTGGATGTGCTGGCGCGGCACTACGACTCCATGCGGAGGTGGGTGGACTGGAGCCGACGGCAGTTGGACAGCGACGGCATCTGGTCGAGCGGGTTTCACTTCGGTGACTGGCTCGATCCCGGCGCTCCGCCGGAGAGCCCCCACGAGGCAACCACACCGACCGCTTTCGTGGCGACTTCGTACTTCGCTCACGGCGCTCGCCTTCTCGCCCGGATGGCACGGATCCGTGGCCGCGATCAGGATGCCGAGCACTACTCGGCCATGGGCGACGCCGCGGCCAGGGCGGCATGGGCACGATACGCCGACGAGGCCCTTGGCACACAGACGGGTTGTGCCATCGCCTTGGAGTTCGGTATCGCGCCGGCGAAAGAGCGCACGAAGATCGGGCAACGACTGGCGGACCTGGTGAGGACCGCCGAGGGCCGTGTTTCCACCGGCTTCCTGGGCACCCCCCTCGTCCTGCCGGCGCTGACAGCTGCGGGGCAGCATGAGCGGGCGTACCAGGTGCTGTTGAACGATCGATGTCCGGGATGGCTGCACCAGGTCCGCCATGGAGCGACGACCATATGGGAGCGATGGGACGCCATCGACGAGTCGGGCACCATCCACGCCGGTGACTTGGGCAACGGCGCGTCCATGATGTCCTTCAACCACTATGCCTATGGAGCCGTCGCCGCATGGCTCTTTCGCGTGGTCGCGGGGCTCGCACCCGACGCCGAGGCTCCGGGCTACCGCAGGATCGTGTTCGCTCCTGTCCCGGGCGGGGGATTGACCTGGGCCTGGGCGGAGATGAAGACCCGCTACGGAACGGCCGCGATCCGCTGGGAACTCGTCGCAGACAGTGGGTTGTTCATTGCGGACATCGAGATTCCGAGCGGCGCCTCGGGCGTGTTCGTCCTGCCGCCCGGCACCCGAGAGACCCCCAGCGGCAGCGCTGAGCCCTCTTCCCGCGCATACGGTGCCCACGGCCGAAGAGCGATGACACTACGACCGGGGCGTCACCGGTTGGTACTCGACGCTTGGTGCGAGTGAGTTACGGGTGCCCGGCGGAGCATGACCGTGTGCCCGCGCCGTCAGTACGCCGTCATCGACGGCGCCCCTGCCCGGCCACGCACCAGCCTTGCACCCAAGGGCCGTTCGCGTTCCGGGTTTCGGAGCGGTCACAGCACATGCACCCGGCGCAGATGGCGTGCCGAGCCTGCGTCGAAAGCGGTACGCCCGTGCAGCAGGGCGTGGTTGTCGGTGATGACGTAGTCGCCGTCCTGCCAGGTGTGGTGGTAGGTGACCTCGGGGTCGTACAGGCGTTTTTCGATGTCGGCGAAGAACGCCTCCGGGGTCAGGTCGTCGGGCAGCCCCTCGACCTCCAGGAACAGCGGGCTGAGGAACGCGGCAGGGTCGAGGGGTTCGGCGTAGCGCAGGATCAGCTCTCCGGTGCGCGGGTGCGACTGGATCAGGTCCGCGGTGATGTGACCGCCGTAGTGCGCGGTCTTGTCCTTGCGGTAGGTGATCCTTATGCCCTGCCAGATCCGCCGGACGGGCTCCGGCAGTGCGTCGAGGACCAGGCCGGTGTCGCAGAAGATGGTCCGGCCGCCCGCGACGGGGGCCTTGACGCACTGGAAGAACTGGTGGGCGGGGACGTGCTCCGCGAAGGCGCCGTCCCAGTGGTAGGGCACGGGTCCCGGGGTGAAGACGTAGTCCTTGGGGCTGCCGTGCACCTCCAGGTCGAGTACGTCTCCGAAGTTCCAGGACAACAGCGGTCCCCAGCGCCGTGCGTAGGCGACAAGTTCCTCCTTCTTCTCGAAGGGGCTGAAGCCGCGCAGCACCACGACCCGGTGCCTCCGCACCAGTTCCTGAAGCATCTGGGGCTCCATGAGGCCGAGTTCGCGCTCGGTGCCGGCCGATTCGATCAGTGCGCCGAAGGGCTTGCCGGGTATGACGGAGGGGTGGTTCATCGGGCTGCCTCCTGAAGCAGCAGTCGGGACGTGTGGACGGCTTGCGGAGCGATGAAGTGGCTGGGCCGGCCGCCGCGCATGACCACGGTCGCGCCACGGCACTCGGCCTCCTCGCGTTTGACAAGCCGCACACCGTCGCCTTCGTCGAGGGCCACGCCGTGCCACGGCGTGAGCCAGTTGTCGCGCGTGCGGATCATGTGGACGCCGATCTTGTGGGAGTGGGCGGCCTGCGGGTGGATGGAAAGCCGCAGTGCGTTTGGGAAGGAGTCCGCGACGAGGCCGCTCCACGCGTCGCTGCGCTGGATCACCTGGTAGGCGAGGGGCTTGCACTCCTCGCGGACCTTGTTGCGGCTGCGGCCCTCGCTCTGGGCGAGCAGGTCCTCGAAGAGGAACCGGTGGATACCGCCGAAGATGGACCGCGCCGCGGGATCCAGTCGCGCCCGGTCCCGGATCTGTTCGAGGGACAAGGCGTAGCGGCGGATCAACTGCTCGCGCTGCTCGGCATGGTCGGTGCTCTTGAAGGCGTCGCCGAGTCCGTACGTGTTGATCGCGTCGGAGCCGGTCGCGCCGAGCAGCAGGTCCAGTTCGGTGCGGTAGTCCGTCACGTCCTGGTCATCGACTCCGACCAAGTCGCTGAAGACGTGGCCGTCGGAGCATATGGTGATCTGTGCCCCGTGCGCGTAGTGGTGGCGTACGTAGTCGCAAAAGGACTGCAGAAATTCCAGGGAGAGACGTTCCGCAAGATCGGGGAGTTTGCCGAGAACCTTCTGAGGGTTGGAGGACTTGGCGGGGAAGGCGGGCATCACGAAGTGAATGGGCACGCCTTCCTTCATGAATCGTTCGACCTTCGGACGGTGCATTGCGAAGCACTCGTCACACGGCTGCCGCGCGCAAGGATCCGCCGCGCCGCCGGCGATCCGCCGGAACGAGAAGAGCAGTTGGAGTATCTGATCTGCTAATGATTCGGACATCGTCATCCTTGACGGAATACGGCAGTTCATCGGAGGGCATGGCTCAGCTCGGGCAGGAGGTCAACGGCGGTGACCGGAAAACCGCGGGGTCGGATGGACTTCAATCGCGCGTCGGAGCGGAGAAGTTGATTGCTCAATTCGATCCCGACAGCCGCAACAGTATCCGGCAGGGAGGTGATCACACCTCGTCCCGGTGAGCCAAACCAGCGAGGGCAACTTGTTCGATTCGAGCAGTAGGCGCCTCTCCATTTGGGCACGGCGGCGGCAGATGGTGCCAACTACACACATAACTGCCGGACGGAGCGCAGGGCTCTGGTACGAACGATGCCGTCAGTAATCGATTTCATGGCGAATTCTTTACTCAACCGCGCTGTGGAGCGGTGCCCAGGCACCCCGGGCGCGCTGGGGAGCCGACCGTGGAAAGCCGCTTCGGCCGCTTCCGCAACTCCGCGACCGCGCTCCGGCCCCCAGGTGTCGACCAGCCGGAGCGTTGCTCCCAGATGAGCGCCGCACCCCTCGGTGACCGGGACCCAAAGGGCGCCGCCGGAGCGCAGGCACCGCCCCTCATGGAAAGTCCCCGGCCGTGCCCAAATCCCCCGCGAACTCGGAGCCTTCGGCCAGTCCGGGTGCTCAACTGATCAAGTGGGGAGGGACCTCAGCAGGGGCGCTGCTGTTCCTGTGTGTCCGCTGTTTCGGACGTACGCCCTACCAGGTGGGCCATGGACCCGTACGTATCGACGAACCGGGCGTATTCGGTCTCGTCGTGGAACGTGAGGTCGCCCCGGCCGAACCGGCGGGCCGCTTCGACCGCGAACCGGGCTGCGTGCTCAAGGTTTTCGGGTCGGTTCGCGCCCGTGGTGGAGCCGTGGATCGGGTTCCGGGAGACTGATGCGAGACCGATGAGGGGGCCGTCGAAGTAGTTGCCGGGCTGCATGATGCTGTTGATCCTGAACAGACCGGAGGACAGGGGTGTGATGTCCTGCATGGTGATCGGTAGCGCGACGGGTGGCTCGCTCGTCACCTCGCCGAGCAGCTTCATGACGTCGGGACTGATGCGGAGGATCACACCGTTCTTGAGTGTCGGGGTCGCCGCGATTCCGGTGTGGTTGATGAGGTAGTGGCTCCGAGTTGTGTCGATGGAGATCAGCGCATCGGCGTCGGCAGGGCTTTCGTGAAGCCGCAGCAGCTTGTCGATCGGGACGGGGCTGTCCATCTGTCCCGGGACGGGATGGTCCCGCGTGGGTGCTGCGGGACATATATGGGTCACGACGACGACGTCGCCCTTTGTCGGCTCTCCGCGCTGACGGGCTCGCGCGAGTTTCAGCGCGACGGCGGTGGCGACGATCGCCCCGTCGGCGTCGGACACCGTCCCTTCCTTGGCCGGGCGCACTCCGATGCCGCCGAGACGTCCGATGACGGCGAGGGTCGGAGCGGTCTTGCCCTCCGTGCCGGGGATGGTCCAGCGCAGGACGTCCGTGCCCGCGTGTTCGCCGTCGATCCGGGTGACCGTCGGCCAAAGGGATTCCTCGGCGAACTCGGTGGCGAAGTGGTTCCGGATGTTCGCCCCGCTGGAGTTCGGGAGGTCGATGAGGTCCCAGGCGTCGAGGATCTCGCGTGTCAGCACGTGTGGTCCTTCTGTGTGATCGTGGGTGGAGTTGATGTGTGAAGCAGTGCGGAGAGGTCGGTACCGTCCGTGAGTTCCCGCGTTCCTGACCTGTGGAAGAGGGCGCCGCCGCGTCCGTGGACGGTGAGCCGGTCGGCTGTGCGCCGAACCCAGGAACCCTCGTGCAGCGCGAGGACGGGGCGGTGGTGCAGATCGACGTATTCGCGTAGGCGTTCGTGGCGGCTCTCGCCCGCGTGTGTCGGATCCGGAGCCCGGGTGGGCAAATGCACATTCAGCTGGAACGGCAGGAGGCCGAGGGCGTGAGGTGAGGCGACATGCACGATGGGCATCGAGTTGGTCGTTGCGATCGTGGGGCTGAGCACATTGGTGCCGGCGCTGATGCCGATATAGGTCGCCCCTTCCGCGACGCGGCTGCGGATCAGTCCGGTCAGACCGTGGGACTGCAAGGTCCGCAGGAGCAGGAAGGTGTTCCCGCCCGAGACGAGAACGACATCGGCCTGCCTGATCACCGGGGCCGCCTGCCCGGGATCCGTGACCGTGTGTGGTGTGGCGCCGATCGTGCGGAGTGCAGCGCGCAGGGCGCGATGGTCGTGGTCCCTGCGTACTTGCGCGTAGGGCAGATGCGCGATGTGGCTACCGCCCACGAACGGTTCCAGCGCGTCCAGGGCGTAGGCCAAAGGGGATTCTCCGACCAGCGCGGCGTTCGACAGGCCGAAGACGGAGCCGGGCATGGGAAACCTCGCTGATGGGGGATCGTGGTGAGCAGGCGTGTGCATTCCAGGGCGTCGGCGACCAGGTGCGTGAGGTGCGCTGCAACGAGAAGGGCAGCATCGTGCGCCCCTGTGGTGACGGCGAGGTCGAAGACCGCGGTTTCGACAGGGCTGTCAGACATGAATCGGGTTGCTCCATGCCCGTTGTCCGGAGCTGTTCCGGACGGTGATGCGGACATAGCCGCCCCGGAAGGGGGCGAGGGGGATCTCGGCCTCGACGAGGTTGTCGCCGATGACGCTCTTGACGGTCTGACCCCGGCCGGCCGCGAAGATGGCCTCGACGGGCGTGCATCGCAGCCGAAGCGTGTCCGCGGTGACGGAGAGCGCGTCGATGCGCGGTCCCTGGCTCGCGTAGTATCGACGGTCCTTCAGCGCGCCGATGACGGCGTCGACACTGCGGTCCGTGGCTTCGACCATGACCCAGCCGTGTCCGTGGTCGGGCCGGCCGTCGAAGTGTGCGTCATCGACTGCGACACCGCCGATGGGCCGGCCGAGGCCGGCGAGGGCGTCGGCGAGGTACCAGCCGTCGACGCGTTCGTCCCACCAGCGGCTTCGCTCGTTGTAGATCTCGACGGCGTGCACGGGTCCGAGCTGTTCGACATCGGCGGCATCGATGCCCTGCCCGCTGGGGTGAGCGATGGACACCCACGCCTCGGCGGCGTGCAGGTGATGGACGAGGCCGGCCGGATCGTCGTCGTACGCGGTGGCGTCGAAGTCCGCCGGGACACCCGCCGCGATGATGTGCCACCGGTCGCCGTGGCGGGTGGACCGCGGATGGAATTCGCCGCCCGGTATGAGCAGGATGCCTTCCACCGGGCTGCTGGTGGTGATGGTCGGCCGCGGCTCCACCTGGTGGTCGGTGATCGCGAGGAAGTCATACCCCGCGTCGCGGTACCAGGTGAGGACATCGTCCGGGCAGAGGTGGCCGTCGGAACGGGTGGAGTGCGTGTGCAGGTTGCCGCGGAGCGGCGGGTGCACACCGAGCAGATGGCGGGTCATCGTATGGCTCCTTCGAGGGTGACGGCCAGGAGTCGGCGCCGGAAGATCAGGAACAGGAGGATCGTGGGGAGGGCGGTCATCGTCGCCGATGCCATCAAAGGGCCGTAGCTCACTCCGCCTTCGAGGGATGCGAACTGCGCGAGACCCGCGGCGAGAACCTGCGATCCGGGTTTGTCTGCCACCAGCTGGGGCCAGACGAGTTCGTTCCAGGTCGAGATGAAGACGGACAGCGATATCGCGAGGACCGGCGCCTTCACGGCGGGCAGAACGATCTTGGTCAGGGTCGTCCATGAGCCGGCGCCGTCGAGCTGGGCCGCTTCGATGACCGAGGTGGGAAACGCGCGGAAGTGCTGCATGAGCAGAAGAACCCCGAACGCGTTGGCGATGTGGGGGACGATGAGCCCGGGGTAGGTGTTGAGGAGGTGGAGGCGGGAGAGGAGCAGGAAGTTCGGAACGTAGGTGACCACGAAGGGCACGGACATTCCGACGAGCATCGCGGCGACGAAGGCGCCCTGTCCGCGGAACTGCCATCGGGACAGTGCGTAGGCCGCGGGGATCGACACACAGAGCAGTCCGAGCGTGACACCCCCGGCGAAGATGACGCTGTTGCCCAACTGGAGCGGGATGTCGCTGTCCGCGAGAGCGGTCCGGTAGTTCTCAAGCGTGGGATCGGCCGGGACGGGGCGCAGCGCGGCGCCGCCGATGTCACGCGGCGCCGTGAGACTGATGCCGAGCATCCACACCAAGGGGGCGAGCGTGAGCGCACCGGCGAGCGCGAGCGCGAGGTGCGCGGGGAGCGCGCGGAGCCGCAGAAGGCTTTCAGAGGAGGTCATAGGTGGTCCGGCGGTCCATGAGGCGGTACTGGAGGATGGCCGCTGCTGAGAGCAGTGCGATGAGCACGACGGAGCCGGCGGCGCTCTGTCCGATCTGGAAGAACTGGAATGCCGTCCGGTACACGTCGAAGAAGAGATTGTTGCTGGCGTTGTCCGGACCGCCGCCGGTCATGATCTGGAGCGGGACAAAGGCGTGCGGGAGCGCCTGCAGGAGGGCGGCGGTCGCGATGAAGATCAGCGTCGGACGAGCCATGGGGAGGGTGATACGGGTGAGCATCACAAAGCCCCCGGCGCCGTCGAGGCGCGCGGCCTCCCGGACACCGGCCGGGACTGCGCTGAGCCCGCCGAGGGCGACGATGTAGTTGAAGCCGAAGCTGTTCCAGCTGGCAGCGGCGGCGACCGCGGGAATGACCGTAGCGGGATCGTTGAGCCAGTTCGCGCCGTGCCAGCCGAGTACGTCGAGCGCGGCATTGATCGGTCCGCCGGCGGGAAGGTAGAGGTACTGCCAGACTATGGCGCCCACGGCTGACGAGACGACAGCGGGAAGGAACAGCACGGTTCGGTAGAACGCGAGGAGCTTCGGGCCGACGCCGAGGGTGAGCACAGCGAGGATGACCGGCACCAGGAAGTTGCCGATGAACGCCAGTGCCAGGTAATAGGCTGTCTGCAGGAGCGTTTGTCCGAAGTCCGCGGACGTCAGCAGCTCCGTGTAGTTGTTCAGGCCGGTGAAGCGCGGCAGCGGACTGATGAGGTTCCAGTCGGTGAAGCTCAGTGCCGTCACGGCCAGGAGCGGGAAGAACAGGAACACCCCGAAGACGGCCGAAGCGGGGATCATGTAGGGCAGTGCCCGCCGCCCGCCCCGGGTGTGCCGCGGTCCGGGGTTGGGCTCAGCCACATGTGCTCCCGGCGAGGTCGGCGTTGATCCGGCCGGCGGCGTCATCGAGGGCCTTCTGCGTCGGCTGCGTGCCACCCGTGATCGCCTGGGTCGCGTCATACATCACCTGCGACGCCTGGAGGCCCTTCGGACCCGGGAAGGACACCCAAGGAACAATGGCGGGAAGGGTCTTGGAGGCTTCCCGCTGAAGCACGTTCGACTTAGTGTACGGTTCAGCGGCACCCTTCAGAGCAGGGAGGTATCCGGTGCCCTTGACATAGGTGGTGACGCTGGAATCCTTCGTCGCGATGTAGTCGATGAACTCCCGCGCGGCGATCTTCTGGTCGTCGCTCTGGGCGAAGGAGAACAGCGCGTTGCCGCCCGCCGGGATCTTCCGGGACCGGCTGCCGAACGTGGGGAACTGAGTGGCGCCGAGAGCGAACTTCGCCTGTGCCTCCAGGTTGGCCCGCGAGGAACTCGCCGTGATGAGCGTTGCGGTCTTTCCGCCGAGGAACGCCTGGAGCGCCTGGTCGGAGCTGAGGTTGGTGGCGAGACCGCTCTTCGCCAGCTCCCCCATGAGACCGATCGCCTGCACGCCCTCCTTGCTGTTGAACGTGGCCTTCGGTGACCCGTTGACGCAGCTCAGCACGGTTCCGCCATTGCCTGCGACCATCGCGAGCGGGATGTAGTTGTCGCCTGTGAACTGCTGGAAGTTGACCAGCGGCAGGTTCAGCTTGGACTTCATCTGCCGGGCCGCCGCCTGCCAGCCGTCCCAGGTCGTGGGGAGTGCAGCAGGGCCGAGGCCCGCCTTCTTGAGGAGGTCCGCGTTGTAGTAGACCTCAAGGGCGGACAATCCGTAGGGCAGGCCGGCCTGCTTCCCGTCGACCTGGCCGAGCGCGAGGGTCGGCTCGCCGTAGCCGGAGGTGTCGACGCCGAGATCGGTCATCGACACATAGGGGAACGTGGATGCCACGTACTTCATACGTGAGTAACCGATCTGCGCCACGGCCGGCGCGTCTCCCGCCGCGACGGATGTCTGCAGCGCGGTGAGCAGGTTCGAGTAGCCGTCGTAGAACCTGCCTTCGACGGTGATGTTCTTGTGGGTCTTGTTGAAGTCGGAGATCAGCTTGTTGACCGCGTCCGCGCCGAATGCCTTGGTGTTGATGTGCCAGTACTGGATCGTGGTCGGCTTCGAGGGGGAGGTCGCGGACGGGGTGCTGGAGTGGCTGGATGACGAGGTCGCGCAGGCGCCGGCGCCGAGGGCGATGGTCAGCGCGAGCGCGGCGGCGACGGTACCGCGAGCACGGATGTGCTTCACGAGGGCTCCTTCAGGGGCAACAGGTGGGTGACGAGGAGGGGCGGGGCTACAGAAAGAGGTCCGAGGTCGCCGCGCTCGTGGCGTCCAGGGCGGCGTCGGCGCGGTCGCGATCTCGCAGCGCGACGGCGACGTAGATGGCGTCGAGCACGGTGAGATGCGCGACGCGGGACGAGAGCGCTTCTAGGCGAAAGCTCAACTCCGGCCCTCCAGCGACCAGTTCGACCGTGGCGCATTCGGTCAGTGGCGACTTCGCGAAGCATGTGACGGCGATGACCGGGATGCCGCGGCTGTTGGCCTGGCGGGCGAGGGCGATGGTCTCGGTGGAACTGCCGCTGTAACTCAGCGCGATCGCCACATCGGCGGGCCCGAGGCGTGTGACGGCGAGCCGCCGGGCCGTCTGTTCGACGGGAGCGGCCGCGTCCAGGCCGATCGTCAGAAAGCGGTGTGCGGCATCTTGCGCGGGCGCCGCCGAGGTCCCGGTGCCCAGGACCACGATCCGGCGAGCACCATGGACGAGGTCGACGGCTGCCCGGAACTGCTCGGAGTCGATGGTGGTGAGCACACCGCGGATCGACCGGATGTGAAGCTCGCTGATGCGCCGCAACACCTCGCCGGGTTCCGTGACCGGAGCCGACAACGCTTCGTCTCCGGAGCGCAGTTGTGCGCCGAGAGCGGCGTCCTTCGCGGCGGCGACCTTCAGCTCCTGGTAGTTGCTGAAACCCAGGTTCCGGCACGCGCGCGAGACCGTCGAGGGGCTGGTGCCGGACTCGCGCGCGAGGTCGGAGATCGACCACGTGGCGAGGATCGCGCCGGCTTCGAGGATGGTGTTCGCGACGCGTCGGTCGCTCGGGCTGAGTGAGGGCAGCGCCACATGGACGCGTGCCGCCACTTCGGAGTCGTTTCTGATCTCGTCCACGGCGTCAGGCTAGGTCGGGCGGGGCCGGTGCGAGTGACGCCTCCATGAACCATTGGTAAACAATTTCATGAACGCATCACTCGGTTGGAAATCTTTTCCGGCGCCGCTATGACGGCTGTGCGCCTACCGTTCCCCTCCCCGAGTCCCGCCGTCCACGACCGGCAGCATCCGCGACCAGATCAAACACTTCGTCCAGCGGGGCCGGACCATGCACCGGCTGGACGCCGGCGAAGTGGCCTTCCCGCCGCCGAACATCGATGAAGTCCTCGTGCGGCGTGATCCTCGAACACCGGGCCCCTACGGCCCTCCGCTCGGGCCGGCCGGACTGGGCTCCCGCATCGCCGCACAGCGCGGCAGCGCCTTCCCGCAGGGGCTGTCCGCCGACGACATCCGCATCACCAGCGGCGCCGAACAGGCCGTCCTCCTCGCCCTCAGCGTCCTCGGCGACCCCCGGCTGCGACGTGCTCGTGCCGGCGCCCCACCTCGGATTCGGCCGACCCGCCGAAGAACTCACGTCAGCCGGTGACGCACTCGCCCGGACAGCTTGAGCCGGCTCCCGAGCGGGGCGGCCCGGACGTGTGCGACAGCCGCCACTTCCGCTCCTCGACCAGCTCGGCGCTCGCGGTGAGCCGGACTGGTCGAGGCGCGCGAATCGGTGAACACATACGCGGGCAGGCCGACACCGGAAGAGCGGGCACCGCGTGGTATCCATCGAGCGGACCACGATTCAGACCTGGCGGTATTCGATGCCGAGCAGGCCGGCCGCGGCCCGGAAGTCGCGTGCGTGGTGACCGACGGCCAACGCCCAGTGATGGCCGACTCCGGTGGCGCTCCACTCGTCGACCCACTCTCCCGGGTCGCGGGCGAAGTCGACGCGGCTGCTGGTGTTACCGATCTCCAGAAGCGGGCCGTCGACGACTGTGCCCTCGGAGGCGATGAACCCGAGGCCACCGTCGGCATCCTGGCCGAGCCCGAGCAGCGTGACCGGGCCGTGCTGGACATCGAACTCGACGCTGACACCCCAGCCGCGCTTGCCGTGGAAGACCCCTAGGCCACGCAGCAGCGGGTCACGGGAGCTGACGGCGAGGTGCGCAGGCCCGTCGTGTCCCATCTCCACCACGTTGTCCTCGAAGTCGAGGGCCTGGATCTCCGTGAACGAGCCGCCGGCACCGATGGCCTGGGCGGCCAGTTGGGCCACGGTGGTGCGCAGTTCGTACTCGCCGGTGGCGGGGATGCCGCGGGCGGTGAGAAGCGAGGCTCCGAGTATCATGCCGGCGCCCAGCCGCTCGTGTTGCTCGCCGTCCAGGCCGCGGTGGTAGTAGGCGAGAGTGTCGAGCTCGAAGTCGGCGGCGAGCCGGTCCAGGGCGACGGAGACGGTGGCACCCCATGCGAAGTCCGCCTCGTCGACGGAGTCATCGAGGGTGAACAGCTGTTGGGCGAGGTCCATGCGGGATCGGGTCTCGGCCTCGGTGACCCGCTCGACGCGCTGCCGCAGGTCGTCGAACTCCAAGACCTCCACGTGGGAACCGAAGGTGGCGGGCAGCAGGGTCAGGTCGGTGGAGACGTCCAGCATGCCGGGGTAGAGATGGCCCATCAGCCCGTGCCGGGCGTGCCGCAGCGCGGCACGGATGTGGGCGGCGTTCACCCACTGGCCGATGCGCTGCCAGGCCGACTCCTGTCGCAGCCAGCCGGACACGGAGCGGAAGGGGATTCCGGCACGGCGAAATACATTGCCGACCTCGGGGACGGGGCACTGTCCGCAGTAGGCGAGCCAGGCGCCGGTGTCGAAGGACGCGTGGTCCATCTTCTCGCCGGGCTGCAGGTCGATCACCAGGACCGGGGTCTGGGCGCGCTGGGCGATCGGCAGCACCATGGACGAAGTGAGGTAGGTGGTGAGGAAGAGAACGATGAGGTCGCAGTCGGCACGCCGCAGCTTCTCTGCGGCTGCGGCGCCGTCCTGGGCGTCGGAGATGAACCCGGCGTCGATCACCTCGGCGTCCAGCTGCCCGAACCGCTCCGCCACGTAGCGGGCGGACTCCTGCAACTGCGGCAGCAGATCCGGGAATTGGGGCCAGTAGGTGCCCAGGCCACCGGAGACCAGGCCGATGCGGGGGCGGCGTCGGGTGACGGGGGGCAACAGTTCGTGCAGTGCGGGATGGTCCGCGTGGTTGATGCTCACGTCGTATTCCCTTACGGAGTTGGGCGAAGGGTGCTGCGCGGCGTCCGTGGTTGGCCGAACGGATGGGATCCCTCAGGCCCGACCCGGGCCCGGTGCCGGTACAGAGGCGGGATCGATCGCCGGATCGGCCACGGCGTTCGGCACCAGACGCCGGATGATATAGACGCCGGCCAGCGACGAGACCGCCATGCAGGCGGTGAGGATCCACAACAGCAGCGAGGCGCTGTAGTTCAGCAGCGCCGGCGTGACAAATGCCACCGCGGCGAACACACCGCGGGCTACCGCATAGGTGAGGCCCTGGCTGGTGGCCCGGGTCCCGGCGGGCAGCGTCAGCTGCGACCACACCTTGTAACTGGCCTCGCCTGCGAAGGGGTTGGACACTTGGTAGAGAAGGAAGAAGAGCAGCACCCCGGCGAAAGCCGAACCGCCGACAGCACTGCCCACGGCGAAGGCGGCGACCTGCACCACCGCGGCAATGGAGAACAGCCGGTCGCGCCACGGCCCGTCGGCGACCCTCACGTAAGCAAGGGCGAGCAGCAGCCCGATCGGCAGGGCGGCCAACCCGAGGCCGGTGGCCAGGCTCTGCGAGGCGCCGCTGACGGTGACGAGCAGGTACGTGCTGAATTGCCCGAAGGTGTTGGCGCCCAGTCCCCAGGTGACGTAGAAGACGAAGGTGGCGGCCATCGGGATCAGGACCGCGCGATCTCCCAGGGCACGCAGCGCCAGACGCAGTGGCACCTTCACGGACGCGGAGGCCGCATCGGTCCGTTCTTCCGTCGCGTCAAGGCCCCCGGAGGACCTGAGCCGGGAGCGCAGCGCCCAAGTGACGAAGGCCGCAAGCGCCAACTGCCCCATGATCAGGCGGGCACCGAGCATCCCGGTGGTGGACAGCGCGAAGCCGAGTGCGACGACGACGGCAATGCCGACCGACCACATCACCTGGGTGAAGGCGACGAGTCGGCCTCGTGCCCAGTCGGGTGCGGCGTCGGACACCACTGCCAGCGAGGTCGGCAGATCGGCGCCGGCCGCGAGGCCCGCTACGGTGACGCCGGACAACAGCAGGATGTCGTTGGGGGCGAGGGTGATGACGAGGGCGCCCACGGCATAGCAGAGGATGTCGAGGTTGTAGATGCGGCGCCGTCCGAACCTGTCAGCCAGGCGCCCGCCCACAAGTGACCCGATGGCGATGCAGATCGTGACGATCGCGCTGATCGCCCCCGCCATCCAGACGCCCATGTCGTAGCTGTCCCGCCACAGGACCAGGTTGACGGAGATCCCGACGATCAGGCCGGCATCGAGATAGGAAGCCATGCCCGACAGGGCCGCGGCCTTCCAGAGATGACGGGGGATGGGGCGCTTGTCAGCAGACGGTGCGTTGGCGGGCACAGCCATGTGTGGCTCCATCGGCGTAGGCGGATGGTGGGCGAGGGGCGGTATGGCGATCCGGCATCTGGCACGGCGTTGGCGAATCCCGGGCTGGAAAACGTTTCAACATGCTCCTGACCGTGGGTTCTGGTCGAGCTGTTGCCACGCGAGCCGGGGCGAAAGCTGGTCGGGCGAGGGGCGAGGGTGCCGAACCGGTGGGCGCGTGGGGCAGTTGGGCATCCGTCCCGTGGTCGCGAAGTGAGGCGAGCGACACGGCTCCGGCCAGGGCGTCTTCCGGTATGTCGTCGAGCGGACGAGCGCCTGGCCGTACGGCCTGCGTCGCCTGCGCATCCGGCGGCAGCGGCGGGACGACATCCATGAAGCCCTCCTCGGGGCTCGCTACCTGCCTCATCACCCCCAGACACGTCCGACGCCATTGACCTCTGAGGCGGCAGATGAGCCGCGCGGGGGTGTGGAACCGTGGTCGACGATGGCATACGGTGAGGCTCTTGTAAATCGTTTTTCACGCGCCGGACGCTTCCCGCGCGCCATCGGGAACGCCCGCTGAGGAGGAACCGCCCGTGATCTCCCAGGAGCTGCAGCGGCTGTTCGACGAACCGCCCCGTGAGTTCGGCCCGACCCCGCTGTGGTGGTGGTCCGGTGCCGAAGTCACCCGGGACCGTCTGGCCTGGCAGATGCGCCGCTTCCAGGAGGGCGGCGTCCACAGTCTCGTCGTCATCAACCTCGCCCCGGCCGGCCCGAGTTTCGGCGCTCCGGCCGACGAACCCGCCTGGTTCAGCGAGGGCTGGTGGGCCCGTTTTGCCGATGCCTGCGACATCGCTCAGGACCTTGGGATGCGCCTGTGGTTCTACGACCAGATCGGCTTCTCCGGCGCCAACCTCCAGGGCACGATCACGCACCGCCACCCCGACACCGCCGGGCAGTCCGTGCGCGCGCGGCGCGCCGTCGTCCGCGGCGGGCATCTGCGGCTGCGCGGCGCAGAGTCCCCGATCGCCGCCTTCGCCCCCGACGGGCAGCGCCTGACCGAACCCGGCACCACCGCGGTCGCCGTCCCCGACGGCACTGAGCTGCTGCTGGTCACGACCGTCCCGACCGCCTTCGACTACCTGGCCCCGAAGGCCGGCCACCTGCTGCTGGACGCCGTCCACCGTGAATTCGAGCGGCGGGTTCCCCAGCACCTCGGGGGCGTCATCGCCGGCAGCTTCCAGGACGAGTTGCCCGGCACCAACTCCTGGAGCACCGCCTTCCCGGCCGAGTTCCGGGCACGCTGCGGATACGACCTGCTCGACCACCTGCCCGCGCTGTTCGCCGACGCCCCCGGCAGCGACACTCCGCACGCCGCCAAGGTTCGCGGTGATTACTACGCCGTGCGCGCCGAACTCACCGAGCAGGCGCTGTTCAAGCCTCTGGCCGAGTGGCACAACCGGCACGGCATGCTGCTCGGCGCCGACCAGTCCAACCCCGCCAGGGCCGGGCATCCCGCCCAGAGCACCCAGATCTACACCGACTACTTCCGCACCCACCGCTGGTACAACGCGGTCGGCAGCGACCACGAGGGTGACTCCAAGATCCACTCGTCCATGGCCCACCTCTACGGCCACGAGCGGGTGTGGATCGAGGCGTTCCACTCTTCCGGCTGGGGCGGCACCCTGGAGGACACCTACGACTGGCTGCTGCCGTTCCTCCGCAGCGGCGCCAATCTGTACAACCCGCACGCCAGCTACTTCGGCACCGCCGGCGGCTGGTTCGAGTGGGCGCCGCCGTCCACCGACTGGCGCCAGCCCTACTGGCGCCAATACCCGGCGTTCGCCAAGGCCATCGCCCGGATCGGCTCGATCATGTCCTGGGGCGGCTACAGCGCCGAGGTGGCCGTCCTGCACCCCACTGCCACCATGCAGGCGCTGCTCCCCGTCGACCTGCCCATCCGGCATTTCGGCAACGGACGACTCGGTGATCCGTACGCCGCCGCCGATCGGACCCAGCAGGACTACCTGGACCTCGTCGGCACCAACAACTGGTTCCACACCCGGATCGGCGCCCTCGACCGGCACCGCGTCTCCTTCGACATCATCGACGACCACTCACTCCAGCGGGCCCGTCCCGCAGACGGGGCTCTGCGCATCGAAAACCTCGCCTACACCACGGTGCTGCTGCCGTCCGCCACCGTTCTGGAGGCGGATACCGCCCTGAGCCTGACCGAACTCCTCGACGCCGGCGGCCGGGTGATCGCCGTCGGCGCGGAGCCTGCCACGGCTGCCGGGCTCGGCGGCGACGACACCGCCGTGACGCGGCTTTTGGCGCACCCCCGCCTGGAACGCGCCGATGGCCCCGAGACCGCTGCCGCTGCCGCCGTCCCGGCCGCCGGGCACGCCGTCGGCGAGGTCCCGCTGCTGGTGCGCCGCAAAGGCGCTCACGGGGCAGCCCTGGTGACCGGCGCCTTCCCGAATGCCAGTGCGCATCCACTGCGTAAGAACGACACCGGGCTGTGGGAGGACTACGATTTCGACCCGGCCCGGTACGCGCACACCACCACCGTCACCGTGCACGCGCAGATCGCCGAGGCGGAGGTCTGGAACCCGGCCACCGGCGAGCGTCGGCCGGCCCGCAGCGTGCCGACGGACGGCGGGGCGACCCGCGTCGACGTCGTGCTCGGGGGTGCCCCGGCCGTGCTCCTGGTCTGGCGGGAGGGTGTGCCCGACGGCGGCGCCGCACCCGACGTGCCCGCGTCGACCTGGGGCGTGGGAAGCACCGTCGACCTCTCCGACGGCTGGCGAGGACGACTCCTGGCAACAATGGACAACACCTGGGGCGATCTCGCCCTGCCCGCCGGGGCCAGTGTGGACGAGCTGCAGATCTGGACGATGGGCTGGACCGAGTCCCCGGCCGACCACCGCCCCGAAGCCGCCGCCTTCCAGCCGATCCGTGCGACCTATGGCAACCGCGTCCGCTTCCTGCCCCCGGTCCCGGCCGACGGCGCCCCCGCCTTCCTCGACCCGGCCGCTGCGGAACAGGTCCTCGACGGCGAGCGGCCCCTCGTCCCCGACGACGGCCGCTGGGGTGTCAACCTGCACTCGGCGAGCCGCGGCGCCCTCGACCCCGGGCCCGGCGCCCTGGGCAACAAGGGCCTTGTCGCGGAGGAGTTCGTGCGGGTGCCCGCGCCCCGGGACGGTGCTGTCGCCCGGATACGGGCCATCGTCGAGACCGAACACCGCGGCCCCGCCGACCTGTTCGTCGGCGCCGATGCGGGCAAGCGGATCCGCTGGAACGGCACCTCGCCGGACGTCGATGACGACGCCGGCCATCTCGCCCGCGCCCGGGTCGTGGTCGAACAGGCCCTGAACGTCCTCGAATACGAGCTCACGGCCTCCCGCTTTCACCCGGGAGTCGCCGCCGAGGCGGAAGCCACCCTGCTCGGCAGCTACTTCTGCCTGACCCGCCCGGACCGCGGGTTCGCCCCACGTCCCGAGTTCATGCGGCTGCCCGCCGGCCCAGGCGTTCCAGCCCCCGCCGGCCGCACCGTGTACCGCGGTCTGATCTCTCTGCCCGGCGAGGCGCAGGCGGTCCTGGTGGTGGGCGCCGCCACCGGCGCAACCGTGTCACTGAACGGCAAGGCGACGGCCCGCCAGGAGAAGGCCCAGTACTACGAGTCCGACCGGGGCTCCATCCCCATGTACTTCCGGCACGAGCTCACTCTCGGCGCCGGGGAGCATGTCCTGGAAGTAGCCGCCGACTCCGACGACCCGCGCGACGCCGTGTACGTCGACATGGTCGCCCCGACGCCGCAAGGCCCCAAGACGCTGGTCAGCGGCGCCGGTTGGGAGGTCGAGACTGGTGGCTGGCAGGGCCGTACCATCGCGCACGACATCAGCTGGGGGGAGACGCTGCACTGCCGCGCCGCTGTGCGACCGCATCCGCTGCCCGGCTCCGCGTGGCTGAACGGCGACCCGTCGGTCGGCGCGCCCGCCCTGCCGATGCGTACCACCGACGACTCCGTTCCCGCCCGGCAGCACTTCCGGTTCCCGGTGCCCGCCGGCACGGTGTCCCTGGAACTGCCCATCGACCTACCGGCGGACGTGCGGGTGGCCGGTGAGGCGTACCCGCTCACCGGCCGCGTCATCGAACTGGCGCGACCGCTGTCACAGCCGGGGGAGGTCGAGGTCGTCACCGCATCCACCTCGGTGCTGCGCGGCGGTTCCGCCTGGTCGGGTCCTGTGCGTGTACGCACCGAGGCGGCGGCTCTGGCACTGGGCGATTGGCGGGAACTGGGCCTGGCCGGCTGGAGCGGGGCGGTGGAGTACTCCCGCACGGTGCATGTGCCGCCGGGTCCTGACCCGGTGCTCGATCTGGGCCGGGTCCGTGGGAGCGTTGAGGTTTCGGTCGACGGCGAGCCGATCGGGCAGGCGTTCTGCGCGCCGTACCGATTCCCGCTCCGCGGCGCCGCAGGGCGAACGGTGCGGGTGGATGTCACCGTGCACAACACCCTGGCCCCGTACCTGCGCGAAGCCACTCCGACCGCCTGGACGTTCCCCTCTCAGCTCTCTTCCGGGCTGATGGGTCCGGTCACGCTGCGCGTCCCGGGTCACTCGGCCGACTGACCGGAGCCCGGTCGCAGTCCTCGCCGCCGACCGCAGAGCGCCTTACGGGGCCCCGGCGGCCGAGCATGCCCGGTCATGGTCCGGACAGGAGGCGCGAGTAACCAGCTGAGGTGCGAACACCCGTGTCTCGTGGACATGTTCGTCGGCCGCCTCGATCTCGTCGATCAGCAACTCGACCGCCGCCGCGCCGAGGTCTTCGACCGGCTGGCGGACCGTGGTCAGCGGCGGTGCGGAGACGGCAGCCACCTCCAGATCCCCGTAGCCCACCAGTTGCACATCCTCGGGCACCCGCACCCCCCGCTCCGCGAGGCCGCGACACACCCCGGCGGCGAGGAAGTCATTGGTGCAGAACACACCGTCAGGCAACTCCGCCAGGCCGCCGGCGATCTCCCGGCCGGCTTCCACCGTCATCTCCTGGGCGGCGATGTGCGCCAAGCGGACACCGCCGCGCCCACGCACCGCCTGGCGGGCCCCCTGATAGCGGTCGGCGCACTGGCGAATGCCGGAAGCACCGTTGATCACCAGCACGTCGCGGGCTCCACGACCGACCAGACACGTCACCGCCAGACGGCCGCCGGCGACATCGTCCACCGAGACCGAGCAGCCGTCCGGCATGGTCGCTGTCCGGTCCGCCAGAACCAGCGGGATGCCGCGCTCCGACAGCCGGGACAACCGCTGCGGCTCGGCCCCCAGCGGCACCACCACCACGCCCACCGCACGCTGTTCCACCAGCATGGACAGATAGCCCTGCTCCCGGTCGGCGTCGTCACCGCTGTGGCACAGGACCAGCGAGTAGCCATGCCGGTAGGCGGACTCGGCAGCGCCCTTCGCGATCCGCGAGTAGAAGGAGTTCGCGACGTCGGGCAGCACGAGCCCGATCGCCGAGCTGCGGCCACTGCGCAGTCCGGACGCGCCTGGGTGCGGGACGTAGTCGAGTTCCGCGACGGCGAGCCGCACCCGCTCCGCGGTACGGGCGCTCACTCTGCCAGGCCGGTTCAGCGCATTCGAGACCGTCGCCACCGATACGCCCGCGGCGGCGGCCACGTCCTGGATACGTGCGGGCCGGGAAGCGATGGCGCTCGACCTCCTCTGTAAGCGGCGATCGCGCCGACGGGCACGACTGCGGCACTGTGGATGGGCGAGCAGTCTACCGTGATCTCGCTCAAAACGTTTTACACGGGTTGCACGGGGTCCCTGCGACCGCCCGGATTCAGCTCGGAGCCAGTGAACGAAGGGAGTGCGGTCCGGCCAACAAGGCGGCAAAGACCGGGTCTGTGAGGGGCGCCGGGGCAGCCGCGGGTCAACGGGGTGCACTCCGCTGACCCGCGCCTGGAGATGGTCGTGAACGTGAAGGGCTGGGACGGTTCCGTACGCATCGCCTCACGCGATCATCGCGGGCCGGATCGCAGCCGGGAACGCCTCGCCCCGACGACGTGGCCCGTCGCCCTCACCGACACCCACCTGGCGAAACACACCGCCCGCCTGGCCCGGCCGGCAGGGCCGCATCCGGGGCGTGGGCTCAGCCCATAGGCGGCCCCGCCCTGTTGCTGCCGTCGTTCGCTGCTCGTCCGCAAGGCGGTGGGACCGCTCCGTGTGACGAGCGGGCCGTGTTCACGGCAGTGGTGTACGCGCTGACCAGCGGCTGTGCCTGGCGGCATCTGCCGCCGACGTTCGGCACGTCGCCCGCCACCGCGCATCGCCGCTCCACGGTACGGTCCGAGGCCGGCCTGTGGCGTCGGCAGCACCGGGCGGTGCCGCACGAACTCGGGGCCCGGCGCGAGGTGCACCGGACCTCGGCGATGGTCGACGCGGACTACATGCCGGCTCAGATCGCGCACCGATGAGTTTCCCGCGCCGCGCAGGTCTGTACGCGTGAGACCGACTCACGAAAGGCTGGCGCCATGCGGAAACTGATCTACAGCATGAACCTGACCCTGGACGGCTACATTGCCGCGCCCGGCGACGACATCGGCTGGAGTGTGCCGAGCGACGAGCTGTTCCAGTTTTGGTCCGACCAGTTGCCGGCGACCGACCTGTCGCTGTACGGGTGCAAGCTGTGGCAGACGATGAGCTCCTACTGGCCGACCGCCGACCAGCAGCCCGACGCCACCCCGCCGGAGATCGAGTTCGCGCGCCGCTGGCGGGACATGTCGAAGGTGGTGTTCTCCTCGACGATCGACAAGGTCGACTGGAACACCCGCCTGGTCACCGGTGACGCGGTCGCCGAGATCACCCGGCTCAAGGCCGAGGAAGGCGGCCCGATGGCCATCGGCGGCGCGACGCTCGCCGGGGCGGCCATGCGGGCCGGGCTGATCGACGAGTACGTGCTGGCCACCGCGCCGGTCCTGGTGGGCGGCGGCACGCCGTTCTTCACCGCGCTGGACAGCTGGGTGAACCTGAACCTGGTGGAGACGCGGACGCTTCCCGGCGGTGTGATCCTGACCAGGTACGAGACGAGGCGCTGAGCGCCCGTCACGCGACTCGACGCCTGCCGGGTCCACGCGAACATGAAGGACACCACCGGGCCGGGCAGCCGTCGATGCGGCTTGACATACACCACCACCGCCGTTCTCGGTGAGCAGTAAGTAGTCCGGGATGTGCTTGCGGACCCGGTCTTTGACCGTGGTCCTGCGCCAGCCGAGCCCGGAAGAGCTGAGAAGCTGGGCCAAAACCTCGCTCAGTGCCGTGTGGTCAGGTAATTCTGGATTGATGTCGCTAGCTTAATGGAAATCCTGTCATGGGCGGCGACAGTCGGATGCGTACCGTCAGTTGTCTCTGTGGCTGTGTCAATCCAGCCGGATGTGTCGATGTGTACGACCTTCGCGTCTCCAGCAGCATTTCTCGCGCCTACCGTTTCAGATATCTCGGTTTTATGGGCACCATTAAATGGTGACATCGCGAAGATCACTGCTTCGGGATAGCACGTTCTCATGCTTTCAAGGAACGCCACATATGCCGGCTTGAAATTCGGCGCGTTTGCCCCGGTCGAAGGGTCATTCGTGCCAAGATTTATGACGAGATGGTCGGGAATGTATTTTGAGGTATCCCATGCCGGCACATCTGATTCACCCGGTACATATTCCGACAACTTAAAGTAACGGCTCACCATTCCTGTCGCGTCCGGCCCGCCAGACCCCGCTGCCACTGCTATCCCGCCGAACGCGACGGTATTGTGGGAAAATCCCAGCAGTTCAGGTGTTTTGAAGCTGAATGAACTTCCCAGTGAATTGATCAAGCCTGGCCCGACGTACCCCACTGAGATGGAATCTCCTATAAACTCCATGGTTGGCTTTTCGGTGCAAGGTATTACGCGCGCGCCATGGTCAATTTGGAAGTACTTCAGTTTCGGGAAGGATTGCTGATACTCTGAATAGAGTTTCAGTGAGTGCACCCCCCTTTCAAGGCCGGATGCAATCGACAGCGTATCTCTTGCGTTGATGTTTCTCTGGAATGTGCCTCCATCTACTCCATAGAGAAGCCTGCAAGTGTCTTCAAGCGCCACGGAAAGGGATGTTCCAGTGAAATTGAATTCAAGGCCGCTTTCGTAGTACCCATGCATGTATCCGTTCGCTTGCTCCTGCCAGCGGCCTCGGTACCGGATATTTTTGTCATTCGCGGGAATGAAACCATTGGCGTACGAAACGGAGCCATCTGCATGATGAGTTGGCATTGTTTCTGGCATTGCTGCTGGTTGAATTGCGCCCATAGGGCGCCCCGCTGCGGCTGCAAGGTTGGACGCACCCAGGACAATCCCGCCCGCTGCGATCGGTGTTGCTTTGAGGAGCGCTCTCCTGTCGATTCCACGGGCGCCTCTCCCCTCAGGATCGGAATTCCGTGCAGGCATACCGTCGTCTCCTTTGACGCGTCCTGTGCCGGTGAGTGTCCACGAACGCGCCTTTTTCGACGGGTTCGATCTGAGGGAAAGGTAGCGACTGGTATCCCGGTAGTCCTTGGAGTACGTTGCCCAATCATTGGACAATATTTCCCGGCTTCAATCCGCTCACAGCTGGACAACAGGTCCTCATGGATCCGTCCGGGCGGAAGCTCCGCTGCCCTTGCGGATACCTCATAGACCAGCCGGCCTACCGCGTCAATCACCGCTTGCCAGCCACGACGTCACGCCAACAAGCTCAGCACGACGCAAGACGTCCCGGAGGACGCCGGCGGCACGACAGCAGCGGGTGATCCGACGACGGCTGTCGTGCCACCGGACTCACGCATGCGGTGGCGTGTCCGGAACGGCCGAAGAACCTGCCGTGATCAGCCCGTGAACGTGTTGAGCAACTGCAGGTATCCGTCGCGGTGCCCGGCCTTGTTGGGGTGGTAGGACTCGTTGATCTTGTCCCACTCCAGGCTCGTCACCCAGACCGGGCCGTTGGAGCAGATCGTGTGCGGGTCGAACGCGGCACGCGGGTCGAGGAAGACGAAACCGGCCTTCGCTGCCTCCGCCGCTGTGACCGAGGCCAGGGTGTCGGCGGCCGAGTTGAGCGCCGTCCGCTCGCGGTCGCTCAGCCCGAAGATGCCGCAATTGCCGCCGATCGTGTACAGCCGCGGGTAGCCCACGACCACGACCACGGCGTTCGGTGCCTTCGCCCGGATCGCCGCGTAGGTGTTCGCCAGCGCGCCCGGCAGACTGCTGGTGGCGACGGCCTTCGCGGCCTCCACCCCGGCGACGCAGTCCTTGTCGTCGATGGTGAGAATGCAGTGCGTCAGCACGTCGACGAAACCGACGTCGTTACCGCCCACCTGCACCGTCACCAGTGTGGTGTCCGCGGTGAGCTGCGGCACCTGTTGGTTCGTCAGGTCCGCGGTGGTCGCCCCGGAGCACGACGCCTCCACGAAAGAGTACGAGGGGTGCTGCTGGGCCCATAACCGGGAGTACGTCGACGGGCCACGACGGCACGGGTCGTCAGGGTTGTCGTATTCGCGTGTGCCGGGCGCCACGGCGTATGAGTCGCCGAGTGCCACATACTTGCCGGCGGCCGCCGGATCGACGTCCGCGGCGTACGCACTCGGGGCGGCCGGGACCGCAAGGCAGAGGGCGGCCACCGCGAGGGAAAGCGCCGCGAGGCGTCTGCGGGCTCTTGACGAGCGCATGCTTCACTCCTGGAGTGTGTGAGGGTGTTGGAAGACCTGTTGGAGCAGGCGGAGAACTGGTGGTGCTGCGCGACCGGGAGTCGGATTCGGCGGTGTGCGCAACGGGGGTGTTCGCCAGGGCGGCGGTCCTGGGGTGGTGAGCCGTCCATGCGGCTCGGCGCTTCGTCGGCGCAGGACTCCGATCGGTCGGAGTGGTCGAGGAGCGTCGGACCTGAACGCCCGCGATCAGGGCGAGGGCATCGGCCTCGCCCTCGTCGCACCGGTCCGGGAACGCCGATAGGCGCGCACTGTGCGCCAGTTCGCCCGCCGTGCAGACCGCCCGCACGTCGAGTGGGCCGCCGATGACGGCTTCGGTGCGGGCGTATAGCAGTGGCATGGTGCCGGGCGAGCGGAGCCACGACATCGAGATGCCGGGACCTGTGCTACGCAGCAGGGAGGTGCGCTGGTGGCGAGTGCGTGTCCGAACCGAGCGCGAATGGACGCCATGGAGCAGCCGCGCTCGTGTCGAGGCAGCGCTGCTGGATCAGAGGGACTGGTCGGCTCGCCCTGCCACCCTGGGAGCCGGTGCCGGAGACAGCGGTCCCTGCGGTCACGTACCCCGCGAGCGGAACTCCCGCTGACAGGCCGATCGCCGCACGCGCGAATTTCCTGGGGAACCGTAATCGTATCTTTTTGAACAGGATCAACATGGGAATGCGCCCTTCTTGCTCCCGCCTCAACCGCTGAAGCGGAAGCCGTGTGCATGGGGGGTGCGCCAATTCGGCTGGACCGTACCCCGTGTGGCGTGTACGCGTCAACATGCCCCGCGTCGACTTCGACAGGCTTGCTGGCAGACACCCCGCCACCGCGGGCCCACCACCAACCCTGACACCGGCGACCTGGCGGCGCAGATTGCCTTTCTGCCGCAGCTCACGGGCGGTTATCTAGCCCAATGGGTAAGGGAGTTCGGCTCGTCGGTCGACGCCGCGCCCATCCTCGCGGGCGCACCCCGCTGACCCCGGACCGCCCGCGTCCGAAACTGTTCGGCGGCATCACAACGCCGGGAAACGTCGTGCGGCCTCCGAATGGACCGCCGTGAACGAAGGAGATTCAGGCGCCTCCGTGTACCGCCTCGCCGGACAGCAGCCCGGGCTCTATGTGAAAATCGCTCCGCGCCAACCGGGGAATTCCCCCTTACCTGGTCGGCGAGGCCGGCCGGCTTGCGGCCTCGCCCGCGCCCCCTGCACGAACTGCCTCTCGGCGACTGCCCCTTCGACCGCAGCCTGGCCGTGACGGTCGCCGAAGCCCGACACCCGCGACCGCGAGGGCTTCGTGAATCTCGACGGCATCCAGGAGGAGCACGCAGACCGGTCCGGTGACCAACTCCTCGTCGAACTCGACCGAACTCGGCCCGAGAACGAGGAACTGGTCGTCTGCCACGGGGCCTGTGCCCCAACAACGTGCCGCTCGGCCCCGGGAGTTGCCGGGGCACCGGAGTGATCGAACGTGTGCCGCCGGGGTCGCGCCGATCGCCACGCGGACCTGGCCCTCGCCGCCCGCGAGCTGGAGATCAGAGGATCCCTGGTGCGGCCCCGAGTACGCATTTGTGCCCGCGAGGCACGCGCGATCCGGGCTGCGGGCTCCCAGGCGGCCGCGGATCACCCTGTCCGTCCGCTCCGCCATCGGTGTACTGATCGCCATGTCCGCCGCTCCCCGCCGACGCCCAGTGTCGACGCCCGCTGAGCCACCGCCGTGATCAACGGTCGGCAAGATTGTCCAACAACTGCCCAACATGATGCCGGCAGCAATCTTTCCAGCGAGGGATATCGTCCTGCCGCGGGTGTGCGAACAGGTCGCCGGGAGTGGGCACCGACATGAATGTGCCGACTTCCAGGCTCGGCGGTAGAGAGCGCAGGGCACATCTCAGATCCGAGGAGGATTCACGATGACAGAAGATGTTTCGAATTCCATTCCTGCCGGTAAGCCGAGTCGCCGGGACATCCTCCGGGCGGCGACCGCGGTGTCGGGTACAGCCGCCCTCGGCCTCTCCGTGCCGATGGAAGCCGTGGCTGCCGGGAGAGGGCCGCAGGGCACCAGGACCCTGGTCGGGGCGATTCGATGGGACGCCTGGGTGGGCGGTGATTCCCACTACGGGAGCGGCGTGAACCGCACACTGTCACCGGACAAGTACCACTTCCGGCTGCCGTTCTATGCCGACATCACGGTTCCGCGGCCGGTGTTGATCGACCGGAGCTTTGACACGGAGACGACCGGTGCCGCTCCTGCCGGTTGGAAGGTATCGGCCCCTCTGGGTGGTGCTGCGGCGGTCGTTGAGGTGTCCGGCAGAGCGGGCAAGTCCGCGCATCTGCGGAGCTCCACAGAGTCAACCGTGACGATGGCCCACACGTTCTCCGCGCAGGAACGTGCCGTCACCGTGCAGTGGCAGTGGAAGGAGACACATGCCGGCAAGGGGGCCCTCGCAAGCGTGAGCGGCGGCTCATCTGCCGCCCTCGACCTGGCCACCCGCGGCGACGCCGGCACCAAGGAACTTGTCTATCGCGCATCCGACGGCACTTGGCACGTTGTCCAAGTCATCGAGGACGATACGTGGTATTCGATCAAGATCGTCATCGATCCCGCGCCCCCCGAGGGCGCCGCGCCATTTGTCGACATCTTCGTGGACGGCATACGGAAGGTGCGCAATGCGGCGTTCCGCAGCTCCACGACAGTGCTCGACACCCTCGTCTTCGGCGCCGGTGAGGGCTCACCTTGCGACCTCTACATCGACGACGTCAGTGTACGGGTGACCGAGTCGGTCAACAGCGATGCGTCCCTCCAGAGCGTCATGGACCGGGAGATCCGATACGCCAAGAAGGCCGGAATCGACTACTGGGCTTTCCTTTATTATCCGCAGCAACCGCTGGCGCGAGCCCGAGAGTTGTACCTTTCCAGTGAACACAGGAATGACGTCAGCTGGTGCGCCATATTGGATGGCAACTTCACCGGAAGTTATGTCACGAACCTGCCGCACCTCGTGGCGCGGTTCAGTGAGCCGAACTACCAGCGAGTGCTCGGCGGACGGCCACTCGTGTACTTCTTCTCCACTGTCACGGCGGACTGGGTCGCAAAGATGAGGACGGCTTGTTCGCAGGCCGGGCTGCCTGATCCGTACATCGTGGCCATGGCGTGGACCGCGCAGAGCGCAGCCAATGTCAAGACTGCCTCGGGCGCCGATGCGGTGAGCCGCTATGCGACTGGAGAGCAAAACGGCCACCCGTATTCTGAACTCGCCGACACGGAAAGCAACCTGTGGGATCAGTACGCCGCGGCGGCAGGAGCCGTCATCCCGACCGTTTCGACAGGTTGGGACAAGCGTCCACGGTATGACTACCCGCTTTCCTGGGAGCCCAATTACACGGGGTTCAAGGACGAGTGGACGCAGCAGGCGACACCTGAGGAAATCGCAGCACACCTACGACGGGCCGTAAGCTGGAGCCATACTCATCCAGACAGTGCGTCGGCCAACGCGGTCCTCATCTACGCTTGGAACGAATTCGACGAAGGCGGATGGATATGCCCGACGCTGTTCGAAATCAAGGGCGCGGGCAGGCCACTACGCCTCGACGCCATCGCAAAGGTACCTCGAACCAGAATCGGCTGAGGTCAAGCCGGTTGGAGGTCGAGTCCGGACGTGGCGATGAGACCCTTGATGAGGCGGGGCCGGCACCGCATGCGTTCCAGCCACAGAAGCGGGCTCTCTGCCGTGTCGTGAACGTGCGAACCCGCCGCCGCCCTCGCCGAGTGCGGACGCATCGCCCCCGTCTTCGCCGGTCTCTCCCACGACCGGCTGGACCGGGAGGGCGCCGTGCCCTGCTGCTGGTCACCGGGCGGCGGTGGGCCCACTGCAACCCGGGCAGCATGACCCGACGCGGCGGCAACCTCGCTCTCGACCCGGTCGACTTCCTGGACATCCACCCGGATGACGCCCTCCGGTACGACGTACGGGACGGCGCGCGGGTCAGCGTGGAGAGCCGGCACGGCCGGTCCCGGCTCGTCGCGCGGCTCGGCGAACAGACCGCGCCCGGCCAGGTCTTCTGTTCCTTCCACGTCCCCGCGAGCGGAGTGAACCCTCACCTCCGACCACGCGGACACCCTCACGTCCTGCCCCGAGTACAAGGTCACGGCCGTAGGCGTGGCCGCGATCCGGACGCGGTTCGCTCCGGGGCCCGGGACGGGGCGCTGAGGGCCGTCTCCTGCCCGATGCGGCGCCGGACACGGTCGGTGAGTGCGGTCAGCCGCCGGGAGGCCGTCGCGCGAGGTGCCACAGGAGCCCGGATCCGCCGCGCCGCTGGTGGCAGCTCGGCCAGATCGGCGTCGAACCGCTCCCGGCACTCGTCGAGTGTGGGCCTCTTGCCGATGCGCTGCCCGTGCCGCATCACCGTCTCCAGCAACGGCCTGCCGTCCTCGGGCGACCGCTCGTCGGCCAGCGCCATCACATCGGCGTAGCGGGGGCGGCGGAACACCTGCTTCTGCCCGGGTGCCGTCACCTTCGCCGAGGACAGCTTCATCACCGGTCTGCCGTCGAACTCCACCAGCTTGTACGCGGAGTCCACATACGGTGCGTCGGCCGACACCCCGACACGGGTGCCGACCGCGTAGATGTCGATCGGTGCCCCGGAGCGGACCAGTTCGTCCACCGCGTACTCGTCGAGGCCGCCGCTGGCGACGATCCGCACATCCGGCAGGCCGGCGTCGTCGAGGACGGCACGCGCCCGTACCGCCAGGTCTGCGAGGTCGCCGCTGTCCAGCCGGATCGCCGAACCGGGCCCGCGGTCCAGGTCGCGCAGCACGCGTGCCGCAGTGCGGACGCCCGCCTCGGTGTCGTAGGTGTCCACCAGGAACGTCACCGGACCGGGATGACACCGTGCGAAGGCCCGGAACGCCTCGTCCTCCGCCGGGAACGCCTCCACGAAGGAGTGAGCCATCGTGCCGACGGCCGGTATGCCCTCGGCCGTGGCGGCGGCCACGTTGCTGGTACCGGCGAAACCGGTCAGAGCGCCGAGCCGGGCGGCCTGGAACCCCGCCTGCAAACCATGGGTCCGCCGCAGGGCGAAGTCCACCACCGGATGCCCGGCCGCCGCGAGCACGCAACGGGCTGCCTTGGAGGCGACCGCCGTCTGATGGCTGAGCTGATTGAGTACACACGTCTCGACCAGCTGCGCCTGCGGAAGAGGCGCGGTGACCTCCAGGAGGGGCTCTCCCGCGAGCACGATCCGTCCCTCCGGTACCGCCCGCACCTGGCCGTCGAACTCCAGGCCGCGCAGCGCCTCCAGGTCCCGCGGCGCCCGGTGCAGCGCCGAAGCGAAGGCTTCGACGTCCTCGGGGCCGACACACAGGCCGGACAGGTAGTCAAGCGCCGACTCCAACCCCGCGGCGACCAGGAAGCCGCGATCCGGGGGCATCGTACGGACGAAGAGGCTGAAGGTCGCCGGGCCGGTCATCCCTTCCCGCAGATAGGACATGGCCATGGTCACTTCGTACAGATCGGTCGTCGTCGCATCGGACATCGGAGCCACCTCCCGCACTCCGCCGCGGCCGTCCGCACGTCACCGGCCCATCACGCGGACCGGCATGCCGATTCACGCCGTCCGGCCGCGCCGACTTCCGCACCGCCCGCACGAACGTGCGGCACCTCCGCGGCTCGACACCCCACTACGGTGGGCCCTCGGCGGCCCTGTCGTCGACGGCGTAGTCGATCATGGGCCGGACCGTGACCACACCGTCCACGCCTTTGGCGAGCTGTTCGGCGATCCGGGCGGTGCTGTGCCTGTCGACCCGACCGCGCAGGGTGACGACGCCGTCGTGAACCTGGACCTGCACCTCCTGTCCGCTCAGCCGCAGTATCGCCGTCAGTACTTCATCGCGTATCTCCTGACGTATCTCCTCGTCAGGACGCAGGAAGACGCGCAGCAGGTCGGGTCGGCTGACGATGCCGATGATGTGCTCCGTCTCGTCCACGACCACCAGCCGTTTGACGTGGCGGCGGTCCATCTCGCGGGCCGCCTGGGCCACCGGCCAGTCGGCGTGCGCGGTGGCCACGGGGGTGGTCATCAGCCCGGCGGCGTTCTCCGCGCGTGCCTTGGCCCTCTCACGCGGCCACCCGGGCGATGCCGCGCGGCCACCGTACTCATCGGGCTGTTCGGCCTGTTTGCGCAGCAGATCGGCTTCGGACACCAGCCCCATCGGAGCACCGTTCTCGTCGGCCACGGGCACGGCGCTGATGCCGTGACGGGACAGGACGGACGTGATCTCCTTGAACAGGGTGTCCGGTCGAACGGTGACGACATCCCGTGTCATCACCTCGCTGACGGTGCTGTGCTGGGCGGTCATCTCGCACCTCCTTCCTGCCTGCGCGTCGCGCGGTGGACGCCGGCTCACCCCCCATGTCTCCACTGTGCTCCAAGGAGAGTGCCGGGTGGAGATCCCAGGCGTCAGGATCGCTGCCGGGGCGGCGGCTCGACGGTCCTCGCCGGCCTCGGCCGGCGCGCGGCCACAGGGCCGGGGGCCCGGCCCGCGGGGCGGGTGCGAGGCGGCGGAGTGCGACGGCTCACGAACCGGCGGCCGGTGTCGACGGCTCCAGGGCCTCGGGAATCTCCTCGCGCTTCTCGTCGGCGTAGACCATCAGCGTCGACCCGCCGAGGGCGAGCACGATGCCGATCGTCGCCCATATCGTCGGCAGTGTCTGATAGACCACCAGGGACAGCACGATCGTGAGGACGGGCGCCAGGGCGTTGGTGATCGGGGCGACGACACTGGCCTTGCCACGGCTGAGCGCCATGACGAGGAACAGCGCGCCCACGGCGTTGAGAATCTGGGTGCCGGCGGTGAGCGCCGGGGCCTGCCAGGGAGCGTCGGGCAGCCCGCCCATCATGAGGACGGCGACGGGGACGAGAACCAGCCCGCTGATGGTCATCCAGCCGAACGTCGTCGCGTCGTTGACGCCGGCGAGGGCGGCCTTGCGCATGAAGAACGCCTGCGCTCCCCAGGCCACGCAGATGAGTACGGCCAGCAGCAGCCAGGACCCGGTGCTGACCGAGCCGCCGGCGCCCGCGGGAATGCTGATCAGCACGATGGCGATCAGTGCCGCGATCACCCCGCTGACCGCGAGCTTTCCGATCCGTTCCCGGAGCAGAGCCACGGCCATCAGGACGGTGATCACGGGGGAGAGGGAGACCACGGGGAAGATCAGATACGCGGGACCGTCGGACAGCGCCTGGAACAACAGGAGTTGGCCGCCTGCTCCGGTGAGTCCGGCCGCGAGCCCGTACACCGCGGCGATCGGGCGGCGGTCGAACCTCTCCCGGCGCAGCGCGACCGCGGCCGGGACGAGCATGGTGAAGGCCCAGATGACGTAGATCATCTCGTCCGGATAGCCGTACCGCTCGGTCGGCTGGCTGGAGAACGCCCCCCAGACACCCCAGAACAGCACCAACAGGCCCGCGTAGAGGATCCAGGTTCGTCTGTCATGCGATGTCATGGCTGTTCTCCGTGGCGGTGATGTGTGTGCTGGCGCGCAGGGCGGCCAGTGCCCCGGCGCTGAGCGGGGTGCCGGCGAGCTTGGCCGCGTAGAGCGCGGCACCCACCACCGGTTCGAAGAGGGGCCGCCGCAGTTCGTACCCGGCAGCGCTGCTCCGCAGGGCCGCGGTGAACGCGTCGAGCACGCCGGCCGAGCGGAAGACGCCGCCCGAGTAGGAGACGAGGACGGTCTCGTCGGGGGAGAAACCCAGGCGGCGTCGGGCCACGTCCACCAGCAGGGCCAGTTCCCGGCCGGCTTCGGTGAGGATGGCGGCGGCCTCCGTGTCGCCCGAGCCGGCCGCCTCGACCACCAGAGGGGTCAGCGAGGCGATCTCGCTGCGGTGTCCCTGCCAGCGGTTGAGTACGACGTCGATCACTTCGAGATCCGAGGTCAGCCCGAGGTGCCGGCGCAGTAGGTCCGCGAGAGGGCCCTCGGGCATCCGGCCGTCGCTCATCCGGGAGAACACGTTCAGTGCCCGGGTGGCGATCCAGTACGCCGAGCCCTCGTCGCTGAACAGTTCGCTCCAGCCCCCGGTGCGAACGCCGCGGCCCCGCCGCTCGCCGTACGTCATCGAGCCGGTGCCGCTGATGACGTTGACGCCGTCCACCGCACCGAGCGAACCGGCCCAGCCGCAGATCATGTCGTTGTCGCTCGCGTAGCGCTGATGTCCCAGCACCCGGCCGGGGGCGGCGTCCAGCGCGGCGATGTCGCTGGGGACCTCTCCGTACCCGGGCAGGCCCAGGAACGCGTGGTCGATGTCCGCGGGTGTGATGCCCGCGGCCTCGGTCACCGCCCCGATCCCTTGTTCGAGGACCCGTACGACGTGGTCGACGCCACCGGTGGCGTTGTCCGCGAAGTAGTAGGCGCTCTCTCCGAGGGCCCGGGCCCGGATGGTGCCCGCGCCGTCGATCAGACAGAAGGCTGTCTTCGTGCCTCCGCCGTCCACACCCAGAAACATCGTTGTTCCTCCGCTCGGCTCTCTTGGGGACGCTGCTTGTTCACGCGACGTGGCCACGTCGCTCGGGGAGCGGGTGCACGGTCACGCCCTGCACCACACGGTTCACCTCTCCCGAGGGGAACGGGTTGTCGGGGCGGATGCCGCGGGCCATGGAGGAACGCAGCGCGATGAGCTGCGCGACGAGCACGGCGGGCAGGGCGAGGGCGGCGTCGGCGGCGCCGGTGAGTTCGGGCAGCAGCCAGGTGTCGTCCCCGGGGACGCCCTCGGGGGAGGCGGTGACGGCCACGACACTGCCGGGCGGGAGGCCGGCGCGCAGCTCGGTGATGATGTCGAGGTCGTAGCGGCGCGTGTAGGGGTCGTTGGAGACGTACACGATGACGGCCGTGCGGTTGTTCAGGAGCGACTTGGGGCCGTGGCGGAAGCCGAGTGAGGACTCCGAGGACGCGACGAGTGCGCCTCCGGTCAGCTCAAGCAGCTTCAGCGCTGACTCCTGGGCGAGCCCTTTCAGGGCGCTGCTGCCGCCGAGGTAGACAAGCCGTTCGGGCCGGCGGGCAAGCAGGGTGTCGATGGCCTGGTCCAGGCCCCCTGCCGTGATGTGCTCGGCCGCGATGGCCGGTGCCTCGATGTCATCGGTGTCGAGCGCGCCGAAGGCGAGCAGGGCCGCGAGCAGCATGCTGGTGAAACTCGACGTCATGGCGAAGCCCTGGTCGTTGGCCGCGGCCGGCATGAGCAGGACGTGGGACGCGGCACTCTCGCCGTGCGCCCGGGCCAGGCGTCCGGCGGCGTTGCAGGTGATGACGAGGTGGTTCACGCGGGTCAGGACCTGCTCGGCGAGGCGGGTCGCCGCGACGCTCTCCGGGCTGTCCCCGGAACGTGCGAAGGACACGAGGAGCGTGGGGACGTCGTCCGGGAAGGACGCGTAGGGGTCCGCGACGATGTCGGTGGTGGACACCGCGTCCACACGGCGGCCGGTGGCCTGCGCCGTCGCCGCCCGGACGATCTCCCCGGCGAAGGCCGAGGTACCGGCTCCGGTCAGGACGATCCGCAGTTCCTGCTGGGCGAGCAGCGGTTCGAGGAACGTGTCCAGGCGGTCCCGTCCTGCGGCGACGATCGCGCCGACCTCACGCCACACCGCGGGCTGCTGGGTGATCTCCGCGATTGTGTGGTCGGCCCCGCCACCCTGGGGTGTCGCGTTCCGGGTGCGGGTGTTCACACGTACTCCTTGTCTTGCACACGGCAGGCGCGTTCGTAGTCGCGCAGGACGTCTCGGATCCGGTCGACGACCAGGTCCCGGGGTGTCGCGGAGAGGGCGCCGGTCCGGACCCGCCGGTACTGGTCGGGCAGGTGGGCGCTCACAAGGGGAAGCGGGACGTCGAGGGCCGAGATGTTGGCGAACAAGCGGTCCTGCGCGGCGGCGATCTCGGGGTCGGGCCAGTAGTAGCGCATGCGGTCGCTGTAGCTGTAGCGCCTGGCCAGCCGCTGCTCGGCGGCGTCCCCCTCGTAGTACCCCGACCACCAAGAAGGCTCGTCAAGCATCCGGCGGTCGACCACCTCGATGATCCCGGAGCGGGCCTCGGGGACGACGAGTTCGTCCTCGATGGCAGCCAGCGCGAACAGGGCCTCGCGCAGCGCGAACGTCAGCCCGGGGCCCACCTTGAGCACGGCCCAGTGGTCCTCCACCAGGGCGGACAGTCCGTCGACGGTCTGGTAGTCCGTCGAGTGGGCCTCGAAGACCATGTTCGGCTCGTCGGCCAGGACCTCACGCAGGTCGGTCGTCCGCTCACGCCGGTAGTCGAACACCTGAAGGTGGTCGAATTCCACACCCGGCTGCACGACCAGGGCCATCACGCGGGGCCAGGCGTCGGCGACGTCGTGGGCGGCGAAGGCCTCCCGGTTGCGCCGCAGGGTCAGGTGTGCGGCCTGGGGGCTGGTGGCCGTCATACCCTCCAACGTCTCGTGCGCCCCTCCGGGCACCGGCACCTCGGTGCCGATGACGTAGCGCAGGGCGGCGGCACGGTCGCCCGCACTCTCCTCGGCCACCCGCACCAGGCGGGCGGTGCGCTCGGCGACCACGTCGTCGGTCAGCGGTGCGGGGTCGTCGGCGCAGGAGAAGCTGCAGTCGAGGTGGATCTTCGTGAAGCCCGCCCGGACATACGCCGCGACGACGGCATCCGCCTCGGCCATGGCCTCCCGCGACGGCAGCGAGCGCCACCGGTTGGGTCCCAGGTGGTCTCCGCCGAGGACGACCCGGTCCAGCGGCAGCCCGTGCTCGGTGGCCACGGCCTGCACCAGTTCGCGGAAGTCCTCCGGCCGCATGCCGGTGTAACCGCCGTACTGGTCGACCTGGTTGGAGGTCGCCTCCACCAGGAGCACGCCTCCCGACGCGAGGGCTTGGCGTACGGCCGCCTCGATGACCAGCGGGTGGGCCGAGCACACCGAGGTGATGCCGTACGGCTCACCCGCCTTCTGGCGTCGTACCACTTCGTCCAAGGGGTTCCACATGATCCACTCCAAGGTTCGCCGAAGGGCGCGGCCCAAAACGGTACACATGCCTCCGGAAACGTCAGTGGAATGCTAGTGGTATGCGGATTGGTCGTCAATGGTCCCAATCTGGTATTGCATTGGTCTGCTACCAACTGGTATACCTCTGGTATGGCTTCTTCGGATCACGCTCTCCCGCAGGGCTTGCTGGGCGCTGAGTCCCTGCCTCTGTACTCCCGGATCGCCGGACGTCTTCTGGACGACATCGCCGCGAACGGCGCCCGGCCCGGGGACCGCCTGCCGTCCGAGCGGTCGCTCGCGGACCGGTACGGCGTCTCACGCGTCACGCTGCGCAGCGCGCTGAACGAACTGGCGGAGCGTGACGTCATCGAGTCCTCGCCGGCCCGCGGATGGTTCCTCGCCCGGGGCTACGAGCGCGCGGTCCCGGGCTCCCGGCCGTCGCCCGCTCCGGGGGGCGGCCAGTCGGTGCAGGGCTTCGCCGACTACGCCGAGCAGCACGGTTTCCGGCTACGGGACACAGTCCTGGAGTCCAAGGTCCGGGCGGCCACGGTCCAGGAGTCCGAACGGCTGCGTATCGGCCCGGGGGCCGCACTCTTCGAGATGCGCCGACTGCGTTTCCTGGACGACATCGTCGTCGTCCTGGAGCACAACCGGCTGCCCCTCGGGCTGTGTCCGCAACTGGCGGAAACCGACTTCACCAAGGACACGCTCTTCGCCACGCTCCGCCGAGCCGACCCGCCCCAACTGCCCAAGGTCGCCGACTACTCCGTCGAGGCCCGGCATCCGACCGAGGAGGAACGAAAGCTGCTGGAGATCACCGATACGACCCCCGTGCTGGTCGCCACCCAGCTCGCCTTCAACCAGAGCGCCCAGCCCCTGGAGCTGACCGCGGCGGTCTACCGCGGTGACCGCTACCACTTCCGGGCCTCGATCACCGGGTGAACTCGCCGCGCCGCGAGGCCCGTCACGCTCCGGGGCCAGGATCGTTCGTCAGCCACGACGCCTCGAACCGATCGCAAAGAGCTGTACAGGCCAGGCCGGTTGGGTGTGTCGGCGGTGAGGCGCGGGGGTGCGGGCACGCCCGGCTCTGAGTCCGTGTTCCCTTGTCCGGGGAACACGGCGGGCGGTTCCCCCGTTCCGCCCGGGCCGTGGCCGACGAACGCCGTCTGTGGGCGTTGACCGTAGGTCTTGTTCCAGCATGCACGGCGTGGGGCGCCCACCCCCGTGAGAGCATGTCCGCATGAGTAAGCCTTCCGCACTCGTGTCCCAGCTGGGTCTCCAACCCCATGTGGAAGGTGGTTGGTTCAGGGAGACCTGGCGAACAGCCGCCGAGGCCGAACTGCCCGGATACGAGGGCAAGCGCTCCATGGCGACCGGCATCTACTTCCTCCTGCACCCCGGAGAGGTGTCCCAGTGGCACCGGGTCCGCTCCGACGAGATATGGCTCTGGCACCGCGAGGGACCACTGACCATGCGACTGGGCGGCACGGGTCCCGTCCCCGACAAGACGGGCGCCGTCACTGTCACGCTGGGCGGCGATATTGAGCACGGCGAGCTGCCCCAACTCCGCGTGCCGGCCAACGTCTGGCAGACCGCCGAACCCGCCGGTGACCTTCCCGTACTGGTCACCTGTGTGGTGGCCCCCGGATTCGACCCCCTTGACTTCGAGATGCCTTGATTGATCTCGGCCGGCATCAATGCCTGTAGCCGGGTGCGCCCGGGGAAGGGGAAGGGGGCCGGGCGGGCGTCGGAGAGGCCGCGCGGGCCGGGCGGCGGGGCTACGCGGGCTCGCTGCCCGTCCGAGCCGGGGCGGGTCGTGCGAGGCCCGCGAGGAGGACGTCGACCATGTGGCGGGCGCGGTAGTCGGGGAACGTCCCCGCTCCGATGCACAGGTTGCCGACGGCGATCATCAGGTCCAGGGGGCGTACGTCCGCACGCGTCTGGCCGGCGTCCGCGGACGCCCGCAGCAACTGATCGAGCACCGGGACCAAGCGGTCGACGAACTCGGCGTGCAGGCTCTCGTAGCCTGCCTGGTCGGATTGCAGGGCCTCGGCCAGGCCGTGCTTGGTGACCAGGAAGTCGGTGAACCGGGCCACCCATGACCGAAGGGCTTCGTAGGGGGTTTCGGGAGTCCGGCCGGAAGCGGTGGGCTGTGGCGCGGCGAGCGCGTCGAGCTGGTGGCGGAAGACCGCGACGACCAGGTCGGACCGGGTGGGGAAGTGGCGATAGAGGGTCCCCATGCCGACGCCCGCCTCAGCGGCGATGTCCCGCACCGGCGCATCGATCCCGGCGCGCACGAAGACGGTCGCGGCGGCGTCGAGAAGGGTCTGCGCGTTGCGGCGCGCGTCCGAGCGCTTGCGCCGGCCGACCACGGCCTGCGGCGAGTCAGCCGATGACACTGCGGGAACCTCCAGCCTCGCCAAGCGGAGCGATGCTCTGTGGATTGATGTGGAGTGTTGCTCCGATTGCATCATGCCAGACCGTGGCGCGCCCCCGGCCGTCACCCGCGAGTTCCGTGCTCGGTGACCAGGAAGTCGGCGAATCGGTGAACCCGTGGCAGCAGGACCTCGTGCTGGAGCGCCGGCGGCGAGCGCGTCTACACGGTGCAGGAAGACCGCGACCACCAGGTCCGCCCGGTGGGGAGGTGGCGGCAGACGGGGCCCGTGTCGAGGCCCGATGCGGCGGCGACTCCCGCACTGCGACCCGCTGGTGCGGGCTGTGTGTGGGCCGGGAGGCATCGTGAGCACCCCGCTTGCAAAGCGGAGCAACGCTCCATATGGTGTACCGGAGCGGCGCTCCACATAACCGGTGGTGCCAGACGCCGCACAGCATGGGCTCACTGGGCCATTTGAGAAAGGCATTCACCTCATGAGCGACACCACGTCCGCCGACGGCGGCAACGACTTCACCGCCACGGTCATCTCCGTCAGCCCGATCGCACTGGCCGCCCCGGACCGCGGCCAGGACCTGCGGGTACGCGTCACAGCGCCGGCGACCGGCCACAACCTGCCCGTCGTCGTCTTCTCGCACGGCATGACCTTGACCATGGACGATTACGCACCGCTGGCCGGCTTCTGGGCCGCCCGCGGGTTTGTCGTCATCCAGCCCACCCATCTCGACTCGCTGGGACTGCTCCCCGACGACCCGCGCACCCCGCTCATCTGGCGTATCCGCACCGACGATCTGACCGGGATCCTGGATCAGCTCGACACCGTCGAAGCCGGCGTACCAGGGCTGGCCGGGCGCATGGACCGTGACCGTATTGCGGTCGCCGGACATTCCTGGGGCGCACAGACCGCCAGCACCCTCGTGGGCGCACGGGTCGTCGACGCCGACGGGACTCCCGGTGAGAGCATGAGCGACTCGCGTGTGAAGGCGGCGGTACTGCTGTGCCTGCCCGGTACCGGAGGCGCCGACCTGAGCCCGCTCGCGGCCCAGTACTTCCCGTTCATGAGCCCTGATTTCGCCGAGTTGAAGACGCCCAGCCTCATGGTCGCCGGTGACCATGACCAGTCACCGCTGACGGTGCGCGGTCCGGACTGGTTCACCGACGGCTACCGCCTCGGCCCGGGCGTCACCGATCTGCTGACCCTGTTCGGCGCGGAACACGGACTCGGCGGTATCCAAGGAGCCAACGACACGCGCACCACCGACGAAAGCCCCCAGCGTGTCGCGCTCGTCCAGAACGCCACGCTGGCATACCTGCGGACCGCGCTGGGCCTCGACAACGACGCGTGGCCCACCGCCCGGCGGTCTCTGGCCGCGGCCGCCGACCCGCTGGGAAGCATCGACTCGAAGTGACCAACCCCCTCGCACCGGCCGGCACGCCCGGTTTCGCTTGACGTTCGCGACGCCGGCCGAGCCGCACTCATGCGGCAGCTTCATGAAGTCAACCAGAACCTGCGAGGAAAGATGGACACGAACGAAGTTTCCTGGCCGCGAGGAGAAGGGCCGCTGACCAATCGGGGCCGCTGGGGCGCCGACGACGACCGGGGCACCCTGAACTTCATCACGGCCGCAGCGCGCGCCCGCGGCGTGGCCGAAGCAAGCACGGGCCGTGTTGTCTCCTTGGCGCACCCGATCACACCGGTACCCATGGCAGCGCCGGTCGCTTTCGCCGAGCACAGCATGCCGTCCGCGGTACTGCAAACGATGACGTTCACCGGTTCGCCCAGCCCGGCGTTGACCGATGTGCTGCTGATCAACGTCCACCATGCGCGTTCGACACACATCGACGCCCTGGCGCACATACCGGTCGACGACACGGTCTACCCCGGTGTTTCACTCGCCGAAGCAACCGCGGGGGCGACGGTCAGCCGGAGTTCATCGTCAGCGTTCGTCGACGGGATCGTGACGCGGGGGGTATTCCTCGACCTGGCGCCGGGGGAACGGCTTGCCGAGAACCATGTCGTGACCGCGGACGACCTGACGGCGGCCGAGGAACGACAGGGAGTGCGAGTCGAGTCCGGTGATGCGCTGGTCGTGCGCGGGGGATGGGTCGCCGCCGACGATCCTTTCGGTCCCCTGCCGACCACCTCGCTGAGCGCCGTCGAGTGGATGGCGGAGCGTGAAGTGTGCCTGTACGCCGGTGACATCGGCGACAAGCTCCCTGGACCGTCGGCCGGGTCGCCCGTGCTGCACAGTGTCGCCCTCGCTCAGCTCGGGATGCCGCTGATCGACTGCGTGAGCGTGGCAGAGCTGGCGCGAGTGTGTGCCGAAATGGAGCGATACAGCTTCCTGTTCGCGCTCGGCACGATTCCCGTACGCGGCGCCACCGGACTACCCGTCAATCCACTCGCGGTCTTCTAGGGTCGGTCGCGAAACGCTGAAGTGTGCGCCAGTGGTGCGGTGCCTGCGAGGCAGTGGCACGCCTGCCAGATCGATGCTGCGTATCACCCGCGCGGTCCGCTTGTGGCTGATTCGCCCGGTGTCGTCGCGGAGTTCGGCGGTGATCCTGGGGACGCCGTAGGTGCTGTCGGGCTCACGGTGCACGGCCCGTGTCCGGGCGGCGAGGCGGGCGTCGGCCGCCCGCCGGGCGGACACGGGCCGCGGCCGTCCGACGTCAGGAGGAGGAACTGGAGTTCCCCTCCCCATCGACGCGGCCTTCGCCGTGGGCGCCCTCCCCGGGGCCGCCCTCGCCGGCCTCCTGCTGGCCGACCAAGGCGTGGACCGGGCTGCGTCGTTGGGCACCATGCAGCACGCGCCCGACCGCGTCACCGCCGCCCGCCGGGCCCTGCGCTGCTCGTTCAGTCGCGGTTCGCGGCCTGTTTCCTGGACCATGCGGTGGCGTCGGCTCCGTACCGAGCCAAGAGACGTGCGAACTGGATTCGCTCCTCCGGCGACCAGGCGGCGGTGATCTCCTCGAACGCTTTTCGCTGTTCGGCGGCGAAGCGGTTGCGTTCGGCCTCGCCGTGCTCAGTGAGTTCGAGTACGGTGCGGCGTCCGTCGGACTGGGACGCCGTCCGGCGCAGCAGCCCGTCCTCTATGCAGGCGGCGACGGTCCGGCTGGCCACCGGCTGGGCGACGCCCATCTCGGCAGCGAGGCCACCGACGGTGGTCTCGCCCGGCGCATCGGCGATCACATTCAGTACAAGGTTTCGGGAGAGGTCCTTGCTCGACGCCGGTGCGCGTCGTCGCAGACGTGACAGCGCCGGGCCGATCTGGTCCAACACCAGGTCGTCGGAGGGCTGCTCAGAGAAGGACGCGCTGCTCATGTGACCGAGTCTAGGCCAGGCCCGCCCATTTGCATATCACCGCACAAGTACATAGCATCGGGTATGTAAATCTTGAACGAGTGAGGAAACGAGGCGGACCGCTATGGCGCTCACCGCGATCACCAACGCGCAGATCTTCGACGGAGAGAAGACGGTAGGCGTGCGGACCGTGGTCATCGACGGCGGGAGGATCGCTCGTGTCGGTGGCGACGCGCCCAAAGACAGCGAGATCGTCGACGGCAGCGGCGCCACACTGCTGCCGGGACTCATCGACGCCCATGTGCACTCCGCCCCGGGTTCCCTGGCGCTCGCCCTGCGGTTCGGCGTGACGACCGAACTGGAGATGCAGGGGATGAACACACGGGAGAACCGGGGGCTCATCACCGACGACGACACCGTGGCCGACGTGCGCTCTTCCGGCTTCGCCATCACACCGCCCGGTGGTCACCCGAGCGAACTGATGCCCGAAGGCTTCCGGCCGAAGTGGGATCTGCCCCCGGTGATGCCCCTGATGCCGTTCTCCACCACTCCCGAGGAAGCGGCCGCCTTCGTGCCCCAACTCCTCGCCCGGGGGTCCGACTTCATCAAATTCATGATCGACGACGGCAGCGTGGAGGGACACCCCGGGCTGCCCTCACTCGACCAGGCCACCGTGAACGCCGGCGTCGCCGAAGCCAAGAAGTACGGCGCCCTCACCGTGGCCCATGCGCTGACCATGGAGGCCACCAGGATGGCGGCCGAAGCCGGCGTCGACGGCGTCACCCACGTGTTCATGGACCAGCCGCACACCGCCGAGATCATCGGCCTCATCAAGGACGCGGGCATGTTCGTCATTCCCTGCATCACTCTCAATGCCTCGATGATGGGGAACACCGGCAGCGCACTCGCCGACGACCCCCGGGTCTCCGCACGCCTCGAAAGCAAGTGGGACCAGACCCTGCGCTCCAGCTACAACCGCTACCCACAGGGCAGACTCCACGACGTGTACGACACCGTGCGCGCTCTGGACGCCGCCGGCATCGACGTGCTGGCCGGCACGGACGTCTCCATGCCCGAGACGTTCTTCGGGGGCCTTGCGCACGGCGCGAGCCTGCACCACGAACTGCAGCACCTGGTGGCGGCCGGCCTCACACCCGAACGGGCCCTGCGTGCCGCCACAGCGACAACAGCCCGCCGCTTCCGCCTCAGCGACCGGGGCCGTATCGCCGAGGGTCTTCGCGCCGACCTGCTGCTGGTCGACGGCGACCCGACCAGCGACATCAGCGACACCCTCAACACCCGTGCGATCTGGCGCCGCGGCACCCGTCTGGCGGCATGACCGCGGTCCGTCCGCCGAGGGAAGGACTCAACCGTCCGGTTCTTGCTCGCGCCGTACGGTCCTGTTCTGGGCCGCCTTTCACAGCCCGGACATGCGAGCCGTCGATCACCGCCCTCGACCAGTCCAGCGCACCGGCGGCCTTCAGTTCGGCCGGCAACGACTCGTGCAGACGCTGCCGGACACCCGCATCGTTCCCGTCACGCAGGCGACGCCGGCACGTCATGCCCGAGCCGAAGCCCAAGTCCTGCGGCAGGAACTCCCACGGAATGCCCGTGTACAACACGAACAGGATGCCCGACAGGACCTTCCGGTCATCCAGACGCCTGCGGCCCGGATGATCCGGTCGGCGTGGCTCGCGCGAGGCTGGCGCTCCCACCGCCCGCTGCTCGCCGGCGACGCCGTGCACCAGATGCCCCCCCATGCTCGGCCAGGGCATGTGTTCCGGGCTGCGCGACGCCGCGAACCTGGCGTGGAAGCTCGCCGCCGTCGTGAAGGGTGAGAGCCCGTCAGCCCTGCTCGACACCTACGAAAGTGAGCGCGCTCCACACGTGCGCCCTTACATCGAGGAATCCGCCCGCCAGTCCAACCTGATGGAAGCACTTGGAATGGGCGCGTTCCCGGAGCTGAACGGAACACAGACGATCGAGAGGTTCCGGCCGCTGCTGGGACCAGGTGCGGCTGCCGAGCCCGCC
The DNA here is from genome assembly GCF_057537855.1 of Streptomyces diversicolor. NCBI lineage: Bacteria > Bacillati > Actinomycetota > Actinomycetes > Kitasatosporales > Streptomycetaceae > Streptomyces > Streptomyces diversicolor. The sequence goes on from NZ_BAAJXA010000020.1 coordinate 170,064, forward strand.
GGCGCCATCGGGCAGCTCAGCCCGCAGCCGCGCGGCGCGAAAAGTGATCTCCGCCGCGTCTGCGGACGTGCGGCAGATGTGGCGTCGGCTCAACGTCGTGGTCGTCCTGGAAACCGGACCGGCTGTCGACCGCTGGCTGGCCGAGCACACGGCGGCCGCGGCGATCATCCGTCCGGACCGCTACGCGTTCGCCCTCGCCGCCGACACGGCGGAACTGGAGCGGGCCACGACAGAACTGGTGAGGGCGACATCCGTACGGGAGGCAACCGCGTGAAGGAATACGCAGCCGGGATGAGATGGGGGGAGGGCCCTCGCTGGCAGGACGGCGCACTGTGGCTGTCCGACACACAGGGGGAAACTATGGACCGATCACGACGGTCCCTGGCGGGGCATCCCCCTGGACGCGATCTGCAACGGACTGTGGTTCCTGCCGGACGGCCGGCTGATCGGGGCCATGATGCATGAGCAGCGAATCGGAGTGTGGACCGGTGAGCGGTTCGCCACCTACGCGGACCTGAGCACGGTGGCCACCGGCCCGCCCGGCGACATGGTCGGCGACCCGCACGGCAACCTCTACGTGGACGACGTCGCCTTCGCCGCACACGCCGGTGAGCCGCCGCGACCAGGCCGGCTGCTTCGCGTCGCCGCGGGCGGATCGGTACAAGTGGCAGCCGAGGATATCGAGTTCCCCAACGGACTGGCCTTCGTCGGCGACGGCCGCACCCTGGTCGTCGCCGAGACCACCCGGCAACGGCTGACCGCCTTCACCGTCGAGACCGACGGGTCGCTCAGGGACCGGCGCGTCTACGCCGACCTCGCCAGCCTGGCCGGTGGCGACGCCCGGCCGGACGGGATCTGGCCGGCACGCAACAGTGTCTGGGCGGCGACCCCGATCGGGCACGCCGTCGCCCTGGTTCGGGAGAACGAGTTGGTCGCCTCGGTCGACACCGGGACGCGGCTGCCGATCACGTGCTGCGGCGACGGCGGGAACCGGCTCTTCGTCACCCTCGCCGACACCCAAGGACTTCCGCTGGGACGCTGAACTACTCCGCAGAAGTGTTCCGTGACCGGACCGGTACCGACACCGCCGTCATCACGGTGACCGAGGACACCGGCCCGGTCGCCGTCACCTGGCACGAACTGCGCCGCCAGGTCGCCTCACTCGCGCAGGCGCTCACCGAACTCGGCGTGCGTTGCGGTGACCGGGTGGTCGGATACCTTCCCAACGGCGTGGAGGCCGTCGTGGCCTTCCTCGCCACCGCCGCCCTCGGCGCGACCTGGGCGGTCTGCGGCCAGGACCACACCGCCGCTGCGGCCGAAGCGCGATTCGCGCAACTTCAGCCGACCGTTCTGATCACCGTGACCGGCTGCCTCCACGGCGGAAAGCGCGTCGACCGCCGCGCCGACGTACAAGCCCTGCGCGGCGCGTTGCCGACCCTGGTGGCGACCGTCGTCGTGGGAGACATCACACGTCTTCAAGGGTTCGCCGCCCTTCCCTTGCAGGACCCCGCCGCCGTGACCGAACTCGAACGCTGCGTCACGCCACTCGGGTTCAAAGGAGCGTTGGTCAATGACCACACGCAGGGCCGTTACCTGGACGATCCCGTGTACGAGGAGCTGTGGAGCGCGCTGGAAGAGCTGCATGTGCCGTTGTACCTCCACCCCGGCTCACTGCCCCTCGACGACTGGCACGTGATGCGTGGACGGCCCGAGATGTACGGGGCCGGCTGGAGCTGGCAGGCCGAAACCGGCGGCCACGCCATGCGGCTGATCTATGCCGGGGTCTTCGACCGGCACCCTGCCGCACCCCTGATTCTCGGGCACCTCGGCGAGTTTCTGCCGTTCCAGCGCTCCCTCTTCGACTCGCGCTATCGCTCGCTCCACGTCGACGTACCGCTGGAGCGGATGCCGTCGCAGTACTTCGGGAGCAACATCCTGATCACCACGAGTGGGGTACTGGCTCCGGAGGCCGTGCGGGCCGCCGTATTGACCGTCGGGGCCGACGCCGTGATGTTCGCGATCGACTACCCGTACGAGGTCACCGCCGACGCGGTCGCCTCCATCGAGAAGTCCGGCCTCCCGCCCCAGGTGAGGGAGAAGATCGCCCACCTCAATGCCAGGCGCGTGCTCGGCATCTGACCACCGTGATGTGGCGAAGCACGCACGTCATCGCCCTTGTGGCGTGCCGTGCACGAGACCCCTCCCGATGTCAGGGCGGGCGCCCGGTGACGGACGCGGCTCGGACTCGACCGGGCGTGTGGCGGGCCGCCTGGGTTAGGTCGCGTCCTGTGGCAGGAGTGCGGCGATCTCGGCCGCCTGTCGGCCGGTGTGCAGGCTGATCAGGTCGGCGAGCAGGATGTTCAGGGGAGGCCAGGGGATGGCCCCGTGGTCGTTGTGGAGGCTGACCAGGCCGTGCAGCGCGGTCCAGAGCAGGAGTCCGGCTTTCCACTGCTGTTCGGGTGTGGTCCGCGTCCGGGTCGGGTCGGTGGCGGCCGCCAGGGAGGTGACGACGGCGTCGAGCAGTTCCGCGCCGGCGCCGTGGGCGGCGCCGGGGACGAGGTCAGCCGGCTGCGTCCGCCGAAGAGGGTGCGGTAGTGACCGGATTGGTCGGCTCCCCAGTGCACATAGGCCGCGCATCGGGCGACGAGGTCGGTCAGCGGGTCGGGGGCGGATCGTGCGGCCTCGTCCATCAGCCGGGCCAGTTCCTGGTAGCGGAGCCGCAGGACGTGCTGGACGAGCGCGCTCAGGTTCGGAAAGTGGCCGTAGATGCTGGCCGGTGCCACACCGACCTCACGTGCGACCTGCCGCAGTGTCAGTGTCTCCGGCTGGTCGAGGGTGGCCAGCAGTCGCGCTGCGGCGTCGACGAGCTGGGTCTTGAGTACTTGCCCCTGCCCGCGCGGATTGCGGCGGCGGGGAGCGCGCGGCTCCTGAGACGGCACCGTAGCCCCCTTCGGACCTATGTGAACGGTTCGGCAACGGGTGTCAGCTGACGGCAGGCTGGTGCGACGGCCCCGTGCCGCCGGGGCACCGGCGTGACCTCACCGCATGAGTGGCTTCTCCGAAAGGTCAACATGAGTAACTTCACTGGCAAGATCGGACTTGTGACGGGTGCCGGCAGCGGAATCGGCCGTGCGACGGGGGTCGAGCTGGCCCGGCAAGGCGCCACCGTCATCGTCACCGATATCGACGAGACGACAGCGATCGAGATCACCGGGATGATCAAGGAGGGCGGCGGGGAAGCACTGGCCGTCGCCGTCGACATCGGCGACGAAAGCTCCGTGCGGACGGCCGTCGAGCGCACAGTCCCTGCCTATGGCGGACTCGTCTTCGCGGTGAACAACGCCGGCCTGGACTCACACCACCGGCAGCTCGACCGGACGACCCTGGCCGAGTGCGAGCGCGTCGTCCACGTCAACCTGGCCGGAACCTTCCTGTGCATGAAGTACGAGCTGCCCGCTCTGCGGAGTGGCGGCGCGATCGTCGACATCGCCTCCAACGGCGGCCTGTACGCGATCCCGCACGCCCCCGCCTACGTGGCCGCCAAGCACGGCGTCGTCGGGCTCACCAAGGTCGCTGCCGTCGACTGCGCGCCGGACGGTATCCGCGTCAACGCCGTCTGCCCCGGCCCGACCCGCACACCTGGGTTCGAGAGGGTGGCGGCAGGCACCGACATGATCGCGATGCAGGAGGCCATCACCCCGCTCGGCCGGATGGCCACACCGCAGGAGGCCGCGGCGGCGGCGGTGTGGCTCTGCTCGGACGCGGCGTCCTACGTCACCGGGATCGCGCTGTCGGTCGACGGCGGACGACGGGCATGAGAGCGATCGCGGTCGTGGACGACGCGCTCTTTCGGACCCGGTAAGCGGAGCTGAAACCGAGGGCAAGCCGAGCTTGGACCAGGGGATGGGTCCAGGGTCAGAGTGGCTGGCTCACTGCCAGAAACACTCATCGATCACGATCTGAGGATCGGTGTGCCTGCGGGTGAAGTGGTACCGGAGCCACCCCCGGCCGTGATCGAAGTAGATGATGTGCTCGCCACCGGGGCGGGTGGACTGCACGGGTTCGACACTCATTCCGCCTGGGAGGCCGCGGTCGCTGTCGATGCCACGGAAGTACGGGTCGGCGGCGGTCACGAGTTCTGCGCGGGCTTCGTCGACCAAGACCCGGGCCTCTTCGGGGAGCGTGTTTCTGTTGTCCTCGGCGTTCTTGGTCCAGTCGGCTTGCCAGGGCGGCCCCATGAAACCGTCGCTCACTGGCCGGGCTCTGCCTTCGCTGCCGTGCGTCGAATGCGTCCGGCTTCTTCAATGAGTGACTTGGCGCGGGCGTAGTCAGGTTCCCGGCCGGCCGCGTCCTCCAGGCCGTGCACCTTCGCTTCCAGTCGGGGGTCGCGGGCGAGGGCGAACTCGCCCCACCAGCGGGCCATGAACGCGGGGACCGGCGCGAGATCGTAAGCGTCGGCGATGTCACGGCGCCAGTGTCGATCGAAGTCGACGAGAAGTTGCGGCGCATGTTGGGCGATGGCGGCGCGGAGCGCTTTTGGTGTCCTGTCGGGCATGGGGGGTACGGCCCCGGAGCCGAGGGTGGCGGTAGTCATGAACGGCAGTTCCCCTACGTGGCGGTCGGTCAGGCGGCGGTTCGCCTCGTTCGGCCCGGGGCAGTGCCGTCAGGCTTTTCCGCGGATGGTCTCTTGTTGTCCTTGGCGGCGCTTTGTGTGAACCGCTGTCCGGCACGGGCGAGGCTGTTGTCACGCAGCGTGTAGATCATGCTGGAGTCCTTGTAGCCCAGCATGCGGGCAAGCCTGGCAACCCGTCCGTACGGGAGCTTTTCGCCGACGGGTGCGGTGACGGCGGCACGAACGTCGTCTTCCAGTTGTTCGCGGAGCTGGGCGAGCTGCTTTTCCACGCGGGTGATCTCGGCGCGGGTATTGCGGACCCTCTGCACGTCGGGGTCCTGGTTGTCCTCGTGCTGCTTCGCCGACATGCCTCCCAGCATGGCACCACAGACCACGGTTTGCAACACTGTAGATTCCAATACTGTGGTCTCACAGTCCACAGTATTTTTCACGGCCTTGGTTCTTCCGCTCCGGTGACCAGGGCACCCGTCCGGCGTCGCGACGGAAGACCGAAGGAGGTCGGCTTCTCGCGTGGCGGGCAGGCACAGTTCGTCGGGCCGGCATGCGCTGCGTGTCACCGCGATGACGCAGTCGGTGCTGGGCGGAGTGACGCTGTACGAGGCGGCCGGGTGATGTCGTACAGAACGAAGCCAGGTGCCGCGACCGGGGCGCCCACGGCACGCCGGTCGCGGCGCCCGTCCGTGGCGCCCGAGCAGTCGCTCAGATGGAGAAGCGCTCCTTCGTCAGGAGGGGGCGCACCCGTGACGCGAAGCCGCCGGTACGGAAGGGGTGTTGCAGCAGTCCGGGGCGCAGTTGCTGGGCGAGGGCGGCCGCGATCATCCCCTGGTCGAGGGCCAGCACGAAGTCGCTGACCCGTCCGGTCGTCACGTTCACGGAGTCCCGGAAGCCGTACCTGTCGTCGTACGCGCCGAAGTCCGCGTCGAGCGCCTTGAGGTTCGCGAAAGCCTCCGTGCGGGCGTACGGCAGTGCGAGGAAGGAGGCGTGCGGGGTGACGACACCGAGGGAGTTGTAGCCGTCCTCCTGCATGCCGATGGCGTCGACGCCGTATTCGCGGTAGCCGCCCTCGGGGATGTTGGCGGGGGAGAAGCCCCAGTATCCGTAGTTCGCCTCCTGCATGCCGTGCTCGATCTGGCTGCGGACGTAGCGGGTGTGCGTGAGGCCCCACGAGCGCGACGACCATTCGGGCTCCGGCACGAACAGCGGCACCATCAGAGCCTCGAACATCGACCCGCCCCAGGTGGGCACCAGCTTGCGGCCGCGGTAGGTGTAGTGCCCCTGCCAGACACGGACACCGTCGATGGTGGCGTACGAACCCTCGGGTTCCTGCTCCTGGCCCATGCCGGGCAGCAGCGTGCGGAACATGTGCCAGTAGTGCTCGGTGGGCAGGCTGCCGTCGGCGATGCCGAGGTAACTGGCCATCCGTGGTTCGGTGTTGAGGGCGCCGTAGTGGTGTCCGGTCGGCTCGCCCTTGCCTGGCTTGTCCGGCCAGAAGCCGCCGCGGAGCTGGCCGGGGCCGGCGACCGGGTCGGCCGGGTCGTAGGGCGTGTAGTAGTACGACCAGTCGGCGTCGGCGAGCAGCTTCGCGACGCGCGGGCGCAGGGCGGGGGAGACGTCGGCGGCGATGCGCAGGCCGGTGACGAGCCAGGCGTTGTCGACGGAGGAGAGGAACGGGCGGACGGGGTTGCCGTTCTCGGGCCAGGCCGTCAGGACCGAACCGGTATGTGCGTCGTACCAGTTGAACCAGAATCCATGTGCCCGCTCCAGCTGTTCCACCGCGGCCACGGTCTTGGCGAGCCGGTGTTCCATCGTCTCCCGGGCGATCACCCCGAGCCCGCCGGCGGCGGCCGTCGACCAGAGCCCGCAGCCGATGTTGGTCGGCGAGGTCTGCACGGACGGCACCGGGGCGCCGGAGCCGCTGACGTCGACCTTGTCGGTGACGAGGCCGAGGTCGGTGGTCATCGCCTCGATCGAGCGGTACGTCGAGCGGAACCAGGTGCGCAGCAGCGACGCTTCCGAGACGGTCGGAGCCGCGTTCGCGGCCGGAGCCGAGCCGAGTACGAGGGCGGCGCCGCCGGCGCCGGCGGCGGTGAGGAACGTACGGCGGTCCATGAAGGTCCTTCTTCCGAAAGGGCAGGTATGGAAGGGAAGTTCGTGGTGCTCGTGAGGGTGGGCAGGGCGGGGCCGGCGCCTTGCAGAGGAGTGTCGGCCCCGCCCGGGCGCGGGCCTGCGGGGTCAGGTCTCGCAGGCCCGGGGGACCGGGACGGCGGGGCGGGAGTCCCGGTCCCGTACGTCACGGATCGGCCCACCGGGTAGGGAGCCGGCCCCGTGACGGGTCTTCTGCCGAGGGCTCAGAGGCGCGGCAGTGCCTTCTCCCGGCCAAGGCGGCCGAGCCAGTGGGCGGCAGGCTTGGGCGTGCGCGCGAAGGTCTCGCGATCCCAGCCGATGAGCCCGAATGTCGCCTTGTAGGTGCCCCACTCGTAGTTGTCGAGCGCGCTCCAGGCGAGGTAGCCGCGGACGTCGATGCCGTCCTCGATGCAGGCGGCGACGGCGTCGAGTGCTCCCGCGTAGTAGTCGATGCGACGCTGCTCGTCGTCGGTGGCGATGCCGTTCTCGGTGACGATCAACGGCGTGCCGGGGCCGATGAGTTCGGCGGTGTGCCGGATCGCGTGGCCGACGGCCTCGGGGTAGTACTCCCACGACGTCAGGGTGCGTTCGGCGTCGGCCGGGGCCGGGACCGGGCCGTCCGCACCGATCTTGGTCCGGGTGTAGGACTGCACGCCGATCCAGTCGTCGCCGCGGGCCGCCTCGATGAAGGTGTCCTCGCGGGGGCGGCGGTAGGCAGCCGTGACGTCCTCGGCGCCGGTCTCGGCCTGGTAGACCTGGTTGGCGATCGTCCAGCCCACCTGAATCCCGGGGTTGATGGAGCGCACGACCTTCACCGCGGCGTGGTGCGCGGCGATGACCGCGTGCGTCGTCTCCTCGTCGGGGTAAGGCAGTCCGGCGGGTGGGAAGCCCTGCTCACCGCGCTTGGCGAGACCGGCCATCACGGCGATCATGTTCGGCTCGTTGATGGTGCACACGTGGCTGACGCCGTCGGCGATGATCGGCGCGCACTCCTCGACGTACCGCGCGAAGAGCTCGACGGCGCCCTCGGCGGTGAAGCCGCCCAGGTCCTCGAACCACTGCGGGACCGTGAAGTGGTGCAGCGTGATCATCGGGCGCAGGCCGCGGGCGAGCGCTCCCTCGACCATGCGTCGGTAGTGGGCGATCTCGGCGCGCGAGAAGTAGCCGCGGGCGGGCTCGATCCGCGCCCACTCGATGCTGAACCGGTAGTCGGAGAAGCCGAGTTCGGCGAGCAGCTCCATGTCCTCCGCCCAGCGGTGGTAGCTGTCGCAGGCGTCCAGGCTCGGCTCCTGGATGCCGGCTGCCGGGTCGTGCTCCTTGCGCCACCAGTCGCTGTTGACGTTGTTGCCCTCGATCTGGTGGGCGGCGGTGGAGGCGCCCCACAGAAAGCCGTCGGGGAAGGGCGTGCGGGCAGGGGCGAGCGTCATGGTGTTGCCTGTCTTTCTACGGACGTGGGGAGGGCGACCTCGGCGGGTCACTTCATGCCTGCGGTGGCGATGCCCTGGGTGAAGTGCCGCTGCAGAACGGCGAAGACGATGAGCACGGGCAGGACGACGAGGAGCGAGCCCGCCATCAGCATTCCGTTGCCGCCGCCGACCGTGCGGTTGGGGTCGTTCGCGAAGGTCGCGAGGGCCACCGGGAGGGTGTACTTGTCCGGGTCGTTGGTCGCGATGAGCGGCCAGATGAAGTTGTTCCACGACCCGAGGAACGTGAAGATCGTCAGCGTCGCGAGGGCCGGTTTGACCAGCGGAAGCACGATCCGCCAGAAGATGTACCACTCGCCGGCGCCGTCCATCCGGGCCGCTTCGAGCAGTTCGTCCGGGATGGTCTGCATGAACTGCCGCATCAGGAAGACACCGAAGGCGCCCGCCGCGAAGGGCAGTACCAGACCGGCGTAAGTGTCCAGCAGATTCAGCTGGTTGATGAGCACGAACAGCGGCAGGACCATCAGGTTCGCGGGCACCATCAGAGCGGCGAGCACGATTCCGAAGACCTTCGAGCGGCCGGTGAAGTTCAGCTTGGCCAGGGCATAGCCGAGCATCGAGCAGAACAGCAGGTTGCACACGGTCACGAGCACGGCGACGATCACCGAATTCATGAAGTAGCGCGGCATGTCCAGCTGGTCGAGCAGATCCCGGACATTCTGCAGCGTCCACTCGGACGGAATCCAGACCGGCGGACTGGCAGTGAGGTCCTTCTTCGTCTTGAAGGCGCTCAGCGCCATCCACAGGAAGGGCGCGGCCGTGACCAGCAGGCCCAGCGAGGCGACCACGTAGAGCAGGGGCTTGCGAGCCCGGCCGTGAGGCCGGCGGGTGGGGGTGACGGCGCTCATTTCGTGTTGTCCTTCATCAGTCGCAGCTGCAGCACCGTGATGCCCATGATCACCACGAAGAGGACGTATGCCATGGCGCTCGCGTAGCCCATGTTGAAGAAGCTGAAGCCCTGCTTGTACATGTCCAGCGACACGGTCAGCGTGGCGTCGGACGGGCCGCCCTGGGTCATCACGAACGGCTCTTCGAAGACGTTGAGGTAGCCGATCGTGGTGATGACGGTGGCGTACAGCAGCGTCGGACGCAGCAGCGGCACCGTGATGCGGCGCAGTTCCTGCCAGGCGCTCGCCCCGTCGAGGCGGGCGGCCTCGCGGACCTCGGTGGGGATGGCCTGCAGACCGGCGATCATCAGAACCATCACCGTGCCGAGGTTGCGCCACACCGCCATCGCGATCAGGGACGGCATGGCCCATGTCTCCGAGCCGAGGAAGTCCGGTGCTGTGAAGCCGAGTTCGTCACCCAGTCCGGCGATCAGACCGTCCGAGGGGTCGAGTACGAACCGCCATACGATGGCCACCGCGACGATCGTGGTGACCACCGGTGCGTAGAAGCCGACGCGGAAGAAGGTGCGGGCGCGGTCGATGCCGTTGTTGAGCAGGATCGCGACGAACAGCCCGAGCCCGATGGTCAGCGGCACCCCGACGACGACGAAGTACGCGGTGTTGAACAGCGCTCTGAGGAACTGGTCGTCGCCGAACAGCTTGACGTAGTTGTCGAAGCCGACGAACTCCGCCTCCATCGGCCGTCTGACGTTGCGCTGCCCGAAGTCGGTGAAGCTCATCAGGAGCGTCGCGATGATCGGGAAGAGCATGAAGACCGCGAACAGCGCCAGGAACGGGGTGGAGAACAGCCAGCCGGCCAGGTTCTGCTTCCCCGTCGGGCGTCTTCCGCGCCGCCTCTTGCCGCCGCTTTCCGGCTCACTGCCTGGGACCTTCGCGGCTCCGGACCGCGCGGGGGTGGGTGTCGTGATGGACATGGTGCGCCCTTCGGACTTCTGGCGTGGGAGAAGGGGTTACTTCTGGACGAGTCCTTCGATTTCCCTGTTGGCGGCGTCGAGCGCAGATTTCGCGGATGCCTTCCCCTGGACGACCTTCTCGATCGCGGAGTCGATCTTCGAGGTGATCTCGGTCCACTTCGGCTGGGCCGGGGAGACCTTCGCCGACTCCATCTGGGTCTTCCAGACCCTCATGTTCGGGTCGGTGGCGAGCTCGCCCGACTTCCAGGCGTTCACGTTGGCCGGGAGGTCCTTGGTGCGCTGGTACCAGTCGGCCTGGCCCTTGGCGTCGGTCAGGTACTTGATGAACTCCTCGGCGGCGGCCTTGTGTTCGCTGTCCGCGGAGATCGTCAGGGCGGAGCCTCCCGCCATGGAGGCGGAGGTCTCGTCGGCGGGTACGTTGGCGACCGCCCACTTGCCCTTCAGGTCCGGGTAGTTCTCGTCGATCAGGCCCATGACCCAGGGACCGCCGAAGAACATCGGCACGGAGCCGTTGTTGAAGTCCTTCGTCACGTCGTAGCCGGGGCGGACCGACTTCTCGGCGAGGCCCTTGTTGAAGTAAGTGCCGTAGTTCTCCAGGGCCTTGACGGCCTTCGGGCTGTTGGCGACGGCCTTGCCGTCCTGGGTGACGATCTCGCCGCCCGCAGAGTAGAGGAACTGGTAGAAGCTCTGGACCGTGTCGAGGCCGCCGGGCTGGATCGAGAGGCCGTACTTCGTTCCGGCCTTCTTCTGGTACTTCTCCGCTGCCGTCTGCAGCTCGGCCATGGTGGCCGGGGGCTTGTCGATACCGGCCTTCTCGGCGAGGTCGGTGCGGTAGAAGAGCACGCGGGTGTCTACGTACCAGGGCACGCCGTACGTCTTGCCGTCGTACTGGCCCTGCCTCCAGCCCGCAGGGAAGTAGTCCTTCTCCTGGAAGCTCTCGGTGTCGACCGGCTCCAGGGCGCCCATGTCCGCGAACTCGGTCACATAGCTGCTGCCCATCTGCATCACGTCGGGCAGCTTGTTCGCGGCGGCGGCGGCGACCAGCTTCTGGTGGGCGACGTCCCAGCCGATCGGGGTCACCTTGAGCGTGATGTTCGGGTGGGCCTTCTCGTACACCTTCGCGACGTCACCGAGCTTCTCGCCCTCGGTGCCCATGGCCCACACGGTCAGCGTCTGCTTGGCGTCGGCCTTGACCTGTTCGCCGCCGGAGCCGCCGCAGGCGGTCAGGGCCAGTGAGGACGCCAGGGCGACCGCGATCGCGGTGGTGGTGGCTCGGCGGTTCATGGACGGCTCCTCCTTGAGCGGAACATGTGATGTATGCGTTGTCTGTAAGCGCATACATCACTCTGTGGGAACCCGACTGATGTAGCAAGAGGGGGCTTGGTCACACTCTCGTAACAGGGGTGACATCAAGGGGTTGTGCATGTGTCGCGTGTGCGCACGGGTGCGGGTCGACCCTGGACGAAACACTCCGCCAGGCGTGCGTGTGCCTGGGCGAATCGCTCTACGGCGGCCGTCCTCCTGGCCCAACTGATCGTTTCAGAATGAGCTGAGCTGGGGGTCTTGGGCTGGACGGTCTTGGTCGGCAGGGTGTCCGGGGTGCGTGCTGATCTTGTTGCTGACGACCTGCGGCAGCGGCGGGTGGCCCCGCTGCCGCCACCTGTTCCAGAGCGGCGCCGTCGCTGCTCTGGGCGGCGTCGTGTTCCCGACCGAGCGGCACTCGCCGGCGTCATGTACGTGTCGCGTGGCGTGACATCCCCGCGGAGGCGGTGGGCTGCTTCGGGGTGATGGCCCGGCGCCGGTTGCGGGACTGGACCGAGGCCGGCGTCTGGCCACGCCTGGCAGTGGACGTGCGGCGAGTGCCACTCCGTGCTCGACCGCGACCACAACGCAGCCCGCAACGTCCTCTTCGAAGGACGCCGTGTCGTCGCCGCCGGACGGGTGGAGACGTC
>NZ_BAAJXA010000021.1:0-177559 GCF_057537855.1 Streptomyces diversicolor
CCCTTTCGGATCTGATTCCCGGTCGGCGGGGCCTTTCGACATTCACTACGTTAGCTGATTCCCTCGTGGACTCATAATCGAGTTCGCGAGTTCCTGAATTCAGGCATGTAGACATGCCGAATAGGCCCTCGCTGAGGGGTGTCGCAGGTAGTGGGTTGGCCGCTTCCGGCTGCTGGCGAATGCCGTACCCGGTTCAAGCGGCTCGGGCTACATTACGCATCTTCCAAGGATGCGTCAACTTGAGCGGCGCCGGGGCACATGGGCCCGATAGGGGCTCACCGTCGGGTCGTTGGCGATCCAGTAGCGCCACGGGTGGACCCCGCCGTCGCCGGACACACCCGTGCGCGGACCGTTGCGTACCTGGTCGGCGGGGACGGGGGTGCCGGTGGCCACCCTCAGCGGGGTCTCGCCGGGGGCACAGGCGTCCGTGCCGTCGAGGGCCCGGCCCACGTTCAGGGCGGTGGCGAGCCGCGCCGGGCCTTTGGCCAGTTCCTTGTCGTTTCGGGCCGAGAGTCGACGTCTACGCGCCAGCTCGGCGCCCTCGATGATCTCCCCGGCGCGGAGCAGCACGGCGCTGGCCCGGCCCTCGGGGCCGCAGACGAGGTTCATGCAGTGCCACATGCCGTAGGTGAAGTAGACGTACACGTGTCCGGGCGGGCCGAACATCACCTCGTTGCGGGGGGTGCGGCCGCGATACGCGTGCGAGCCCGGGTCGTTCGGCCCGTCGTACGCCTCGACCTCCGTCAGGCGCACCACGATCGGGCCGTCCGGGGTCGTCCGTACCAGGATGCGGCCCAGCAGGTCGGGGGCGACCTCCAGTACGGGGCGGTCGAAGAAGCTCCTGGGGAGTGGCGCACGGTCCGGGGGCACGATCATGGCTCTGGAGCGTAGTCCAGTCGGGTGGGTGTCAAGAGAGGGTGGGTGCCGCTCCGGTTGCCGGGGTGTGCCACGGAACCGGCTGGGTCCGGATCGCGTTTGTAGGGATCAAGGGTCCGTACGTAAAGGGAGAGTCATGGCGTTCAAGAGGCTGCTCGCGAGTCTGGGGGCCGGCGGGGCTTCGGTGGAGACGGTGCTCACCGAGGAGAACGTGGTGCCGGGCGGCGTCGTCCAGGGTGAGGTGCGGATCCAGGGCGGATCCGTGAACCAGGAGATCCAGGGGCTGAACGTGGGCCTGCAGGCGCGGGTCGAGGTGGAGAGCGGTGAGGAGGAGTACAAGCAGAACATCGAGTTCACCAAGGTGCGGCTCGGCGGCGCGTTCGAGTTGCAGGCGGGGGCGGTGCACGCGGTGCCGTTCGGTCTTGAGATCCCCTGGGAGACGCCCGTCACGATGATCGACGGGCAGGCGCTGCGCGGCATGCACATCGGCGTGACGACCGAGCTGGAGATCGCCCGCGCCGTGGACTCCGGTGATCTGGACCCGATCAACGTGCACCCGCTGCCGGCGCAGAAGGCGATCCTGGACGCGTTCATCCAGCTGGGCTTCCGCTTCAAGAACGCGGACATGGAGCGCGGCCACATCCGCAACACGCGGCAGCGGCTGCCGTTCTACCAGGAGATCGAGTTCTATCCGCCGTCGCAGTACCACGGTCTGAACCAGGTCGAGTTGAGTTTCGTGGCCGACGAGCAGGCCATGGACGTCGTGCTCGAAATGGACAAGAAGGGCGGGCTGTTCAGCGAGGGCAGTGACACGTTCCGGTCCTTCCAGGTGGGGCTGCACGACTTCCACGGGACCGATTGGGCGGCGTACCTCAACCAGTGGCTGTCCGAGGTCGGCAGCAGGCGCAACTGGTTCTAGGCTCGGTTCCCTCTAGAGGAAACGGATCAGGAGGTACCGAGGTGACCGAGCCCAAGCGGCGGCCGCTGCCCCATGATTTCCACCCGCCCGTGCCGTCGTTCACGGTGACGAGTGAGGACATCGAGGAGGGCGCGACGCTCAAGGACGCTCAGGTCTACGCGGCCGGCAACGCCTCGCCGCATCTGCGGTGGGCGGGCTTCCCGCCGGAGACCAAGAGCTTCGCCGTCACGTGCTACGACCCGGACGCGCCTACGGGCAGTGGGTTTTGGCACTGGACCGTGTTCGATATCCCGGCCTCGGTGACCGAGCTGCCGGCCGGTGCGGGCAGCGGCGCGTTCGAGGGTCTGCCCGCGGGCGCGGTGCAGGTCCGCAACGACTACGGGACCAAGGACTTCGGCGGTGCCGCGCCGCCGCCCGGTGACGGCCCGCACCGTTATGTCTTCACGGTGTACGCGGTGGACCAGGAGAAGCTGGGTCCGGACGCCGACGCCTCCCCCGCCGTGGTCGGTTTCAATCTGCGCTTCCACGCGATCGCGCGCGCCCACCTCATCGGCGAGTACGAGAACCCCGCGGAGGGCTGATCCGGCGCACGGAATCAGCCGAGCGTTCATGGAACGTTTGCCCGCCCCCGGTCGTGGACGTGATCGGGGGCGGGCATTTTTTATTGCGTTGTCCATCTCGGCGCGCCCGTCCAGAGTTGATCCAAGCCCGCCGGGGGGTGGGCGGTGCGCACGGGAGGTGGGCTGGATGCGGGACACGCTGGTGCTGAACGCGAGCTTCGAGCCGCTGTCGACGGTGACGTTGAACCGAGCCGTCGTGCTGGTGCTCCAGGACAAGGCGGTCGTCGAGCAGGCCCACCCCGAACTGCGGATGCGGGGCGCCGATGTGGACATACCCGCGCCCCGGGTGATCAGGCTGTGCAGATATGTACGGGTGCCCTTCCGAAGACAGGCTCCGTGGTCGAGGCGGGGTGTGCTGGTGCGGGACCGGCACCGCTGCGCGTACTGCGGGCGGCGGGCGACGACCGTGGACCATGTGGTGCCGCGTTCGCGGGGCGGGCAGGACACCTGGCTGAACACGGTGGCTTCGTGCGCCGAGGACAACCATCGCAAGGCGGACCGGACTCCGCGGGAGGCTGGTATGGAGCTGTTGCGGGAGCCGTTCGAGCCTACGCCGGCCGATGCGATGTTGCTTGCGCTGGGGGCCGAGGGGTTTGAGGCTCTGCCGGACTGGTTGGCTCGGGATGCGGCCTGAGGTGGCCTCGCCGTAGTGGCTTGCGGGCGCATTGGCTGCGGGCCGCGTGTGGTTGCTCGCGCAGTTCCCCGCGCCCCTTCAGCTTCAGGGCTTGGGTCGACTGTCGTCTGGCGGTTGTGGGTAGTTGCTCGCGCCGTTCCCCGCGCCCCTTTCGGGGCGCGGGTTGGGGGTTAGTCGATTTGGGGTTTTTCGCGGCGTTCTGGGGTGGGGTTCTGCTGGGGCGGGACTGTGGTGCCGTTGTTGCCCGAACCGCCGCCCAGCGGGCCGAGGTTGCCCATCGCGCCGGACAGGCCCTTGAGGGCGTCGCCGATCTCACTGGGGACGATCCAGAGCTTGTTGGCGTCGCCTTCGGCGATCTTCGGGAGCATCTGGAGGTACTGGTACGACAGGAGCTTCTGGTCCGGGTCGCCGGCGTGGATCGCCTCGAAGACCGTGCGGACGGCCTGCGCCTCGCCCTCGGCGCGCAGCGCGGCGGCCTTGGCCTCACCCTCGGCGCGCAGGATCTGGGACTGCTTCTCGCCTTCGGCGGTGAGGATCGCGGCCTGGCGCGTGCCTTCCGCGGTGAGGATCGCGGCGCGCTTGTCACGGTCGGCGCGCATCTGCTTCTCCATCGAGTCCTGGATGGAGGTGGGCGGTTCGATGGCCTTCAGTTCCACGCGGTTGACGCGGATGCCCCACTTGCCGGTGGCCTCGTCGAGGACGCCGCGCAGGGCCGCGTTGATCTCCTCGCGGGAGGTCAGGGTGCGCTCCAGGTCCATGCCGCCGATGATGTTGCGCAGGGTGGTGACGGTGAGCTGTTCGATGGCCTGGATGTAGCTGGCGACCTCGTAGGTGGCGGCCCGGGCGTCGGTCACCTGGTAGTAGATGACGGTGTCGATGTTGACGACCAGGTTGTCCTGGGTGATCACCGGCTGCGGCGGGAAGGGGACGACCTGTTCACGCAGGTCGATGCGGTTGCGGATGGTGTCGATGAACGGGACGACGATGTTGAGGCCCGCGTTCAGTGTCCGCGTGTAGCGGCCGAAGCGCTCGACGATGGCCGCGCTGGCCTGTGGGATGACTTGGATCGTCTTGATCAGGGCGATGAAGACCAACACCACCAGAATGATCAGGACGATGATGATCGGCCCCATCGTAGTTCCCCGTACCCTTCTCTGCCTCGGCGCTTTCGGAAGATCCTATGTTGTCGAAGATCTTGCTGGTCGAGTCTGGCAGACCGTCGGACAACTCGTGGTCCGTTCGGCCCAGTTGAGTCTCGCGAGGTCAGATGACGATCGCGGTGGCCCCCTCGATGTCCACGACGTCCACTTCCTGACCCGCTTCGTAGGCCCGGCCGGTGTCGAGGGCGCGCGCCGACCAGACCTCTCCGGCGAGCTTGATCCGGCCGCCCGAGGCGTCGACGCGCTCCAGCACGACGGCCTGCTTGCCCTTCAACGCGTCGACGCCGGTGGCGAGTTCGGGCCGCTGTCTGCCGTGCCGGTTGGCGATGGGCCGTACGACGGCGACGAGGGCGATCGAGACGATCACGAAGGCGAGCACCTGGACCACCACGTCGAAGCCGAGTCCTGCGAGCACGGCCGCGGCGATGGCGCCCACCGCGAACATGCCGAACTCCGGCATCGCGGTGATGACGAGCGGGATACCGAGCGCCGCCGCGCCGATCAGCCACCACACCCATGCGTCGATGTTGTCCACGTGGTCATGGTAGGGCCGCGGGTCCGCGTCGGACAGGGCGCAAAGGCAGTCAGGACAGCGGCAGGCCCTGGGCGGTCCAGCGGTCGCCGACCTGCTCGACGACGAGCGGGAGGCCGAAGCACAGCGAGAGGTTGCGGGAGGTGAGTTCGAGCTCCAGCGGGCCGGCGGCCATGACCTTGCCCTGACGGATCATGAGGACGTGGGTGAAGCCGGGGGCGATCTCCTCGACATGGTGGGTGACCATGATCATGGAGGGGGCGATCGGGTCGCGGGCGAGGCGGCCGAGGCGGCGGACCAGGTCCTCGCGGCCGCCGAGGTCGAGTCCTGCGGCGGGCTCGTCGAGGAGGAGGAGTTCGGGGTCGGTCATCAGGGCGCGGGCGATCAGGGTGCGCTTGCGTTCGCCCTCGGAGAGCGTGCCGAACTTCCGGTCGAGGTATTCGCTCATGCCGAGGCGGTCCAGGAAGGCGCGGGCGCGCTGCTCGTCGACCTCCTCGTAGTCCTCCTGCCAGTGGGCGGTCATGCCGTAGGCCGCGGTGAGCACGGTCTCCAGGACGGTCTGGCGCTTGGGAAGCTTCTCGGTCATGGCGATGCCGGCCACACCGATGCGCGGGCGCAGTTCGAAGACGTCCGTGCCGGGCCTGCCCAGGGTCTCGCCGAGGATGGTGGCGGTGCCCTTGCTGGGGAAGAGGTAGCTGGAGGCGACGTTGAGCAGGGTGGTCTTGCCGGCGCCGTTGGGGCCGAGGATGACCCAGCGCTCGCCCTCCTTGACCGACCAGGAGACCTGGTCCACCAGGGCCCGGCCCTCGCGGACCACCGATACGTCCTGAAGTTCCAGAACATCGCTCATGAGCGCGTTGTCTCCCCTTGCATTGTGGCCGGTCTCGGCGCAGTCGCGGTCACCAGTGGCTCGGTCCGCCGCGCCGGTGGGCGCAGCCCCTACGAAATCTACGCCACCGGTGCCGCGGTCCATTCCATCGGTCCGGTCCTTAGGGTGGGGGCATGCTTTCGGAACCACGTTCAGGACGCCTTGCCGCTTGGGGAAATGCCCTTTTGGTCGGACTTGTCTCTCCGGATGACGCCGTGCTCGCCATCGTGGGCGAGGACGCGATGCACCGGCTGGAGGGGCTGCCGGGCGAGCCGGCGCCGGTCGGTCTCACGCTCGGTCTCGGTCGGCTGCGGGCGCTCGGGGTGACGGGGCTGCGGGTGGCGCTGCCGCAGCCCGGGCATCCTCTGGGGCTGAGCGGGCCGCCCGAGTTCAACGCGCGGGCGCTGGAGGCCGAGGAGGCGGTGGTCTGTCACGGCGCCGCGTACGGGTTGGTGCCCGAGGTGGACGAGGCGGGCCCGGACGGCGATGTGCACGTCGAGGTGGTCTGGCGCTGTCTGCCGGTGCGGGAGGCGCCGCCCGCCGACGTGCCGTCGCTGGGCGAGGCGGAGCGGGAACTGGCGGAGGCGCTGCGGGAGGCGACGGAGATGCTGTCGCGGCTGGACCTCGCGGGGTCGGGCCCGGTCGCCGAGGCCGCGATCGACGCCTACCGGGCACGGGCCGAACGGGGGCGGGAGGTGCTGGCGCCGGGGTATCCGCCGCGGGCGGTACGGGTGCTGGAGCTGGCGCAGCGGGTGGGCCTGTTGGTCTCGCTGGCGTACGAGAACGGGCACGGCGGGGCGGTGAGCGCATCGGAGATGGCGGCGCGGGGTGCCGCGCTGCGTCCGGTGGAGCGTACGGCCCGGCGGGCGCAGGTCGCGGCGTACAACTCCGTGGTGGAGGAGCGGGAGCGCGGGGTGCGGTGAGCGGTGCCTTGGGGGTGTGGGGTGTCGGAGCGGGCGTATCCGGGGGCTGGAGCCCCCAGAACCCCGCTCCGGCCGCGGCCTACCGAAAGGGCTGGGCTCAGTCGTTGGCGCTCTGGTTGCCGAACGCCGGGTTCAGCAGGCCGACCACGTTGACGCTGAGGCCGGTGGCGTTGACGGGGACGTGGACCGGCACCTGGACCACGTTGCCGGAGCCGACGCCCGGGGACTGCTGGGCCGCGCCCGACGCTCCCGAGTCGGCGAAGGCCGCGCCGGCCGAAGCGCCCGCGGCGATACCGGCGACGGTCATGGCTACGGCGGCCTTCTTGGCAATGTTCATTGGAAACGTTCCTCCTGCGTGTGCGTATCCGACCCGGCGTGGGTCGCACGCTGATCAACGTCGGTCGGGTCCGGGCGGTACGGAGCCGCGCGGCCGACAGCCCGATCGGACGATTGAAACGACAAACGGACCGGCCTCCCGGGGTCCGGGAGGCCGGTGCTCGCTGTCGGCGCGCGGCGCGGCGTCAGCGGTTGAGGCCGAGGTTGCCGAAGGCGGGGTTCAGCAGACCGATGACGTTCACGCTGTTGCCGACCGCGTTCACCGGGATGTGCACCGGGGCCTGGATGACGTTCCCGGAGACGACGCCCGGGGAGTGCTCGGCCTTGCCGCCGGCCGACGAGCCGTCGGTGGCGGAGGCCATCCCGGCGCCGGCGGCCACCAGGCCACCGGCCACCATCGTCACGGCCGCTGCCTTCTTCAGGTTCTTCACTTCTAAGCCCTCCTTGGCGATCACCGCGGCAAGTCGCCGCGGCACGCACTGGAGAACGCGGGCGGTGCACGGAGGGTGCGCCATCCGGGTGACGTTCCCACGACGGTATGAATCTCGGTCCGGAGCGGAACCGTCCGTGGCGATGCCGGGTGTGGGGCCTCCCGGTGGGCGTTTCAGCCGGTCACGCCGTGCCGGACGGCCCACAGCGCGGCCTGGGTGCGGTCCGCGAGGTCCAGTTTCATCAGGATGTTCGAGACATGCGTCTTGACCGTCTTCTCGGACAGCACGAGGGCGCGGGCGATCTCCCGGTTGGAGCGGCCGTCGGCTATCAGGCCAAGCACCTCGCGTTCCCGCTCGGTGAGCGAACCTCCGCGGCCCTGACCGGAGTTGACCTCCTCCTGAGAGAGCAGCGCGCCGGCCACCTCGGGCTGGAGCAGGACGTGTCCGGCGTGCACGGAGCGGATGGCACCGGCGAGCGCGTCGGGGTCCACGTCCTTGTAGACGTATCCGGCGGCGCCCGCGCGCAGGGCCGGGACGACCGTGCGCTGCTCGGTGAAGCTGGTGACGATCAGGGTCCGCGCGGGGTTGCCGAGTTCCCGGAGTCTGCGCAGCGCGTCGACGCCGTCCATGCCGGGCATCCTGATGTCCATCAAAACGACGTCGGGACGCAGTTCCTCGGCGCGGTCGACCCCTTCGGCGCCGTCGGCCGCCTCGCCGACGACCTCGATGTCGTCCTGCACCTCAAGGAAGGTGCGCAGTCCCCGGCGGACGACCTGGTGGTCGTCGACGAGCAGGACTCTGATCGCGTCAGCCACCAGGAACCTCCATCTCGATCGTGGTGCCCTTGCCGGGCGCCGATTCCACCGTCAGCGTGCCGCCGACGCCGCTCGCCCGGTCGCGCATGGAGACCAGGCCGAGATGGCGTCCGGCCCGGTGCACGGAGCGCGGGTCGAAGCCGCCGCCGTCGTCGGTGACCCGCAGCACGGCCCCATGGCCGCGCCGGTTCACGGTCACGTCGACATGGGCGGCCCCGGAGTGCCGCAGGGCGTTGTGCAGGGCCTCCTGGGCGACGCGCAGCAGGGCCTCCTCCTGGGCGGCCGGCAGGGCGCGGAAGCCGGTGCTCGCGAAGGTCACGCGCGCGGTGTGGGCGCGGTCGAGGACCTGTGTCTGGGTGCGCAGGGTGGCGATCAGGCCGTCCTCGTCGAGCGCCGCGGGGCGCAGCTCGACCACGGCGGCGCGCAGTTCGTCGGCCGCCTCCGCGGCCAGCGCGGCGACCTGCTGCAGCTCGCACTTGGCGCGGGCCGGGTCGCGGTCCACGAGGCGGGCCGCCGCCTGGGCGGTCAGGCGCAGCGAGAAGAGTTTCTGGCTGACCGCGTCGTGCAGTTCGTGGGCGAGGCGGGAGCGTTCCTCGGCGATGGTCAGTTCGCGGCTGCGTTCGTAGAGCCGGGCGTTGGTCAGTGCGATCGCGGCGTGCTGGGCGAGGATGGCGAGCAGTTCCTCGTCCTCCTCGGTGAAGCCGCAACCCGAAGGGGCACCGGCCCGCCCCCGGGCGGGCCGGTGCCCCTTCGGGTTGCGGCGCTTGTTGGCGAGGAACAGCGCGCCGATGACCTCGTCGCCGTCGCGGATCGGCAGGCCGAGGAAGTCGGACAGCTCGGGGTGGGCGGTGGGCCAGCCCTCGAAGCGCGGGTCTTTGCGGACGTCGGCGAGGCGTACGGGGGCGGCCTCGTGCAGCATCGCGGCCAGGATGCCGTGCTGGCGCGGGAGCGGGCCGATGGCCTTCCACTGGGCGTCGCTGACGCCGGCGACCACGAACTGGGCGAATCCGCCGTGGTCGTCCGGGACGCCCAGGGCGGCGTAGTGGGCGTCGAGCAGGTCGCGGGCGGAGGCGACGATCGTCTTGAGGACGTCGCGCACCTCCAGGTGTCTGCTCATGGCCAGCAGCGCGGAGCTGACCGCGGCGAGGCCGGACCGGGGGCCGTGACTCATGTCCTCACGGTACCGGCGGGGTGCGACAGCGCGGATCGGGCCGTCGACGGCCGCGGCTGGGCCGCTGGCCCTAGGCCCACCGCCGTAGGCCACGGCCCGGGACGGACTGCGGGCCGAGGGACCCCTCTTGGCTCGTCCGCCCGGCGGAGAAGGCTCACGCAGAGCATTGCTCCAGCAACCCTTGGTGAGTGTGACAGCGGATTCATGTGACGCCGCACATAGGGCGCAGCTCACGTACGAAGGCATATAGGAGATAAATAGGACCGCCACTAGCGGGAAAGACGTTCCAGTCTGTCCCGATTTGCCCCTCACGGTTCCACTATCACAAATCGTACGTCACATCTTTGCCATGGGTTTTTGCGGCAGCTAAGAATGGCTGCCGTCGCTCAACGCCGCGGGTTCCGTCCGCGGCGTCCGTGCGGAGAGGACCGATCCCCCCGCAGAACGGACGCGACCTCCGCGCTATTCGAAGAGGTCCATCTGCCATGCCCCAGAACATCAACATCCGAGATCTCGGTCGGACGCTGACCAAGCAGCACAAGATCGCGATCACCGGTGTCGGTGCCCTCGGTGCCGCCGCTGTCGCCTTCTCCGCAGTCCCCAGCAGCGCGGAGACGGTCACCTCCGCACCCTCCGTACCCGCCGCCCAGGTGGCCTACAGCACCCACCCGATCCAGGACGTCAAGGGCGCCGTCACCGACCAGCTCGCCGTCCAGGACGTCAAGCTGGAGGCCATCGCGGCGCAGAAGAAGGCCGCGGCCGAGACCGCGAGGAAGCAGGCCGAGACCGCGGCCAAGAACGCGGCGGTCAAGAAGGCCGCCCAGGAGCGCGCCGCGCAGCGGACCGCGAGCCGGTCCGCGCAGCGCCCCGAGGTCCAGCCGGTCGCCGTGAAGACCTACGCGAACAACCTGGACGGCTGGATCCGTGAGTCCCTGGACATCATGAAGGCGAAGGGCATCCCGGGCAGCTACTACGGGCTGCACCGCAACATCATGCGGGAGTCCTCCGGCAACCCGAACGCCATCAACAACTGGGACGTCAACGCCGTCAACGGCATCCCGTCCAAGGGGCTGCTCCAGGTCATCCCGCCGACGTTCAAGGCGTACCACGTCCCGGGCACGTCCTGGAACATCTACGACCCGGTCGCCAACATCACCGCGGCGGCCAACTACGCGGCCCACCGGTACGGCTCGATCGACAACGTGAACAGCGCGTACTGAGGTAGGCGCGGGCCTCAGTCGTGAACGCCGAAGGGCGGCACCCGGTGACCGGGTGCCGCCCTTGGCCCGTCTTGACGGCCGAACACGCCTACTTGCGCATGACCTCCGGCTCGTGGCGGCGCAGGAAGCGGGCCACGAAGAAGCCGCAGACCACGCCGAGGGCGATCAGCGCGGCCATGTCCATGCCCCAGGCGCCGACGGTGTGGTCCCACAGCGGGTCGGTGTCCCCGGCCGACTCCGGGGGGCTGATCCTGTTGAAGTCCAGCGTGGTGCCCGCGGCGGCGACGGCCCAGCGCGACGGCATCAGATACGAGAACTCGTTGACGCCGATCGAGCCGTGCAGCGTGAACAGGCAGCCCGTGAACACCACCTGGATGATCGCGAACATCACCAGCAGCGGCATGGTCTTCTCGGCCGTCTTCACCAGCGAGGAGATGATCAGGCCGAACATCATCGAGGTGAAGCCCAGCGCCATGATCGGCAGCGACAGCTCGACCAGCGTGGCGCCGCCGAGGACCAGGCCCTCCTCGGGGATCTCCCGGCTCGCGAAGCCGATCACGCCGACCAGCAGGCCCTGCAGCACGGTGATCATGCCGAGCACGAACACCTTGGACATCAGATACGCCGAGCGCGACAGGCCGGTGGCGCGCTCCCGCTCATAGATGACCCGTTCCTTGATCAGCTCGCGGACGGAGTTCGCGGCGCCCGCGAAACAGGCGCCGACCGCGAGGATCAGCAGGACCGTGGTCGCGGTGCCGTTGGGGACGATCTGGCCGTTGGCGCGCGGCGGATTGGGCAGCAGGCCCTTGTCCGCGTCGATGAGCAGGCTCACCGCGCCCAGCACGGCCGGCAGGATCACCATCAGGGCGAGGAAGCCCCGGTCGGAGACGATCACCGAGATGTAGCGGCGCACCAGCGTGCCGAACTGCGACAGCCAGCCCTGCGGCTTCGGCGGCTTCATCGCCTGCATCGGCGGCACCTGTACGGACTGCGGCGCGACCGCGTCGATGTCCGCGGCGTACATCTGGTAGTGCTGCGAGCCCTTCCAGCGGCCGGCCCAGTCGTAGTCGCGGTAGTTCTCGAAGGCGGAGAAGACATCGGCCCAGGTGTCGTAGCCGAAGAAGTTCAGCGCCTCCTCGGGCGGACCGAAGTAGGCGACCGCGCCGCCCGGGGCCATCACCAGGAGCTTGTCGCACAGGGCCAGTTCGGCGACGGAGTGGGTGACGACGAGGACCGTGCGGCCGTCGTCGGCGAGGCCGCGCAGCAGTTGCATCACATCGCGGTCCATGCCCGGGTCGAGGCCGGAGGTCGGCTCGTCGAGGAATATGAGCGAGGGCTTGGTGAGCAGTTCGAGTGCCACCGAGACCCGCTTGCGCTGGCCGCCGGAGAGGGAGGTGACCTTCTTCTCCTTGTGGATGTCCAGCTTCAGCTCGCGCAGCACCTCGTCGATGCGGGCCTCGCGCTCGGCGGCCGTGGTGTCGGCCGGGAAGCGCAGCTTGGCCGCGTACTTGAGGGCCTTCTTGACAGTCAGTTCCTTGTGCAGGATGTCGTCCTGCGGGACCAGTCCGATGCGCTGGCGCAGCTCCGCGAACTGCTTGTACAGGTCGCGGTTGTCGTACAGGACCTCGCCCTGGTCGGCGGGCCGGTAGCCGGTGAGCGCCTTGAGCAGGGTCGACTTGCCCGAGCCGGACGGGCCGATGACCGCGATCAGGGACTTCTCGGGGACGCCGAAGGAGACGTCCTTGAGGATCTGCTTGCCCCCGTCGACCGTGACCGTCAGATGGCGGGCCGAGAAGGAGACCTCACCGGTGTCGACGAACTCTTCCAGGCGGTCGCCGACGATACGGAAGGTGGAGTGGCCGACACCGACGATGTCGTTCGGGCCGAGCAGTGCCGAGCCGCCCTTGGCGATCGGCTGGCCGTTGACGTAGGTGCCGTTGTGCGAGCCGAGATCGCGGATCTCCATGCGGCCGTCGGGCGTCGCGTGGAACTCGGCGTGGTTGCGGGAGACCTGGAGGTCGGAGACGACCAGGTCGTTCTCCAGGGCACGGCCGATGCGCATCACGCGGCCGAGCGCGAACTGGTGGAACGTGGTGGGACTGCGGTCGCCGTAGACCGGCGGCGCCCCCGCGCCACCACCGGGGCCCTGCTGCTGCGGGATCGACGGCTGCTGGGCCGCCTGCCGCGGCTGCTGCCAGTCCTGCTGCGGCTGCTGCCAGTCCTGCTGCGGCGGCTGCTGGGCCCAGCCGGTCGCCGCGCCCTGGGCCGCGTACGGCTGTTGCTGCGGCTGCGCGGCCACGGCCGCGGCACCGGACAGGTTCACCAGCGGACCGTCGGTGGCGTTGCCCAGGTGCACGGCCGTACCGGGAGCGATCTCCACCTGGTGGATCCGCTGGCCCTGCACGAAGGTGCCGTTGGTGCTGCCGTGGTCCTCCATGACCCAACTGCGGCCGTTGAAGCTGATCGTGGCGTGCCGCCAGGAGACCCTGGCGTCGTCGAACACGATGTCTCCCTGCGGATCGCGTCCCAGGGTGTAGTGCCTGGACGGGTCGAGCGTCCAGGTCCGTCCATTTGATTCCAGTACGAGTTCCGGCACTCCATGCCCCACTGAGTTGTCCCCCGAATTTCCCCCGTCGCAGGGAGTCTAGGGATGTCGAACATCGTGGGGAACTATTCCAGGCCCGCCCCTGTGACCGAAAGTCGGGCCTTGTCACGAGCGCGTACCAGCGCTGGGACATCGTCTCGTTGACGGGGATGAAACCGGCGCGGACAGTGGTAATCCCCCGCGAGGGGGGCATGCGGCCGACGGCCGCGCCGCGGATCGGGGGGTCTGCCATGAGCGCTGCCACGCACACCGGGACCGAGCGGCACGGCGGGCGACTGCCGTGGGGAGACGTCCTGCTGTCCGCGATCACCGCCGTGAGCTGGGCGTTGATCGGGATGGCGGGGACGGCCGCGCTCGGACTGCATCTGCTGCGCGCCGACTCGGCCGGCTCACTGGGGCCGATGACGGCGGCGGTTGTGGCGCTCGGGGCGGGTGGTTCCCTCTCGCCGTCCGGAGATCTGTCCGCTTTCGGACTGAAAGGCGCTCAGGCGCATACGGCCGTCGAGATCACGCCACTCGGCGTGAGCCTCGTGGGCGCCCTGCTGCTGTCGTGGTTCTTCCTGCGGTCCCTGCGCACGGCCACCGTTGTGATCGCCCCGTCCGAACTCCTCGCGCGCGCGGCGGCAGTGGTCGCGCTGTTCGTGGCGATGCTGGGCGGGCTCGCCTGGGCCGGGCACGACGTCGTCACGATCGACGGCGGTGCGCTCGGGCACGACCGGCTGCCCCGCGGCAGCGGCGGCGGTCCCGGCGTCCCCGGGCTCGGTGACCTCGGGGACGTCGGCGGGCTGCTGCCCGACCGGATCGGGGACCTGATCGACGCGAAGGCGGCGGTCGGCTTCAGTGTGGACACCGCGCCCACGCTGCTCGGCGGGCTCGGCTGGTCCGCGGGCGTGCTGCTGATCGCGCTGCTCGCCTCGCGCCGTACTCCCCTGCCGCGCGGCCTCGACGCCGTGCACCGGGTGGTCCGGCCGGCGGTCTCGTCCCTCGTCGGCGTGCTGGCCGTGGCCGTCCTCGCGGGGCTTGCGGCGGCGGCGTACGCGGCGATCGGCGACGCTCACCCCCGGCGCGTCGTGGGCGCGGCCCTGCTCGGCGCGCCCAACGGGGTGTGGCTGGGCGTCTCCCTCGGCCTGTTCGTGCCCTTCGACGGCAGGGCCA
The DNA here is from genome assembly GCF_057537855.1 of Streptomyces diversicolor. Lineage (NCBI taxonomy): Bacteria > Bacillati > Actinomycetota > Actinomycetes > Kitasatosporales > Streptomycetaceae > Streptomyces > Streptomyces diversicolor. The sequence continues at coordinate 14,266 of NZ_BAAJXA010000021.1, forward strand.
CCGGTGCGCTGACCGCCCTGCTGCCCGACCCACTGGACCGGCTCCTCACCGGTCGGCCCGACCGTCCCGTGACGCTGGGACGACTGGCCGAACTGGACGGCAGGGTCTGGCTGCTCGGGGTGGCGGCGGCCCTCATGCTGCTCCTGGCGGGCCTGCTGACCGCGGCACGAACTCCGCCGGGTGCGCGCGAGAGGCGGGGTACGGCGGGTTCTGGAGCGGGGGGTTCTGGAGCGGGAGGCTTCGGGACGGCGGGCCCCGGGACGGCGGGCTTCGAGGCACCGGGCTGCAGGGCAGTGGACTCCGAGAGCCCGGGCTCTGGGACGGCAGGCTCCGGGGCCGCGGGCTCCGGGACGGTGAGTTCAAGGGCGGGAGGCTTCGGGACGGCGGGTCCCGGGGCGGCGGGTTCAAGAACGGTGGACTCCGGGGCGGGGGGCTTCGGGGTGGTGGGTGGAGAGGGGCTGCTGGGCGCGGGAGGTGTCGGTCCGCGCGGATCGGGGGTCCTCGGGTTCGCGGGGCGCTGTGCGCTGCGGCTGGGGGCCGTGACCGCGCTGGCGCTGCCGCTGCTCGCCTGGCTGGCCGACGTCTCCGTGGACGCCTCGCTGTCCGTGCTGGGCCTCGACGCGCTGGGCGCCGGGGTCGAACTGCACGGGCAGCTCGGTACGGCGCTGCTCCTCGGGGCCGCCTGGGGCGCCGGGGCGGGAGCCGTGGGCGCGGTGCTCGCCTGGGTGTCCGGCACCGCGGGCCGGCAGGCGGCACCGTTGGCCCTGGGCCGGCCGGCGGGCGGTACCGGCCGACCGACCGACACCGGCGGCAGCGGGCCGTACCTGCCTCGGGTGCCGTACCGACCGCCCAACCCCGCGACGAACCCCTACCTCCGGCTGCCGGACGAACTGCGGGACGCCGGGGGCTCCGGGCCGCGCGATGCCGAGCGGCCGCGACCGCCGGCCGGCCCGCCGCCGCCCGGCGATGTGTACGACGCCACCACCGTGGCCCGCCCACTGGCCCCGCCACCGCGGCCCCGGCACCGCCCCGAACCCCACATCACGGACCACCCCGCCGACGGTCCGCCACCCCCACCCACGGCGCCGCCAGGACGGCCGGGCGGAGGGCATTGAGCCATGCCGCACGGCGACGGACGGTCACGGGAAGAGGTCTCTCGAACACAACAGCCGGCCACCCCATCACGGCCACCACCCGCACTGCCACCGCGACCAGCTGGCAGGCACCGGACGTGCCGCACGGCAACGGACGGTCACGGAAAGAGGCGGCGTGGGGGCGGCACGCGGTGACGGGTTCGGTGGTGTCGGGCGGGGGCGCCGTACGGGCCGGCGAGGTGGCATACGGCGGGAGGGCGCGGACGCGCGGGCGTGTCCGGCGGCGCGGCGGGGCAAGCGGACGTGTCCCGCGGCGGCGCGGACGGACCGTACGACGGCGCTGGTCAGCCGCCCGGGCCTGGCCGCCGGATGCCACGGTCGTGGCTCTGCCGCAAGGCGTCGGACACCGACCCGACATCTATTGTTCTGTGTCCGCCAGGCGGACCTCGGCGGCATGGGGCACGGGGTGCCGGATACGGTGGATGCACCATGAGCGCTTCGCAGACTTCCGAGGTCCCCACCCTCCTCGTCAAGATCTTCGGCAAGGACAGGCCGGGCATCACGGCCGGCCTCTTCGACACCCTTGCCTCCTTCTCCGTCGACGTGGTCGACATCGAACAGGTCGTCACCCGCGGTCGGCTGGTGCTCTGCGCGCTCGTGACCCAGCCCACCGCCGGTCTTGAGGGTGATCTGCGGGCCACGGTGCACAGCTGGGCCGGCTCGATGAAGATGCAGGCGGAGATCATCTCCGGGCACGGCGACAACCGTCCACGCGGCCTCGGCCGCTCCCTGGTGACCGTCCTCGGCCATCCGCTCACCGCCGAGTCGACGGCCGCCGTCGCCGCCCGGATCGCGAAGGTCGGTGGCAACATCGACCGGATCTTCCGTCTCGCCAAGTACCCAGTGACCGCGGTCGAGTTCGCGGTGTCCGGCGTGGAGACCGAGCCGCTGCGCACCTCCCTGGTGGCCGACGCGGCGGCGCTCGGCGTCGACATAGCCGTCGTCGCCGCGGGCCTGCACCGGCGGGCGCAGCGGCTGGTCGTCATGGACGTCGACTCGACCCTCATCCAGGACGAGGTGATCGAACTCTTCGCCGCGCACGCGGGCTGCGAGGAGCAGGTCGCCGAGGTGACCGCGGCCGCCATGCGCGGGGAACTGGACTTCGAGCAGTCGCTGCACGCGCGCGTGGCGCTGCTCGCGGGGCTGGACGCCTCGGTCGTGCACAAGGTGCGCGGTGAGGTGCGGCTGACGCCGGGCGCGCGTACGTTGATCCGCACGCTGAAACGACTCGGCTACCAAGTCGGCGTGGTCTCCGGCGGGTTCACCCAGGTCACCGACGACCTCAAGGAGCGGCTCGGGCTGGACTTCGCCCACGCCAACACCCTGGAGATCGTCGACGGGAAGCTGACGGGCCGGGTCATAGGGGACGTCGTCGACCGCGCGGGCAAGGCACGGCTGCTGCGCCGGTTCGCCGCCGAGGCCGGTGTCCCGCTCTCCCAGACGGTGGCGATCGGCGACGGCGCCAACGACCTGGACATGCTGAACGCGGCCGGTCTCGGCGTCGCCTTCAACGCCAAGCCGGTGGTCCGCGAGGCCGCGCACACCGCGGTGAACGTGCCCTTCCTGGACACGGTGCTGTATCTGCTGGGCATCACCCGCGAAGAGGTCGAGGCGGCGGACGCCCACGACGAGGGCTGAGCCGCCGGGACGCCCCCCCCTGCCGACCGGGTCGTACTGCGGTCAGTCGGACGGCGCCCAGTAGTCCGCGAGCGCCGCGGCGCCGGGCTCCAGGCCCTTCCACGAGCCGTCGAAGGTCAGCACGGCGAAGGCGGCGGCGGGGAAGCCACGGCGTTTCATCCGCTCGCCCGCGTCGCCGTCGGCGGAACCGGAAAGGATCTCGGCCAGGCCGTGCACGCCCGGGTTGTGGCCGACCAGGACCAGGTTCCGCGCGTCGTCGGGCACCTCGTTGAGGACGGCGATGATCTCGCCGGGCGATGCCTCGTAGAGCCGCTCCTCGTAGATGGTCTTCGGCCGGTGCGGCAGCTCCTGCACGGCGAGCTTCCAGGTCTCGCGGGTCCGCACCGCGGTGGAGCACAGGGCCAGGTCGAAGGAGATACCGCTGTCGGCCAGTCTGCGGCCGGCCACTGCCGCGTCCATGCGGCCCCGCTCGGCGAGCGGCCGCTCGTGGTCGGTCACCTGAGGCCAGTCGGCTTTCGCATGCCGGAAGAGGACGATCCTGCGGGGTTCTGCGACGCTCATGAGATCCAGCTTCGCATGAAACAGGCCATGGGGCGCAGGGAGTTGACACCCGACCGGGCCGCCTAGGCCGGCGCCGGGGTCAGCGGGTCAGCAGGTGCTGGGCGCGTTCGAGGAACTGGGCGATGGCCGGCTGGCCCGTGGCCGCCTGGGCGTCCGAGGGGTTGAGGAGCAGCACCAGCAGGGAGACGAAGGCGAGCACGGGCAGGGCAAGCGCCCACCAGGGCAGCCGGATGTCGACGCCGCCCGTGGTCGCCGGGTGGGGCCGGGTGTGCGTACGGGCCGACATGATCGCCTCCGCTGGTCTCCGAGTGGTCGGTGACCGCCTTTCGCGGTCACATCTCGAAGGTAGGCAACCCGCGGGCGCCGCCCCATCCGGTGATCCACCCAGTTCACCCTGACACTCACCCCCTAGGGGATGGTGGGGCTGGCCCCACCATCGGCCGCGGTGGTGGGGTCAGGGGGAGGCGAGGGTCGCGATGATGGCGATGAGTACGAAGATGGCGAAGAACGAGCCGAAGACGATCAGCATCTTCTTCTGGCCGTTCTGGGGGTTCGGATCGAGCACGGGCATGCGCCCCAGTCTCGCACCCCACCCCCACACCCGACCCGCCGCCCCCAGCGAATCCACCCCGACGGCTCGCACCCCGACTCACCGGCCCAGGGGCCGACGCGGCACGGGCGGGGCCGGCCCTGACCGTCGGCGGGGCGGGGCTCCAGGCGGGGACGCGGTCGGTGGGTCCCCGAGGCGCGGCGGCGGCCCCGGGGGCTCTGGCCATTTCGGGCGGGCCGTCGGGGCCCCTGGCCGATTCGCGGGTCGCCAGGGGCCCTGGCCGGTTCGGCGGGCCGCAGGTCAGCGGGTGGCTTCGTCTTCGATGGTGCGGGGGCGGCCTGCCAGTATGCCCACCGCCATCTGCGGGACCATGAGGCCGGCCATGAGGGCGATGGGCAGGCCCCAGCCGCCGCTGTGCTGGTAGAGCACCCCGACCAGCAGCGGCCCGGGGATGGAGATCAGATAGCCGGTGCTCTGCGCGAACGCGGAGAGCTGGGCGACACCCGCGCCGGTCCTGGCCCGCATGCCGACCATGGTGAGGGCCAGCGGGAAGGCGCAGTTGGCGATGCCGATCAGCAGCGCCCACGCCCAGGCGCCGCCGGCCGGGGCCAGGTACAGGCCCGCGTAGCCGGCCAGGCCGCAGGTGCCGAGCGCCACCACGATCGGCCCCTGGTGGGGCAGCCGGGTGGCCAGGCGCGGGATCACGAAGGCCAGCGGTACGCCCATGACCATGGTGACGGCGAGCAGCAGCCCCGCCGTGCCCGCGGCGACGCCCGCGTCGCGGAAGATCTGTGCCATCCAGCCCATGGTGATGTAGGCGGCGGTGGCCTGGAGCCCGAAGAAGACGGCGAGGGCCCAGGCCGTACGGCTGCGGGTGATCCGCAGCGGCGGCGCGGCGGGTCGCTGGTCGGCCGCGGGCGTGGCCGCCGGCGCGGGGGCGCTGCGCCGGTCCCGGACCAGTGGCAGCCACGGCAGGATCGCCGCCGCGGCGAGCACGGCCCACACGCCGAGGCCGGTGCGCCAGCTGCCGCCGAGCGCGTCGGTCATGGGCACGGTGACCGCGGCGGCCAGCGAGGTGCCGAGGGCGAGGGCCATCGAGTACAGGCCGGTCATGGAGCCCACCCGGTCCGGGAACCAGCGCTTGACGATGACCGGCATGAGGACGTTGCTGACCGCGATGCCCATGAGCGCGAGGGCGCTGGCGGCCAGGAATCCGGCGGTGCCCCCGACGTAGGGGCGGAGGACCAGGCCCGCGGTGATCGCGGCCATGCCGGCGCACACCACCGCGCCGGGCCCGAAGCGGCGGGCGAGCCGCGGTGCCGTGACACCGAAGACGGCGAAGCAGAGCGGGGGTACGGAGGTGAGCAGCCCGGCCACGCTGCCGCTCATGCCGAGGCCGTCGCGGACCTCTTCCAGCAGGGCGCCGAGGCTGGTGATGGCGGGGCGGAGATTCAGCGCGGCGAGCACGATGCCGACGACGACCAGACGCGTCGTCCACGCGCGCGTGCCGCCCGCCTCGGCGGTCGCGGTGCCGTGCGTCCGGCCGGCCGCGTCGTGGTCGGCTTCGGCGGTGGCGGCGGTGGGCGGCGCGTTCGTGGATCGCGTCGCCGTGTCTGTCGTGTGGGTTTCCTCGCTTGCCATGAGAGACATCATAGAATCATGGGATGATTAGTGGTCCATTCCCGGGTCGTCGGCACCCGGCCCTCCCGTGCGAAGGTGTGCCATGCCTCTGAGCCACCCCCGCCGCTCGGCGCTGTCCGAGCAGGTCATCGCGGAGCTGCGGAATCAGATCGCGACCGGCGAGTGGCCGGTCGGCTCCCGCATCCCGACCGAGCCGGAGCTGGTCGAGCAGCTCGGCGTCGCCCGCAACACGGTCCGTGAGGCCGTGCGCGCGCTCGCCCACAACGGCCTGCTGGACATCCGCCAGGGCTCCGGGACCTATGTCGTGGCGACCAGCGAGCTGGCGGGCGTGATGCAGCGGCGCTTCGCCGACGCCGACCCGCGGCACATCGCCGAACTGCGCTCCACGCTGGAGTCGGCCGCGGCGACGCTCGCGGCACGGCGGCGCACCGAGAAGGACCTCAAGCAGCTGGACGCCCTGCTCGTGCGGCGCGAGGAGGCTTGGGAGTCGGGCGACGCGGAGGCCTTCGTGGCCGCGGACGCCACCTTCCATCTGGCGGTGGTGGCCGCCTCCCACAACGACGTCATGACCGCCATGTCCGCCGACCTGGGCGAGGTGCTGCGGGACTGGCTGCGCGCCGACGTGGGCGCCGATCTGACGCCCGAGACGCACATGGACCACTCACGCCTGGTCGACGCGATCCGCACGGGTGACGCGGAGACGGCCGGGCGGGAGGCGGCGAGCTATCCGTTCCTGTGCCGCCCGGGCCGGCTCGGTCCGCCTTCTGACGCCTGATCCACACCGAGCCGACGTCCTTCCGGCAGCGCCCCGTCAGCCGGCCGGTGGGCCGAGCGGGTGGGGCTGGGCGGGCCGAGGCCCCCACCGTGGGGTGGGGGCCTCGGTGTTCGGACGGGTGTGGGGCGGTCAGGCGCCGATGGCGTGCAGGCCGCCGTCCACGTGGATGATCTCGCCGGTGGTCTTCGGGAACCAGTCGCTCAGCAGGGCGACGATGCCGCGGCCGGCCGGCTCGGGGTCCTTCAGGTCCCACTCCAGCGGGGAACGGGAGTCCCAGACCGACGCCAGTTCGCTGAAGCCCGGGATGGACTTGGCGGCCATGGAGCCGAGCGGGCCCGCGGAGACGAGGTTGCAGCGGATGTTCTGCTTGCCGAGGTCGCGCGCCATGTAGCGGCTGGTCGCCTCCAGGGCGGCCTTGGCCGGGCCCATCCAGTCGTACTGCGGCCAGGCGTACTGGGCGTCGAAGGTGAGGCCGACCACCGAGCCGCCGTTCTGCATCAGCGGCAGGCAGGCCACGGTCAGCGACTTCAGCGAGTACGCCGAGACGTGCATGGCGGTGGCCACGGACTCGAACGGCGTGTTGAGGAAGTTGCCGCCGAGCGCGTCCTGCGGCGCGAAGCCGATGGAGTGCACGACGCCGTCGAGGCCGCCCAGCTCCTCGCCGACGATGTCGGCCAGCCGGGCCAGGTGCTCGTCGTTGGTGACGTCCAGCTCGATGACCTTGGTGGGCTTCGGCAGCTTCTTGGCGACACGCTCGGTCAGGGTGGGCCGCGGGAACGCGGTCAGGATGATCTCGGCGCCCTGCTCCTGTGCCAGCTTGGCCGCGTGGAAGGCGATGGAGGACTCCGTGAGCACACCGGTGATCAGGATGCGCTTGCCGTCGAGAATTCCGCTCATGGTGATCAGTGACCCATTCCCAGTCCGCCGTCAACGGGAATGACGGCTCCAGTGATGTACGAGGCGTCGTCCGAGGCGAGGAACCGGACCGCCGCGGCGATCTCCTCCACCTGCGCGTAACGCCCGAGCGGTACCTGCGCGACGATGTCCGCGCGCTGCTCCTCGGTGAGCGCCCGCGTCATGTCGGTGTCCACGAAGCCGGGCGCGACGACGTTGAAGGTGATGTTGCGCGAGCCCAGCTCACGGGCGAGGGAGCGCGCGAAGCCGACGAGCCCGGCCTTGGAGGCGGCGTAGTTCGCCTGCCCCGCCGAGCCCAGCAGTCCGACCACCGACGAGATCAGCACGACCCGGCCCTTCCGGGCGCGCAGCATGGCCCGGTTGGCGCGCTTGACCACCCGGAACGTACCGGTCAGGTTGGTGTCGAGGACGGAGGTGAAGTCCTCCTCGGACATGCGCATCAGGAGCTGGTCCCGGGTGACGCCGGCGTTGGCGATCAGCACCTCGACCGGGCCGTGCTCGGCCTCGATCTCCTTGTAGGCCTGCTCCACCTGCTCGGGGTCGGTGATGTCACACTTGACGGCCAGGAAACCGGACGGCGGCTCGCCCGAGCGGTACGTGATCGCGACCTTGTCGCCGGCGTCGGCGAAAGCGCGGGCGATGGCGAGGCCGATGCCCCGGTTGCCTCCGGTGACGAGAACCGAGCGGCTCAACGGATCACCCTTTCGATAGCGGTCTGACACATCCGCCCGAACACCTGGATGACAGGCGGCTTCATCGAAAACCTATCGGTAGCGGAACGCCTGCGGGCATTCGGGCACCGACAGTGGCGCACGCGGGTCACTGTCGGATCCCTACAGAAAGGGCCGGCGTCACGCGGAAACGTGTGGTCCGCGGGCCCGGTCGCGCGACATCATCGGAGCCGACAGGCCACGACAGCAGGGAGACCTCGGTGCCTCATTCCATCGACGAAGCCTTCACGGCGCTTCCGCTACGGGCCCTCGCCGACGCCGCGCTGGCACGCGCGCGTGCGTTGGGGGCCGAGCACGCGGACTTCCGGTTCGAACGGGTGCGCAGCGCGTCCTGGCGGCTGCGCGACGCCAAGCCGGCCGGGTCGTCCGACACCACCGACCTCGGGTACGCGGTACGGGTCGTGCACGGCGGCACGTGGGGCTTCGCTTCGGGGGTCGACCTGACCCTGGACGCCGCCGCCAAGGTCGCCTCACAGGCCGTGGCGATGGCGAAGCTGTCCGCCGAGGTGATCAGGGCCGCCGGGTCGGAGGAACTGGTGAAGCTGGCCGACGAGCCGGTGCACGCCGACCGGACGTGGATCTCGTCGTACGAGATCGATCCGTTCTCGGTGCCCGACGAGGAGAAGTCGGCGCTGCTGGCCGACTGGAGCGCTCGGCTGCTCGCGGCGGACGGCGTCAACCACGTGGACGCCTCGCTGCTCACCGTGCACGAGAACAAGTTCTACGCGGACACCGCCGGGACCGTGACCACGCAGCAGCGGGTGCGGCTGCATCCGCAGCTGACCGCGGTGTCGGTCGACGAGTCCAGCGGTGAGTTCGACTCGATGCGCACCCTCGCCCCGCCGGTGGGCCGCGGCTGGGAGTATCTGACCGGCACCGGCTGGGACTGGGACGGCGAGCTGGCCCGCATCCCCGAACTGCTCGCCGAGAAGATGCGCGCGCCGAGCGTCGAGCCGGGCCCGTACGACCTAGTCGTCGACCCGTCCAACCTGTGGCTGACCATCCACGAGTCCATCGGCCATGCCACCGAGCTGGACCGTGCCCTCGGCTACGAGGCCGCCTACGCGGGCACCTCCTTCGCCACCTTCGACCAGCTGGGCAAGCTCAGGTACGGCTCCGAGCTGATGAACGTCACCGGTGACCGCACCGCCGAGCACGGCCTGGCCACCATCGGGTACGACGACGAGGGCGTCGCGGCCCAGTCCTGGGACCTGGTCAAGGACGGCACCCTGGTCGGCTATCAGCTGGACCGGCGGATCGCGAGGCTGACCGGCTTCGACCGGTCCAACGGGTGCGCGTACGCCGACTCGCCCGGACATGTGCCCGTGCAGCGCATGGCCAACGTGTCGCTCCAGCCGGACCCGGCGGGGCTGTCCACGGAGGATCTGATCGGCGGCGTCGACCGCGGGATCTATGTCGTCGGCGACCGGTCCTGGTCCATCGACATGCAGCGCTACAACTTCCAGTTCACCGGGCAGCGCTTCTTCCGGATCGAGAACGGGCGGATCACCGGTCAGCTGCGGGACGTCGCCTACCAGGCCACGACCACCGACTTCTGGGGTTCCATGGCGGCCGTCGGCGGCCCGCAGACCTATGTCCTGGGCGGCGCCTTCAACTGCGGCAAGGCCCAGCCGGGCCAGGTGGCAGCGGTGTCCCACGGCTGCCCCTCCGCCCTCTTCAAGGGCGTCAACATCCTCAACACGACCCAGGAGGCCGGTCGATGAACGGCGGATTCGGAACCGGCCGGGGGCCCGGGGGTCGCCCCCCGGGAAAGCACAGTCTCAACACGACGCAGGAGGCCGGTCGATGAGTGCCCGTAGCAACAAGCCGCACGAGGTCGTCGAGCAGGCGCTCGCGCTGTCCCGGGCCGACGGCTGCGTGGTGATCGCCGACGAGCACTCGACCGCCAATCTGCGCTGGGCGGGCAACGCGCTGACCACCAACGGCGTCACCCGCGGGCGGACGCTGACCGTGGTCGCCACCGTCGACGGCAAGGAGGGCACGGCCTCCGGGGTGGTCTCCCGCTCGGCCGTGACCGCCGAGGAGCTGGAGCCCCTGGTGCGGGCCGCCGAGGCCGCCGCGCGCGGCGCCGGACCAGCCGAGGACGCCCAGCCGCTGGTCACGGGCGTGCCCGAGGCGCCGGACTTCACGGACGCGCCCGCCGAGACCTCGTCGGCGGTGTTCGCGGACTTCGCCCCGGCGCTCGGCGAGGCGTTCGCACGCGCGCGTGCGGGCGGCCGGGAACTGTACGGCTTCGCCAACCACGAACTGGTCTCCACGTATCTGGGCACGTCCACCGGGCTGCGGCTGCGGCACGACCAGCCCACCGGCACGCTGGAGCTGAACGCGAAGTCCCCGGACCGTATCCGCTCGGCCTGGGCGGGACGCTCGACGCGGGACTTCAAGGACGTCGATCCGGGCGCGCTCGACGCCGAGCTGGCCGTCCGGCTCGGCTGGGCCGAGCGGCGGGTGGAGCTGCCCGCGGGCCGCTACGAGACGCTGCTGCCGCCGACCGCGGTGGCGGACCTGCTGATCTACCAGCTGTGGTCGGCGTCGGGCCGGGACGCGGCCGAGGGCCGGACGGTGTTCTCCCGGCCGGGCGGCGGCACCCGCCTCGGCGAAAAGCTCACCGAGCTGCCGCTGACCCTGCGCAGCGACCCGGACGAGCCGGGTCTGGAGAGCGCCCCGTTCGTGGTCGCGCACTCCTCCGGGGGCGACCAGTCGGTGTTCGACAACGGGCTGCCGGTGCGCGCCACGGACTGGATCGGCGACGGTGAGCTGAGGCACCTGACGACCACCCGGCACAGCGCGGCGCTGACCGGGCTCCCGGTGGCCCCGGCGATCGGGAACCTGATCCTGGACGGGGGCGAGGACCGCTCGCTGGACGAGATGGTCGCGGACACCGAGCGCGGGCTGCTGCTGACCTGCCTGTGGTACATCCGCGAGGTCGACCCGGCGACGCTGCTGCTGACGGGGCTGACCCGGGACGGCGTGTACCTCGTGGAGAACGGGGAGGTGACCGGGCAGGTCAACAACTTCCGGTTCAACGAGTCGCCGGTGGATCTGCTGGGGCGGGCGACACAGGCCGGGCGGACCGAGAAGACGCTGCCGCGCGAGTGGAGCGACTGGTTCACCCGGGCCGCGATGCCGGCGCTGCGCGTCCCCGATTTCAATATGAGCTCGGTCAGCCAGGGCGTATAACCTCGTAGGCGTTCCCGGTCGGCCGTCCGCCGGCCGGCCGAAGATCATCCGAGGAGACACGAGAACCGTGACGGACATCGTCGACGAGCTGAAGTGGCGCGGGCTGTTCGCCCTGTCCACCGACGAGGACGCTTTGCGCAAGGCGCTCGCGGACGGTCCCGTCACGTTCTATTGCGGTTTCGACCCGACCGCGCCGTCGCTGCACGTGGGGCATCTGGTGCAGGTGCTGACCGTGCGCCGGCTCCAGCAGGCCGGGCACCGGCCGCTGGCGCTGGTGGGCGGCGCGACGGGGCTGATCGGTGACCCGCGCCCGACCGCGGAGCGCACGCTGAACGACCCGGAGACGGTGGCCGGCTGGGTGCACCGGCTGCGGAGTCAGATCGAGCCGTTCCTGTCCTTCGAGGGTCCGAACGCGGCGGTCATGGTCAACAACCTGGACTGGACCGAGGGGCTGTCCGCGATCGAGTTCCTGCGGGACATCGGCAAGCACTTCCGGGTCAACAAGATGCTGACGAAGGACTCCGTGGCCCGCCGCCTGGAGTCCGACCAGGGCATCAGCTACACGGAGTTCAGCTACCAGATCCTGCAGGGCATGGACTTCCTTCAGCTGTACCGACGGTACGGCTGCACGCTCCAGCAGGGCGGCAGCGACCAGTGGGGCAACCTCACGGCCGGTCTCGACCTGATCCACCGGCTTGAGCCGCACGCGAGCGTGCACGCGCTGGCCACGCCGCTGATGACGAAGGCGGACGGCACCAAGTTCGGCAAGACCGAGGGCGGCGCGGTCTGGCTCGACCCGGAGATGACGTCGCCGTACGCGTTCTACCAGTTCTGGCTGAACGTGGACGACCGGGACATCTCCTCGTACCTGCGGATCCTGTCCTTCAAGTCCCGTACGGAGCTTGAGGAGCTGGAGCGGCAGACCGAGGAGCGTCCGCAGGCCCGGGCGGCGCAGCGCGCGCTGGCCGAGGAGCTGACGACGCTGGTGCACGGCGCCGACCAGACGGCCGCGGTGATCGCCGCGTCCAAGGCGCTGTTCGGCCAGGGCGAGCTGGACCGGCTCGACGAGCGGACGCTGACGGCCGCCCTGTCGGAGGTGCCGCACGTCCGGGTCACCGAGCTGGGGCAGGTGACCGATCTGTTCGCCGAGGTCGGCCTGGTGCCCAGCAAGTCGGCCGCGCGGCGGACGGTCAAGGAGGGCGGCGCCTACGTGAACAACGTGAAGGTCACCGCCGAGGACGCGGTCCCCGCCACGGAGGACCTGCTGCACGGCCGCTGGCTGGTGCTGCGCCGGGGCAAGAAGAACCTGGCGGCGGTGGAGGTCACGTCCGGCTGAGCCGGGACCGAAGACCGACACAGCGCGACGCGGCACGACACAGCGCGACGAGGGGTGGCCCCGCGCCCGGGGCCACCCCTCGTCGTGTCCGCCGCCGCTCTCAGGCCCGCCGCTCCTGCTTCCTCCTGCCCCACAGCGCCATGTACGCCATGTCCCCGAGGAAGACGATGATGATCGCGGCGATGAGCTGGAAGAGGTGCCGGGTCCAGTCGACGCCCGGGGTCGAGGCGACGCCGGCGGCGCGGGCGACCGCGTTGCCCACGATGGCGCCGAGCATGCCGAAGATGGTGGTCAGCCAGAGCGGGCTGTGCTGCTTGCCCGGGATGACCGCCTTGGCGATCACACCCAGCACGAACCCCACGATGATCGCCCACAACCAGCCCATGGCTGCCTCCTCGTCGGCTCGACGTGAGCATTACGCCCAGTGTCGGACGGTCCGCCGAACGGCGCATGTCGGGTACGGCCGTGTGGTGCACGCGCGGTACGCGATACGGCGCACAGCGTTCGCCCAGGCGGGAGGCGACCCGGTCTCGAAGGCGGCGCGGGGGCGGCGTAACGTGGATGCTGTCCTGGTCCGGTGCGTCCGGTGCGCCGCACCGGGTGGGCCGGGTGCGGGCCGGGGAGAGTCCCGAAGCGGGCGGATGGTGGAATGTGATGCGGAAGCAGCACGGCGGCGGCAACGTCCAGGTGTTCCGGATCACCGGAGCCCGGACGGGTCTGGCCGAGGACGTGCGGGGGCGGCAGCGCCGGTATGTCATCTCGATGTCCGTCCGTACCGTCTCGGTGATCCTCGCGGTGTCGCTGTGGAACGTCGAACGGCCCGTCGCCATCGTGGCGTTGGTGCTCGGGGCGGCGCTGCCCTATGTCGCCGTGGTGATCGCCAACGCGGGCCGGGAGCGGCCGCCGTCGCTGCCGTCGACCTTCGTGACCGCGCCGCTGCGGCCGGTGATCACGCCGTCGCCCGCGCCGGACGACCGGACGGAGTCCGGCCAGGAGCACACGCGGGCCGATCCGCCGACGGGGGTGGGCGGTGAGCGGACCGACCCGGCATGACCTCCGCGGATGGCGGGAAGCGTGCGTCCGGCGCGCGGCCGGCGCAGAAATGCTCAGATCAATCATGTTGTTCCGGTGCCGGGCGGCCGGTCACCCGTGACATACTTCCTACGCGCTCCGCATCCCCCGTCGGAGCGACGGACCGACGCCGGGCAGCTCCCCCCGTGGCTGCTCGGCGTCGCCTTGTGTGCGGGGCCTTTGTGAGACGAACCGGTGAGTGACGCTATCTGTTCAGCCAAGGGGTGCCGGGCCGCCGCCGCATGGGTGCTGGCCTGGAACAACCCGAAGATCCATTCGCCCGAGCGGCGCAAGACGTGGGTGGCCTGCGAGGAGCACCGTGAGCATCTGTCGCAGTTCCTCGGGATGCGGGGATTCCTGAAGGACGTCGTGCCGCTGCGGGAGTGGGAGGAGCGCTGAGCGCTCCGCCGGAGGGACCGTGACGGGCCGTCCCTCGTCCGCGGTGGCGGCCTGCCCGGTCCGCGCCCCGGGCGGGCGCCTCAGCCGCCGATCGCCGACATGGGCCGCTCCGGCTGGAGGAACGACGGATCGTCCAGACCGGATCCGGCCTTCTTTCCCCACATCGCGAGCCGCCAGATACGGGCGATCTCCTCGTCGGGCGCACCGGAGCGGAGCGCGCCGCGCAGATCGGTCTCCTCGCGGGCGAACAGACAGGTGCGTATCTGGCCGTCGGCGGTCAGCCGGGTGCGGTTGCAGGCTGCGCAGAACGGGCGGGTGACGGAGGCGATGACGCCGACGCGCTGCGGGCCGCCGTTGACCAGCCAGCGTTCCGCCGGGGCCGAGCCGCGCTCCCCGGCGTCCTCCGGGGTCAGCTCGAAGCGGGTGCGCAGGGCGGCCAGGATGTCGGCGGCGGTGACCATGCCCTCGCGTTTCCAGCCGTGCTGGGCGTCCAGGGGCATCTGCTCGATGAAGCGCAGTTCGTAGCCGTGCTCCAGCGCCCAGGCGAGGAGGTCCGGGGCCTCGTCCTGGTTCAGGCCCGGCATCAGGACGGTGTTGACCTTGACCGGGGTGAGGTCCGCGGCCCGGGCGGCGTCGAGGCCGTCCAGGACGTCCTGGTGGCGGTTGCGGCGGGTGAGTGCCTTGAAGACGTCCGGGCGGAGCGTGTCGAGGGAGACGTTGACCCGGTCGAGTCCGGCCGCCTTCAGGGCCGCGGCCGTGCGCTTCAGGCCGATGCCGTTGGTGGTGAGGGACAGCCGGGGGCGCGGCTGCAGGGCAGCGGACCGCTCCACGATGCCGACCAGGCCGGGGCGCAGCAGGGGTTCGCCGCCGGTGAAGCGGACCTCGCGGATGCCGAGGGAGGTGACCGCGACATCGATCAGCCGGACGATCTCGTCGTCGGTGAGCAGGTCGGGTTTGCCGAGCCACTGCAGGCCCTCCTCGGGCATGCAGTAGGTGCAGCGCAGATTGCACCGGTCGGTCAGCGAGACCCTCAGGTCGGTGGCCACCCGGCCGTAGGTGTCGATGAGCACGTGGGCCCCCTCCCTCGTCCCTGAGACGCTTCTTACCTCAGTCGTCTTCCGTCACTTGTTCCGTCACTTGCGAGCCTACGTGACGGCGCCGACATCGGCCGAGAGCCGGTCCGGCGGGGCAGCGCGGACGGCCGCGCCGCCAAGATCCGCGACGCGGCCGTCCGCGCGGGTTTTTCAGTGGGCTCCGGTGCCGGTCAGGGACCGTACCTCCAGTTCCGCGTACTTGCCGGCGTCCGGGGTCTCCTTCGACAGGAGCGTGCCGACGACGCCCAGCAGGAAGCCGACCGGGATGGAGATGATGCCCGGGTTCTCCAGCGGGAACCAGTGGAAGTCGACGTCCGGGAACATCGACGTCTCCTTGCCGGAGACCACCGGCGAGAACAGCACGAGGCCGACCGCGGTGATCAGGCCGCCGTAGATCGACCACAGTGCGCCGCTGGTGGTGAACCGCTTCCAGAACAGGCTGTAGAGGATCGTCGGCAGGTTCGCGGAGGCGGCGACCGCGAAGGCGAGCGCCACCAGACCGGCGACGTTCAGGTCGCGGGCGAGGGCGCCCAGGACGATGGAGACGGCGCCGATGCCGACCGTGGCCCAGCGTGCCGCGCGCAGTTCCTGCTTCTCGGTGGCCTCGCCCTTCTTGATGACGTTGGCGTAGATGTCGTGGGCGAAGGAGGAGGACGAGGCCAGGGTCAGACCCGCGACCACGGCGAGGATGGTGGCGAAGGCGACCGCGGAGATGGTGGCGAGCAGGATGGCGCCCCAGTTGGAGTCGACTCCGCCGAGGTGCAGGGCGAGCAGGGGTGCGGCCGTGTTGCCCGCCTTGTTGGAGGCGATGATCTCGTCCGGTTTGATCAGCGCGGCGGCGCCGAAGCCGAGGGCGAGGGTCATCAGGTAGAAGGCGCCGATCAGGCCGATCGCCCAGATCACCGACTTACGGGCGGCCTTGGCCGTGGGCACCGTGTAGAAGCGGATCAGGATGTGCGGCAGGCCGGCGGTGCCCAGGACCAGGGCGATGCCGAGCGAGATGAAGTCCAGCTTGGTGGTGCCGGTCGCGCCGTACTTGAGGCCGGGTTCCAGGAAGGCGCTGCCCTTGGCGCTGTTGTCGGCGGCCGAGCCCAGCAGGTCGGAGATGTTGAAGTTGAACTTCAGCAGGACGAGGAAGGTCAGCAGCAGGGCGCCCAGGATGAGCAGCACGGCCTTGACCATCTGCACCCAGGTGGTGCCCTTCATGCCGCCGATCGTGACGTAGACGATCATCAGGACGCCGACCAGGGCGACGATGGCGATCTTGCCGCCGTCGCTGGTGATGCCGAGCAGCAGGGAGACGAGGACACCGGCGCCGGCCATCTGGGCCAGCAGGTAGAAGATCGACACGACGATGGTGGAGGTGCCGGCCGCGGTGCGGACGGGGCGTTGGCGCATCCGGTAGGCGAGCACGTCGCCCATGGTGTAGCGGCCGGAGTTGCGCAGCGGCTCGGCGACCAGGAGCAGCGCGACGAGCCAGGCGACCAGGAAGCCGATGGAGTACAGGAAGCCGTCGTAGCCGAACAGGGCGATGGCGCCCGCGATGCCGAGGAAGGACGCCGCGGACATGTAGTCGCCGGAGACGGCGAGGCCGTTCTGGAAGCCGGTGAACTGCCGTCCGCCGGCGTAGAAGTCGCTGGCGTCCTTGGTCTGCCGGCCCGCCCAGACGGTGATGACGAGGGTCGCGGCGACGAACACCGCGAACAGGGTGATGATCAGCGTCCGGTGCTCGCCGGCCTCGCCTGCGGCCAGGGTGATCGCGGGGCTCATGCGCCGCCCTCCGTCCGGGACTTGATGGCCTCGGCCTTGGGGTCCAGCTTCGCGGCGGCGTGCCGCGCGTACCACCAGGCGATGAGGAACGTGGTGAGGAACTGGGCGAGGCCGAAGACGAGGGCCACGTTGATGTTGCCGAACACCTCGGTGCCCATGAAGCCGCCCGCGTAGTTGGACAGCAGCACGTACAGCAGGTACCAGGCGATGAAGGCGACGGTCAGCGGAAACGCGAAGGAGCGGTGGGAGCGGCGCAGTTCACCGAACTCCGCGCTCTCCTGCACCGCGACGAACTCCTCGGTGGAGGGGAGTCGGTGATGGGGTTCAGAGTGGGGCGGTGTCTCGGTAGCCACGGAGTCTCCTCGGGTTGCGGGTGGATCGCGGACGGGGGCTCGATCGTGCTCGTGCTCCCTGTCGAAGGTCCACGGCGCCACGCGAGGGCGGGTTCAAGTCCTATGAGTTCTTTCCGAAGTCGTCCCCCCAGGTCATTGCTGGCCAGCGAGGCGGGGAGATAGTTTCACCCTGCACCACCCGTCATGTACCTGCCCGGGCAGCACCTGTGTCTCGGGCGGTTTCGTTTTCGGATGATGTGGAGACCCCATGCTTCATCTGCGTTCCAGACGCCGGCTCGGCCTCGCCGTGCCGGTCGTGCTGTCGCTGACCGCCTCGCTCGGCTTCCTGCCGGCCGCGGCGTCGGCGGCCCCCGCGGCGGCGACGGCTCCGGCGGCGGACTCTCCGGCGCTGGCCTACGTCGTCAACACCGCGACCGACCATCGCACCATCGCGTCGGTGCGGAAGGCGGTGACCGCGAACGGCGGCAGCGTCGTCGCGACGTACGACAGGATCGGCGTGCTCGTCGTCCACTCCTCGAACCCCGACTTCGGCCGGGCGATGCGCGCCGTGCGCGGGGTGCAGTCGGCGGGCGCCACCCGCACCGCGCCGCTGGCCGCCGCGGGCACCACGGACGAGGGCGCGGTGCAGGTCCTGTCGAAGGCGCAGGCCGAAAAGCTCGCGCAGCGCTCGGCCTCGGGCCAGGAGCCCCTGGAGGCCGACCAGTGGGACCTGCGGGCGATCGGCGCCGACAAGGCCGCGCGGATCAACCCGGGCAGCAGGTCGGTGACCGTGGGCGTCATCGACACGGGCGTCGACGACACGCACCCGGACATCGCCCCCAACTTCTCGGCCGCCCAGTCCGCGAACTGTGTGAGCGGCAAGGCGGACACGACGTACGGCGCCTGGCGGCCGGCGGACGCGGACCACTACCACGGCACACACGTGGCGGGCGAGATAGCCGCGGCCCGCAACGGCACGGGCGTCGCGGGCGTCGCGCCCGGCGTGAAGGTCGCGAGCATCACCGTCGCGCAGCCCGACTCGACGCAGCTGTTCTACCCGGAGAGCGTCGTCTGCGCCTTCGTGTTCGCCGCCGACCACGGCGTGGAGATCACCAACAACAGCTACTACGTTGATCCGTGGCTGTACAACTGCATGGACGACCCCGATCAACGTGCCATCGTGGACGCGGTCAACAGGGCCCAGCTGTATGCACAGCGCAAGGGGACGCTCAATGTCGCCTCGGCCGGCAACTCCAACGACGACCTGGACGCGCGCGCCCTCGTCGACGACTCAAGCCCCGACGACTCGACCCCGGTGACCCGCACCGTCGACCCGCACAAGTGCTTCGACGTGCCGACCCAGCTGCCGGGCGTGGTCACCGTCAGCGCGACCGGCGTCAAGGGCGCCAAGTCGTACTACTCCAGCTACGGCAAGGGCGTGGTCGACGTGGCAGGACCGGGCGGCGACCGGTACCAGATCCCGGACACGCCGTCGCAGAACGGCCGCATCCTGTCCACGCTGCCGAACGGCCAGTACGGCTTCCTTCAGGGCACCTCGATGGCCTCCCCGCATGTGGCCGCGGTGGCGGCGCTGCTGAAGTCCACCCACCCGCGCGCGACCCCGGCCCGGCTTCAGGCGCTGCTCAAGGCCCAGGCGGACAACCCCGGCTGCCCGACGGACCCGTACGACGGGGACGGCGACGGCGTCGTGGACGCGACCTGCGTCGGCGGCAAGCGCGTCAACGGCTTCTACGGGTCCGGCATCGTCAACGCGCTCCGCGCGGTGCGCTGACGCCCGCTCTCCTGCGCCCCACGTCGCAGTCTCCCCCCACGCCAGGAATCCCGCACGGCATGCACGGCAAGCACAGCATGCACGCAGAGCCAACGAACTGGAGACACAGACACATGACCGCGCCTCAGCCGCGCCACCTCCGCGCCCTGTCGATCCCGGTCGGGATGGCCATGGCCACGGCCCTCGCGTTCCTGCCGAACGTCACCGCGTCCGCCGCGGACGCCACGACCACGGCCACGGCGCCCGCCTCCGGGGATGCGACCTCGCTCAGCTACGTCGTCAACGTCCGCCCGGGCCCTGGCACTTCGAAGCAGGTGCAGAAGGCCATCGGCCGGGCCGGCGGCACGGTGGTGACCTCGTACGACCAGATCGGCGTGATCGTCGTCCACTCGTCGAACCCGGACTTCGCCAAGACCATCCGCACGGTGCGCGGCGTCGAGTCGGCCGGTGCCACGCGCAACGCGCCGCTGCCCGCGCAGTCGACCACGGACGTGGGCACCCCGAAGGCACTCAGCGCCGAGCAGGTCGCCGCGGCGCAGGCGGCCGACGGGCAGGACCCGTTGGAGCCCCTGCAGTGGGACCTGCCCGCCATCAAGGCGGACAAGGCGCACGAGAAGACCCTCGGCAGCCCGAAGGTGACCGTCGCCGTCATCGACACCGGCGTGGACGACACCCACCCCGACATCGCGCCCAACTTCGACCGGAGGGCCTCCGTCAACTGTGTGACGGGCAAGCCGGACACGGCCGACGGCGCCTGGCGGCCCGCCGCGTCCGAGAGCCCGCACGGCACGCACGTGGCCGGCGAGATCGCGGGCGCCAAGAACGGCGTGGGCATGACGGGCGTGGCGCCGGGCGTCAAGGTGGCCGGCATCAAGGTGTCCAACCCGGACGGCTACTTCTACACGGAGGCCGTGGTCTGCGGCTTCGTGTGGGCGGCCGAGCACGGCGTCGACGTGACCAACAACAGCTATTACACCGACCCGTGGTACTTCAACTGCAAGAACGACCCCGACCAGAAGGCGCTGGTCGAGGCCGTCGCCCGGGCCTCGCGGTACGCCGAGAAGAAGGGCGCGGTCAATGTCGCCGCGGCCGGCAACGAGAACTACGACCTCGCGGCCGACTCGATCACCGACCCGGTCTCGCCCAACGACGGCACCCCGTCCGACCGGGTGATCGACCCGTCGAAGTGCTATGACATACCGACCCAGTTGCCGGGTGTGGTGACCGTCGCGGCCACCGGCGCGAAGGGCATCAAGTCGTCCTTCTCCAACCACGGCCTCGGAGTCATCGACATCGCCGCTCCCGGCGGCGACTCGACCGCCTACCAGACGCCGCAGCCACCGGCGACCAGCGGTCTGATCCTGGGCCCGCTGCCCGGCGGCAAGTGGGGCTACATGGCCGGCACCTCGATGGCCAGCCCGCACGTCGCGGGTGTCGCCGCATTGATCAAGTCCACCCACCCGCACGCCTCGCCGGCCCTCGTCAAGGCGCTGCTGTACGCGGGCGCCACGGCCACGCCGTGCACCGACCCGTACGACATCAACGGCGACGGCAAGATCGACGCCGTGTGCGAGGGCTCGAAGAACTACAACGGCTTCTACGGCTGGGGCACGGCGAACGCCCTGGCGGCCGTGACCAGGTAACACCGAAGACAGGCGGGCGGCGCCCAGGACAGCCGTCCGGGCCGCCCGCCTGTTCCACTGTCCGGCCATGTCCGGGGGCGCGGCGGGCCGCGCTCGCCGAACGGTCCGCGGTGGACCCGTGGTTGCCTTCCCCGGCTTGCTGCCGTTCGCGACGGCTGGCGAAGATCCGGGGGTGACCTTGATACGACCGACCGCCGTCCTGGCCCTGGTGGCGCTGGCCGCTCTGATACCCCTGCTCGGGCCGTCCGCCGCCCTGCACGGCACCGGGGAGGCCGCCGCCCCGGGCGTCGGCGGCATCGCCCTGCTGCGCACGGTGCTGTTCGCGGCGCCGTGCGTACCGCTGGGCGAGCTGTTCGTGAACCGGCTGGCCCGTGGGCTGCCCGGCGCGCCGTCCGGCACGCCCCGCAGTTGGGCGCCGTACGCGGCCGTCGCCGGTTTCCTCGCCGCGCTGGGGCTCGCCTCGGTCGTGGCGACCGGCAACCTGGTGCCGCACAGCCCCTCCCAGATCGACATCGGCGGCCTCTACGGCACCCGTGACGGCGCGCTCGCCCTGCTGGAGGTCAACGCGTTCATCCTGGCCGGACTGTGCGCGCTCGGCCGCAGGACCGGCCTCCAGCTCTGGCCGGCGGCCGCGGTCGTCTGCGCGGAGGCGCTGCGCGCCCACCCCACGACCGAGCACGGCCCGCTGATCGGTACCGGGCTGACCCTCGTGCACCTGACGTGCGCCGCGCTGTGGACGGGCGGCCTGCTGCACGCGCTGCGCACGCTGCGGCTGTGGCGCCGGTCCGGCGCCGGCCAGGCGGGCGCCGGGCTGCTGGGGCTCTACGCGCGCGTGGCCGTCGTACTCCTCGCGGCGATCACCGCCACGGGCCTGTGCAGCACGCTGCGCCGGATGCCCGCGGACACGGTGCTGCGCCAGCTGACGGAGACGGCCTACGGGCGCACCCTGCTGGCCAAGGTGATCCTGGTGGCCGCCGTCGCCCTGCTCGCCCTGTGGGCGCGGATCCGGCTGCGCCGCGCGCCCGACCCGCTGACCGCGTGCGTACCCGCCCGGGGCGAGGTGATCGTCCTCGGGGTGGTGGTCGCGGTGTCGGGGCTGCTGACCGCGCTGCCCCTGCCGATCCGCTGGTGACCCCGTCCGAGGGCGGTGCCAAACCGGCCTGGCGCCGTCTCAGGTGGTGATGAGCACCTTCAGGGCGGAGCGCTCGTCCATCGCCTTGTAGCCGTCCGGTACGCCCTCCAGGCCGACCGTCAGATCGAAGAGCGGCGAGGGGTCGACGGTGCCGTCGAGGACGTCCGGCAGCAGCTCCGGGATGTACGCGCGGACCGGCGCGACCCCGCCGCGCAGCGCGATGTTCCGGTCGAACATGACGCCCAGGTCGAGGCCGGTGCCGCTGCCGTGCGGCACGCCGACATAGCCGATGGCCCCGCCGTCCCGGGCGATGCGCACGGCCGTGGTCATCGACTGCTCGGTGCCGACCGCTTCGACGACGGCGTGCGCGCCCTGGCCCCGGGTGAGCGCGCGGACCGCCTCCACGGCAGCCTCCCCGCGTTCGGCGACGACGTCGGTGGCGCCGAAGCGGCGCGCGAGGTCCGTACGGACCCGGTGCCGGCCCAGCGCGATGATCCGCTCGGCGCCCAGCCGCCGGGCCGCCAGGACGGCGCACAGGCCGACGGCGCCGTCCCCGACGACGGCGACACCGGCACCGGGGCGGACACCGGCGCCGAGGGCGGCGTGGTGGCCGGTGCCGAGGACGTCCGAGAGGGTCAGCAGCGCGGACAGCAGACGGTCGTCGCCTGCCGCCTCCTTGGGCAGCGTCACGAGGGTGCCGTCGGCGAACGGCACGCGCACGGCCTCGCCCTGGCCGCCGTCGTAGCCGACGGCCCCCCAGAAGCCGCCGTGCTCGCAGGATGTGGTCAGGCCCTCGCGGCAGTGGTCGCAGACGCCGTCGGACCACTTGAAGGGCGCCACGACGAGGTCGCCGCGGCGCACACCGTCCACCTCGGAGCCGATCTCCTCGACGACGCCCAGGAACTCGTGTCCGATCCGCTGCCCCGGCTGCCGGGGCGCCGCGCCGCGGTACGCCCACAGGTCGCTGCCGCAGATGCAGGCGCGCAGGACCCGCACCACCGCGTCGGTGGGCAGCCGCACGACCGGGTCGGGCACGGTCTCCACGCGGATGTCGTACGGGGCGTGGATGGTGGTGGCGCGCATGGCAGGGGTCTTTCTCGTGCGGTGTCCGTGCGGTGTGTGTGCGGAGGTGCCTCGTGCGGTGTGCGTAGGGCGGTGTCTCGTGCGGTGTTCGTACGGCGGTGTCTCGTGCCTCGGCGGTGTGCGTGCGGCGGTGCGCCTGGTGGTGGGGGGGCGTGGGGGTGGGGGTGGGGGTGGGGGTGTGATGGTGGGGGCGTGGTCGCATGGTGGTGCGTGCGGGTGTGCGGGGCGCCCGGGGTGGTCGAGCCCACTTCACGGTACGTCGTCCGCGCGCCCGACCGCCGTCTGACGGACCCGCGCGTCGGAGCGCGGACCGGTCAGACCCCGACCGCGCCCAGCAGCGTGCCGACCGCGTAGGTGACCCCCATCGCCAGGGCTCCGCCGGCCACGTTCCGCAGCACCGCCCGGCCGGGGGCCGCCGCGCCCAGCCGGGCGCTGCTCCAGCCGGTCAGCACCAGCGCGGCCAGGACGGACACCACGGTGACCGGGAGCCGCCGGTCCGCGGGCGGCAGCACGATGGCGAGCAGGGGCAGCAGCGCGCCGACCGTGAAGGCCAGGAAGCTCGCCCATGCCGCGTGCCAGGGATTGGTCAGCTCGTCCGGGTCGATCCCCAGCTCCACGCGCGCGTGGGCCCGCAGCGCGTCCCGCGCGGTGTACTGCTCCGCCGCCTCCCGCGCCACCTCACGGGACAGCCCGCGCTCCTCCAGCAGGCCGGCCAGTTCCTCCAGTTCGGCCTGCGGCTGCTCCGTCAACTCCCGCTTCTCCACGGCCAGGGCGGCCATCTCCGAGTCACGCTGGGTCGACACGGACACGTACTCGCCCGCGGCCATCGACATCGAACCGGCCAGCAGCCCGGCGAGTCCGGCGGTGAGCAGGGCGGCACGGTCGCTCGTCGCTCCGGCCACACCGACGACGAGTCCCGCCGTGGACACGATGCCGTCGTTCGCCCCGAGGACCGCCGCCCGCAACCAGTTCAGCCGGGAGCCGAGCCCGCCGCCGTGCGGCTCGTCGTGTGGGGGGTGCGTCGGTTCCATCACAGGACGGAGGATCGCAGCTCGCGCTCCGCGGCGCCCGCAGCGACGCTCCCGGGCGCCGGCCGCGCACCGAGCGGGACGCGCACCGAGCGGGACGCGCACCGGCCGCGACGACAACGGCTGTGCTTTGGACGCGCCTTGCCGGGCCGCCGGTGCACCGGGCCCGAAACGCGTGCCCGTCGCGGGGAATTGACGCCGGCTCGGACACGACGCGGGGCACCGGGAGCCTGGGGGCGGGACTGTCGGTACCGGCCCGTATCCTCAGTGACCATGCTCGAAGACCGTACGACCGCAGCGTCCTCCCCCACCCGGTGGCCGGCCGCGTATCCGAAGGGATACGCGGTCGTTGACGTGGAGACCACCGGGCTGGCCCGCGACGACCGGATCATCTCCGCGGCCGTCTACCGGCTGGACGCGCGCGGCGAGGTCGAGGACCACTGGTACACACTGGTCAACCCGGAGCGCGATCCGGGCCCGGTGTGGATCCACGGTCTGACGAACGAGGTGCTGGCGGGGGCGCCGCTCTTCGCCGACATCGCCGACGAGTTCGCCGCCCGGCTGGCGGACCGGGTGCTCGTCGCGCACAACGCCGTCTTCGACTGGCAGATGATCGCACGCGAGTACGCGCGCGCGAAACGCGAGGCGCCGGTGCGTCAGCGGCTGTGCACCATCGCGCTGTCCAAGGAGCTGGGGCTGCC
The DNA here is from genome assembly GCF_057537855.1 of Streptomyces diversicolor. Classification (NCBI taxonomy): domain Bacteria; kingdom Bacillati; phylum Actinomycetota; class Actinomycetes; order Kitasatosporales; family Streptomycetaceae; genus Streptomyces; species Streptomyces diversicolor. The sequence continues at coordinate 38,813 of NZ_BAAJXA010000021.1, forward strand.
GCTGCCCAACCACAAGCTGGAGTCACTGGCGGCGCACTTCGGCGTCGTACAGCGGCAGGCGCATCACGCGCTGGACGACGCGCGCGTGCTCGCGGAGTCCTTCCGGCCCAGCCTGCGGGCCGCGGCGCGGGGCGAGGTGCGGCTGCCGCTGCTGGAGTGCCGGCCGCTGACCGAGTGGAACGACACGCCGGTGCCGCGGATCGGCCGGCAGGCGGGCGGCGGCCGGGGAGGCTACGGACCGTCCGGTTGGCGCCCCGCCCGCAGGCGCCCCGCGTGCCCCTACCCCAACCCGGGGCGCTGGCAGGAGGGCGGACGGCTCAAGCAGGGCATGCGGGTCGCGTTCTCCGGGGACACGTCGGTCGACCGCGAGCTGCTGGAGGACCGGGCGACGGAGGCGGGGTTGCATGTGTCGACGAGCCTGTCACGGCTGACCAGCCTGCTGGTCACGAACGACCCGGACTCGGGCACCTCGAAGGCGGTCAAGGCACGGCAGTACGGCACACCGGTGGTCGACGAGGCGGCGTTCGCCCACCTGCTGAGAGACGTAGAACCAGCGACCCCCCAACGCTGACCACACGGTACGTGGGGGCGGGCAGGGCTCTGCGAGGCTTGGGCAGGGCTGTGCCGGTGGGCCGGTGGCGCCGGGTTGTGCCGGGGCTCGGGCGGGGGTGCTCCGGTGGGCTGCCGGCGCCGAGTGTGCGGCGGGTGACGGTGGTCGGCACCGCCGGGATGCGCCGTGGTGGTTGCTCGCCGCTGCGGCGGGACATTCCGTTGCGGCATGTTTCAGGGGCTGCCGCCGGCGCGCGGCCGACGCCTGGCTGTGCCTGGGCCCGCACGCGGACGCCGGCGTGGTCGTCCTCGGCTCCCGCGCCCCGGCCACCGGCGCGCGGGACACCGGTGGCGGTACGCGCGGGCATGGGCAGGGCGGTCCCGCGCCGCCGGGCGGTTGGGTGATTGGGGGCGACTCGCGCTGTGGTCGCTCGACCGGGGGACGAGGACCGCTCACCCTGAGCCCATGGCGACATGCGAAGTTTGCGGCAATGACTACGGAATGACGTTCGAGGTGCACGCCCAGGGCGCGGTCCATGTCTTCGACTGCTTCTCCTGCGCGATCCACCGCATGGCCCCGGTGTGCGAGCACTGCCGGGTCTCGATCATCGGCCAGGGCGTGGAGGCCGAGGGCCAGTGGTTCTGCGGTGCCCACTGCGCCCGGGCCGCGGGCAAGACGGGAATCGTGGACCGGGTGTGAACCGGTACCCGACCGAATGCACCCGACGTCCAAGTTGTACGGTCGACGGGTGTACCGCTTCCTGTTGACCCGGCAGTGGGTGATCCTCACCCTGATCGCCCTGCTCCTGATCCCCGTGATGATCGAGCTGGGCTTCTGGCAGAAGCACCGGTACGAAGAGCGCAGCGCCCGGAACCAGTTGGTCACCGACGCGCTGTCCGCCAAGCCCGTACCGGTGGAGCAGCTGACCTCGCCCGGCCACGCGGTGACCCGCACCGAGCGCTACCGCAGCGTCACCGCGACGGGCACCTTCGACACCGGCCATGAGGTCGTGGTGCGCCGCCGGGTCAACTCCGGCGACGAGGTCGGCTTCCACGTCCTGACCCCGTTCGTGCTGACCGACGGGAAGGTGCTGCTGGTCAACCGCGGCTGGATCCCGGCGACCGGCTCCCAGACCGCCTTCCCGAAGGTCCCCGCGCCGCCCGCGGGCCGCACCACCGTCACGGGGCGGCTGAAGGCGGACGAGACGACCGCGGCGAGCGGCATCAAGAACGTCGAGGGACTGCCGGACCGCCAGATCATGCTGATCAACAGCGAGGAGGAGGCGCGGCGGCTCGGCGCCGAGGTGCTCGGCGGCTACATCGAGCAGACGGCCCCCGCGCCGAAGGGCGACACCCCGCAGCAGATCTCCGACCCGGGCAAGGAAGACGCCCCGCTGAACTACGCGTACATGATCCAGTGGTGGCTGTTCGCCGCGGCGGTCCCGGTCGGCTGGGCCGTCCTGGCACGCCGGGAGGCACGCGAACGGGCCCGCACGACGGACGGCGAGACGGCTCCGCAGGCGGAACCCGCCGCCGTGTGACCGCCGGGCGCGTCACCCGCCCGGCCGCGACCCGGATTGCCCCGTCGGCACACCGGGAACCCGCATCTGCGTGCACCCCCGCATCGAGGACTACGCCCTCATCAGCGATGAGCAGACCGCTGCCCTGGTCGGCACGGACGGCTCCATCGACTGGCTGTGTCTGCCCCGCTTCGACTCCGGCGCCTGCTTCGCGCGGCTCCTGGGCGACGAGGAGAACGGGCACTGGAGGATCGCACCCGTGGACGCGGGCCGCTGCACCCGCCGCGGCTACCGTCCCGACACCCTGGTCCTCGACACCGAGTGGGACACCCCGCGGGGAACGGTCCGGGTCACCGACCTGATGCCGCAGCGCGAGCGCGCCCCCGAACTGATCCGGATCGTGGAGGGCGTCAGCGGGCGCGTCACCGTGCACAGCACGCTCCGCCTGCGCTTCGACTACGGCTCGATCGTCCCGTGGATGCGCCGCTCCGGCGGCCACCGGGTCGCCGTCGCCGGACCGGACTCGGTGTGGCTGCGCAGCGAACCCGAGGTGCGCACCTGGGGCAAGGACTTCGGCACGCACTCCGAGTTCTCCGTCGCGGAGGGCGAGAAGATCGCCTTCGTCCTCACCTGGCACCCCTCGCACGAGCCGCGCCCCGGCCTGGTCGATCCGTACGAAGCGCTCAGCTCCAGCGTGCGGGACTGGCGGCGCTGGGCGGCCCGCTGCCGCTACGACGGCCCCTACCGGGACGCCGTCGTACGCTCCCTGATCACCCTCAAGGCCCTCACGTACCGTCCGACCGGCGGCATCGTCGCCGCCGCCACCACATCGCTGCCCGAGGAGCTGGGCGGCGTACGCAACTGGGACTACCGCTACTGCTGGCTGCGCGACTCCACCCTCACCCTCGGCGCGCTGCTGTCCGCGGGATACCACAAGGAGGCCGGGGCCTGGCGCGACTGGCTGCTGCGCGCGGTCGCGGGCGATCCGGCGGACCTGCAGATCATGTACGGCGTGGCCGGTGAGCGGCGGCTGCCCGAGTTCGAGGTGCCGTGGCTGTCCGGGTTCGCCGGGTCGGCGCCGGTGCGGATCGGCAACGGCGCCGTCAACCAGTTGCAGCTCGACGTGTACGGCGAGGTCATGGACTCGCTGTGGCTGGCCCGGCGTTCCGGTCTTTCGCCCAAGCCGCACATGTGGTCGATGCAGAACATCCTGCTGGAGTGGCTGCGCGCCCAGTGGCGGCAGCCGGACGAGGGGCTGTGGGAGGTGCGCGGCGGACGCCGGCACTTCGTGCACTCGAAGGTGATGGTGTGGGTGGCCGCCGACCGGGCGGTGCGCACCCTGGAGGAGTACCCCGAACTCCCCGGGGACAAGGCGGGCTGGCGGGCGCTGCGGGACGAGGTGCACCGCGAGGTGTGCGAGAAGGGCTACGACCCGGACCGCAACACCTTCACCCAGTACTACGGCTCGCAGGAGCTGGACGCCGCCCTGCTGCTCATCCCCCGCGCCGGGTTTCTGCCGCCGGACGATCCGCGGGTGATCGGCACGGTGGACGCGGTCCGCGCGGAGCTGGGGTGCGAGGGCTTCGTGCAGCGCTACGCCGGCACCGGCGACGGCATCGACGGGCTGCCCGGCCGCGAGGGCGTCTTCCTGGCCTGCTCGTTCTGGCTCGCGGACGCGCTGCATCTGACGGGCCGTACGGAGGAGGCGCGGCGGCTTTTCGAGCGGCTGGTGGGGATCGCCAACGACGTGGGGCTGCTGTCCGAGGAGTACGACCCGGTGGCCGGGCGCCAGCTGGGCAACTTCCCGCAGGCGTTCAGCCATATCGCGCTGGTGAACACCGCCCTCGTGCTGTTCGGGGGCGACGGGGCAGGATAGGAGCCATGGATCTTGGACTGAAGGACCGGGTGTACGTCGTCACGGGGGCCACCCGCGGGCTGGGCAACGCCGCCGCGCGCGAACTGGTCGCCGACGGGGCGAGGGTGGTCATCACCGGGCGGGACGAGCAGCGGGTCGCCGACGCGGCGGCCGAACTGGGGCCCGGCGCGGTCGGCATCGCCGTGGACAACGCCGACCCGGACGCCCCCGCGCAGCTGATCGCGACCGCCCGCGAGCGGTTCGGCCGCTTCGACGGTGTGCTCGTCAGCGTCGGCGGGCCGCCGCCCGGGTTCGTCGCCGACAACACGGACGAGCAGTGGCGGGCGGGCTTCGAGTCGGTGTTCCTGGGCGCGGTGCGGGTCGCTCGCGCGGCGGCGGAGGAGCTGCCGGAGGGCGGTGTCATCGGGTTCGTGCTGTCCGGGTCGGTGCACGAGCCGATCCCCGGGCTGACGATCTCCAACGGGCTGCGGCCCGGACTGGCCGGCTTGGCCAAGTCGATCGCGGACGAGCTGGGGCCGCGCGGGATCAGGGTCGTGGGGCTGCTGCCGGCCCGCATCGACACGGACCGCGTGCGCGAGCTGGACGCGCTGTCCGCGGACCCGGCGGTCACCCGTGCCGCGAACGAGGCCCGCATCCCGCTGCGCCGGTACGGCACACCGGCGGAGTTCGGCCGGGTCGCCGCGTTCGTGCTGTCCCCGGCCGCCTCCTACCTGACGGGCATCATGATCCCGATCGACGGCGGAATGCGCCACGGCTTCTGAACCCGGCAGCCGGCCCGCGCAGGACGCAACGGCCCGTCCCGGCGCCTTGGCCGGTGCCCCGAGGCACGCGGCCCCGGCTCCGGGAGCCGCCTGCCGGTCGGGCCCGGGGCCCGGCAGGTTCGGCGGGCCCCGCGCGAAGACCGGGACGAGCAGGTCCAGCGGCCACCGGCCAGGGCTGGTGAGCAGGAACGTCGCGACCACCACGACAACGCCGGGCAGCGCACCGGGGCGCTCCCGGCGGGACGCGCAGCGGGCCGCCGACGCGGCGGCCGGACTCGGGCCCGGCGCGGTCGGCATCGCCGTGGACAACGCCGGCCCGGACGCCGGACGCCCCCGCACGGCTCATCGCGACCGCCGCGCGGCGCACCGCCCCGGTGCCGGCCTGCGCGGCCCGGGCCGTCACGTCACGCGTTCCGCGCGGTGTTTGACGGCGCGTAGGAATACCTCCGCCGGTAGCGACGGCAGCCGTGCGGAGTCGCGGGCGCGGGCCAGGGACTCGGTGGCGAGGTGGTGCAGGGCCGTGCCGGGGTCCACGTCCGGTTCCAGCTGGAGCCAGACCCGGGCCTGCGGGGCGGTGCGGCGACCGGTCAGCGTCGCCTGGGCGTGGGCCACCCCGTCAAGACGGGCCGCGTCCTCGACGAGCACGCTCTCCAGGGCCCGGCCGCGCAGCAGCGCGCCCGCGCCGTCGCCCGTGTCGACGGCCACCTCGGCCAGCCGGCGGCGGCGCAGCACCGCGGTCAGCCACCACAGCCCGAGCAGGACGAGCACGGCGAGCGCGGCGATGACCGCGGGCCACCACCAGCCGGCGTCCCGCCACCGGCTCCGCTGGGCGTCGCTGAGCAGCACGTCGTGCGGCCCGCCGTGGATCCACCAGGACGGCGGCCGTGTGCCAAGGCCCACGGCCAGCACCGGCCCGCCGACGGCGACCAGCAGCAGACCGATGATCCCGATCAGCACCCGGTTGGCGATCCTGAGCACCGCCGTCACCCCTTCCGTCCGGGCCGCGCCACACGCACCGACAGGGTGGGCGGCCGGGACAGGCCCAGTCCCCGTACCGCCTCGGCGAGCGTGAGGTCCAGATCGGCGCGTACCTCGTCGAGTTCGCGGAAGTGCGAGACCGCGCGGACGTCGGCCTTCCGCCGCCGCATCCGCACCCGCACCGACCGCACGCCCGAGACCTCCATGGCCCGGTCGCGCAGCACCTGGGCGGCGGCCCGCCGCTGGAGTCCGGCCCGTACATCAAGGTGGCCGCGCCGCATCGGCAGCAGGCTCCGCAGGCCCGGGGTGACGGCGAGCGCGATCAGCCACAGGCCGAGGACCGTGGCGACGCCGGCGCCGATCAGCACCCAGATGTCGTCGAGGGGCCGGTGCGCGAGCTGATGGGCCAGGGCGCGGCGCCAGTGCATGGCCGGCCGGTGGGCCCGCACGGCGGCGACGTCGTACAGGAAGACGCCCGCGCCGAGCAGGAGGAGCAGCGCGACGATCCCGGCGGGGACCCGGCGCGCGGACCAGAAGCGGCCGTCCCGGCCGTCCGGGCCGTCCGCGGCGCGCGGCGGATCGTAGTCCGCCGCCGAGGCGGACTGGTCGAGTGCGGGGCCGGCCGGTTTCTCCACGACCGGCAGGGGCCGGGTGCCGGTCTCCATGCCCTGGGGCTCGTTCATCGCGTCCTCCCGTCCGCGCCGTGCCCCGGTGCCAGATGCAGCCGCTCCACCTCCACGGCGACCTCCGGCACCTCCATGTCCACCAACGCGCCTACCCGCTCGGTCACATGACGACGCACGGCCGCACAGCGGGCGCCGATGTCGGTCGGGTAGTCGAGTTCGAGGTGGACGCGGACCCGGGCCGAGGCGGTGGCGGTGCCCCGGGTCCGGGCGGATTCGGCGGCCGGGGGGCGCACGACGACGGTCGCGTGCGGGGGCGCGGCGTCCTTCGGGAGCGGGCCGACGGCCTCCCGCGCGGCCTGCGCGGCGATCTTCGCGACGACCCGGTCGGCGATCCGGGTGGCGCCGCGCGCGCCCGGCGCGACGGCGGTCACGGCTCCGCGTGCCGCGCCCGGCCCGCCGCTCAGGGACTCACCGGCGGTCGTCATCGGCGCCGGTCGCGCTTGCCGTCGCGGGTACGGAAGAAGTCACCCGGTTCCAGGTCCCCCTCCAGGAATCGGCCGACGACGAACCCGATCGCGCCCAGGGCCGCCACCAGCAGGAACGCGCCGAACCCGCCGAAGTATCCGGCGAAGCCCAGCGCCATTCCGGCGATCATGCCGATCACGGCCATGTTCATGCTGCCCTCCTCCGCTCCTCAGCCGCGTGGTCCGATCGCCGCCCGGGGCTTCACTGGATCCGCGGCTCCAGCTCCTCTTCTTCTTCCTCGGGGAGCTTGACATCACTCACCGCGATGTTGACCTCCACGACCTCAAGTCCGGTCATCCGCTCCACGGCGGCGATCACGTTCTCCCGGACGTCGCGGGCCACGTCGCCGATGGACACCCCGTAGTCCACGACGATCTCCAGGTCGAGCGCGGTCTGCACCTCGCCGACCTCGGCCTTCACCCCGCGGGTCACCGACTTCGAACCGCCCGGCACCCGGTCGCGCACGGCGCCGAAGGTCCGGCTGAGACCGCTGCCCATCGCGTGCACGCCCAGCACGTCACGCGCGGCGAGCCCGGCGATCTTCTCCACGACCCCGTCGGCGATGGTGGTCCGGCCGCGGCTCGCCGGGTCCCCACCGCCGCGTTTGGTGGCCTTGCGGGTCTGCACGGGTGTCTCGGCCTCGGCCTCGGGGCCCGTCGTCCGGTTCTGCTCCGTCATGTCGGTCATCGCCGTGCGTCCCTTCCGGTCGTCCTCCTGCGACCACCGTATGTGCGGTGGCGGGATCGCGCGCCGGGAATGGGGCAGGCTGGAGGAATGACGGCGGATCCATGGACCCGAGTGGTGCGGCAGCAGGTGGGGCTCGGCAGGCTGCTGCCGCTGGGCGGTGCGCGGGACGGCGGGTGGATCACGGAGGCGGCGGCCGAGGCGGTGCTGCGGGGCGCCGCCGCGGAGGTGCCGGGGGTGCGCCTGGGCAGGCTGCGGATCGCACGCGCCGAGCCCGACGGTATGGACGTGGTGGACGGGACCGGCGGCATCGAGGGGGCCGACGAGGTCGACGAGGCCGGTGACGCCGGCGAGGCTGTCGCGGCTGGCAAGGCCCTCAAGGCTGAGGGGGCCAGTGAAGCTGTTGAAACCAAGGAGGCCGATCGGGCTGAAGAAGCCGACGAGGCTGAAGAGGCCGTCGTACCGGCGCCGCCGAGCGCGCTGTCCCCGGGACCGCTGCGGGTGGTGGCGGACTTCGCGGCCACGGCCGCCGCGCCGCTGCCGGAGACCGCGTCCCGGCTTCGGCTGGCCCTGGCCACGGCCGCGGACCGGCGGCTCGGGCTGACGGTCACGGAGGTGGACCTGCGGATCACCGAACTGCTGGACGGACCTGCGGACCCCCCGAAGGCGCGGGCGCCGCAGCCGCCCCCGGCCCGCGAGGGCACGGACCCCGACGAGATCCGCGCGGCGACCGCGGCCCTGTCGGTGCCGGGCGTGGTCCGGCTGACCGGCAGCCTCGGCGGTCTCGGCCGGGGCGTGCACTGCGAGGTACGGCGGCACGGGGTGGGCGCGTCGCCGCACCGCCATGTCCGGATGGAGCTGGCGGTCGCGGCGGGGCACCGGCCGCGGGACGTGGTCCGTCAGGTGCGTACCGCGGTGGCGGCGGCGCTGGAGGGCCGTACGACGGTGGCGGTGCTGGTCACGGCGGTGGGCTGAGCGCCGCGTCGGCGGGCCTGCGGTGGCGGGCCGAGCCACCCCGGCCACGGCCGGCCGCCCGCTCGGGCGCCGCAGGGCGGCCGGCCGCCGCGCCGGGGCACGGCCGAGAGGACCGCGACCTCCCGGAGCCGCAGCGGAACACCGGCCGCCCGAACGCCGACGTCCGACGACGGCCAGTGCGGCGACCGCGGACCGTACCGCCGGAGCCGGGCGCCCGGGGGCACGTCCTCGGAACAGGCCCCGCAGCCCGTGCGCGACGCCTGACGACGGCCAGTGCGGCGGCCACGGACCACGCCACCGGAACGCGGCGCCCGGGGGCACGTCCTCGGGACAGGCGCCGCAGGCCGTGCGCGATGTCTGACGACGGCCAGTGGGGCGACCGCGGACCGTGCCGCCGGGGCGCGGCGCCGGGGGGCACGTCCTCGGGACAGGTGCCGCAGGCCGTGCGGCTCAGTCGCCGGCGCCGGCCAGATCCCGCAGCCGCCGCGCCTGGGCGGCCCGTTCGGCGGCGCACTGCTCCTCGTACGTGCGTCCGCCCGCCCCGCGCAGCAGGGCCTTGGTCTCCACCACGGCGTCCCGTGGCGCGGCCAGGATCGCCGCGGTCAGGTCGCGTACGGCGGCGTCGAGTTCGCCGACGGGCACCGCGAGGTTGGCGAGCCCGCAGCTCACCGCCTCCTCGGCGCCGACGAACCGCCCGGTCACGCAGATCTCCAGCGCGCGGGCGTATCCGACCAGGCCGACCAGCGGGTGCGTGCCGGTCAGATCGGGCACGATCCCGAGGCTGGTCTCGCGCATCGCGAACTGCACGTCGTCCGCGACGACGCGCAGATCACAGGCGAGGGCGAGCTGGAAGCCGGCACCGATGGCATGCCCCTGGACGGCGGCGACGGAGACGAGGTCGTTCCGCCGCCACCAGGTGAATGCCTCCTGGAAGGCGGCGATGGTCGCGTCCAGTCCGGCATCGTCGCGGCGTGCGAGATCGGTGAGCGTCGGCTCGTCCGGGATGCCGTCCGGCGCGAACATCCGCCGGTCGAGGCCGGCGGAGAAGGACTTGCCCTCGCCGCGCAGCACGACGACTCGCACGGTGCCCGGCAGCGACCGCCCGGCCTCGGCCAACGCCCGCCACAGTGCGGGGCTCTGGGCGTTGCGCTTGGCCGGGTTGGTCAGGGTCACCGTGGCGAGCGCGTCGTCGACGGTGAGCCGTACGCCGTCCTTGTCGAGTGCGGGAGCAAGGTCCTGGTCGGGCGAAGCCATGGGGCGCCTCCGATGAGTGCGGTCGACACGCCGTGCCGTGACGGCATGCTAAGTGACTGCACAGTAACCACCCGGCCGATCTGAGCTGCCCCCAGGCCCCCTCAGGGGCACTGCGGGAGGACCGGCCGGGTGGCCACCATCGAAGCCGATGGGCCGCCCGGGGGGTCAGGACGATGCGGCCTTCTTGCCCCGGGTCGCTCCGCCACGCCCACGGAGCGTGACGCCCGACTCGCTGAGCATCCGGTGTACGAAGCCATACGAGCGGCCGGTCTCCTCGGCCAGCGCCCGGATGCTCGCACCGGAGTCGTACTTCTTCTTCAGGTCTGCCGCGAGCTTGTCGCGCGCGGCGCCGGTCACCCGGCTGCCCTTCTTCAGAGTCTCGGCCACCCGTGCCTCCTCATGGGAAGTGCGCTCTGGTCTCCTCATGATCACCCCTCCCGGGCCCGATGGCCACCCATTCGGCAAGGTCCGTAAGACACGGTTTTGACGACAGGAGCACATCCCCACAAGCGGAATTACTGATTCCGATGCATGCCGTCCGTACCGCCGAACGGGTTCATTCGCGAAGTGCCAGGTCAGAGACGCACGACGGCCGACCCCTCACCGATGGAGGGATCGGCCGCTACATGGGTGTAGGACACACCCGGATACCAGGAGATCTCACACAGATGATGGATCACCGATGGGCCGAATGATCCATAGCCCGTGGATCATTCATTCGATCAAGCCAGCGCGACGAGGTCCGCGTAGTCGGCGCCCCACAGGTCCTCCACGCCGTCCGGCAGCAGGATGATCCGCTCCGGCTGAAGCGCCTCCACCGCGCCCTCGTCGTGGGTGACCAGGACGACCGCGCCGGCGTAGGTGCGCAGCGCGCCCAGGATCTCCTCCCGGCTCGCCGGGTCGAGGTTGTTGGTCGGCTCGTCCAGGAGCAGCACGTTCGCCGACGAGACGACGAGCGTGGCGAGCGCGAGGCGGGTCTTCTCGCCGCCGGACAGGACGCCGGCGGGCTTGTCGACGTCGTCACCGGAGAACAGGAACGAACCCAGGACCTTGCGGACCTCGACCAGATCCATGTCGGGAGCGGCCGAGCGCATGTTCTCCAGGACCGTGCGGCCGGCGTCCAGGGTCTCGTGCTCCTGCGCGTAGTAGCCGAGCTTGAGGCCGTGGCCGGGGACGACCATGCCGGTGTCCGGCTGTTCGACGCCCGCGAGCAGCCGCAGCAGGGTGGTCTTGCCCGCGCCGTTCAGGCCCAGGATGACGACCCGTGACCCCTTGTCGATGGCCAGGTCGACATCGGTGAAGATCTCCAGCGAGCCGTACGACTTCGACAGGCCCTCGGCCATCAGCGGGGTCTTGCCGCAGGGCGCGGGCTCCGGGAAGCGGAGCTTTGCGACCTTGTCGGACTGGCGGACCGCTTCGAGGCCGGACAGCAGCTTCTCGGCGCGGCGCGCCATGTTCTGCGCGGCGACGGTCTTGGTGGCCTTGGCCCGCATCTTGTCGGCCTGGGCGTTGAGCGCGGCGGCCTTCTTCTCGGCGTTCTGCCGCTCGCGCCTGCGGCGCTTCTCGTCGGCCTCGCGCTGCTGCTGGTAGAGCTTCCAGCCCATGTTGTAGACGTCGATCATCGAACGGTTGGCGTCCAGGTAGAACACCTTGTTCACGACCGTCTCGACCAGGTCGACGTCGTGCGAGATGACGATGAAGCCGCCGCGGTACGTCTTCAGGTAGTCGCGCAGCCAGGCGATCGAGTCGGCGTCGAGGTGGTTCGTGGGCTCGTCGAGCAGCAGTGTGTCGGCGTCCGAGAACAGGATCCGGGCCAGCTCGATGCGGCGGCGCTGACCGCCGGAGAGGGTGTGCAGCGGCTGGCCGAGCACCCGGTCGGGGAGGTTGAGCGCGGCGGCGATGGTGGCGGCCTCGGCCTCGGCGGCGTATCCGCCCTTGGTGAGGAACTCGGTCTCCTGACGCTCGTACTGCTTGAGCGCCTTCTCCCGGGTGGCGCCCTGACCGGTGGCGATGCGCTGCTCGTTCTCGCGCATCTTGCGGATCAGCACGTCGAGGCCGCGGGCGGACAGGACGCGGTCGCGGGCGAGGACGTCCAGGTCGCCGGTGCGCGGGTCCTGCGGCAGATAGCCGACCTCGCCCGAGCGGGTGACGGTGCCGGCGGCGGGGATGCCCTCGCCGGCCAGGACCTTGGTGAGGGTGGTCTTGCCGGCGCCGTTGCGGCCGACGAGACCGATGCGGTCGCCCTTGGCGACGCGGAACGTGGCGTTCTCGATGAGGATGCGGGCACCGGCGCGCAGCTCGATACCGGAGGCGGAGATCACGGACAGACTCCAGGGCGAAGTCGTTGGCGGGATGGGCGGCTGAGGACGTTCCCGCCGTCTAATGCGCGAGGAGAATGGCCATGGGGGTCAGTCTAACGGGGCGGCGCAAGCGGTTTTCCCGGGTCCGGGTGTCCCGCCGTGCGGCCCGGCATCTCGTTGCCGAGGGGCGAGCGGTGCGGGGCGACGGGCCCGAGGTCGTCCACGGCGACGAGCTGATCGGTCCAGGCGCCCCGCGCGCAGGGCTGGGCGACGAGCAGGTTCGGGCCGTGCCGCACGGCGCGGTCGGGACGGAACGCGCAGCGCTCACGCGCGGGCAGCACCCAGCGCAGGTCGCCGTCGGCGGTGCGGTACGCGGTGATGCGGCGCGGGGTGACCACGGCGAGCATGCCCCGTGGCAGCGGGCGCAGGACGCCCGTGGCGCCGTGCGCGGCGAGCCAGCCGGATACGGCGGGCAGGGCACGGTGCCAGCGCACGGAGCGGCCGTCGGTGGCGGTGACGAGTCCGTCGTCCCAGAGGGCGATCGCGTGCCCGCGCGCGGGGAGCACGTCCAGCGGGCGGCGGCCCTCGCGCGCATAGCGCCAGCGCCGCTCGCCGCCGGCCGGGTCGTACGCCTCCACGGCCGCGCCCCGTGCGCGGACCGCCGTCGCGGCCGGCCCGTCGGGTCCGTGCGCGGTGAGCCGGTCCCCGTAGGGGGCGCCGGGACGCACCTGAAGGGCGACGACGAGCAGCGCCCCCACGAATGCCCCGCCAAGACCGGCCCCACGCCCCGCCCGTCCCCGGCCCCGGGTTCGGCTGCGGCTGCGGCCCCGCGGCATGCCTCGTCGCCCGTCCCCGGCACCCGGGCCCCGCACCGCTCCCTCGGACCGTTGCGGTCCCGCGGGTCGGCCCCGTCCCTCCGGGCCGCTCGGCCCGGTCGGTCCCTCCGGGTCAACCGGTCCGTCTGGTCCGCCCCGACCCAATGGGCCCTCCCGTGCTTCCCGTTCGTCCGGTTTCGCCAGTCCGCCCAGTCGTATGGGTCCGGCCGGTTCCTATGGCGTATCCAGACCTCCCCGTTCGTCTGGTCCCTCTACCACCCCGCCCCCTCCGGTCTTCGGTGTCCGCCCGGCAGAGCCGGCCCCGGGCCATCCGGTCCCTCGGGGCCCTACCGTCCGCCCGCCCTGTCCCGTCGGGGGCGTCCGGGGCAGACGTCGGGGGCGTCCGGGGCAGACGGAGAGCGTAGCCAGGCGGGGGCGGGGCAGCCGGGCGCGCGGGGACGACACGCGAGCGGGTGTCGGGCCGTCCCCCGATCGGCCGCAGGGGTGGCAGGTCAGGGGCATGGGCCGGTGCGACACGTTCCGGTGAAGCGGGGGCCGGTTGTCGCCGGGCGCTGTCAGTGCCGGGTGCAAGACTGGGCGGCAGATCGGATCCACGGGACCGACGGGACCGTCGACGGACACAGGTGAGGCATGTTCACAGGGGAGTGATCAGCATGGCAGGCACGGGCGGAGGGCGTCCGAGCATCTATCCGACGCTGCTGTACGCGGACGCGAAGGCGGCGATCAAGCAGCTAACGGAGGCCTTCGGATTCACCGAGCTGTCGGTGTACGAGGGAGAGGACGGCTCGGTGCTGCACGCCGAGCTGGTGCAGGGCAACGGCGCGGTGATGCTGGGCTCCAAGGGCCGCGGCGGTGTCTTCGACACGCTGATGAGGGACGCGGGCCCGGCGGGGGTGTACATCGTGGTGGACGACGTCGACGCGCACCACCGGCGCGCCGTGGACCACGGTGCGGAGATCGTGATGCCCCCGACGGACCAGGACTACGGCTCGCGGGACTACACGGCCCGGGACGCCGAGGGCAACATCTGGAGCTTCGGGACATACGCCCCCGAGATAGGGATCTGACCCGCTCCGGCGCGCGCTATCCGCCGGTGTGCACCTGGAAGGCGGCCCGGCGCACCGCCTTGGCCAGGGCCGGGTCGGGGTGCGCGGCGGCGAGCGCGACCAGGACCTGCACGGTGCGCGGGTGCCCGACGGCGCGCACCTCGTCGAGCAGCCGGGGGACGGTGGGCTGCACCGCGGACTCAAGGTGACGCACGAGCATCGGCGCCTCGCCGTGGTCGGCGACGGCGGCGGCGGTGTCGACCCACAGCCAGGTGGCCTCTTCGCGGGTGAGGACTTCGTGGGCGTCCTCCGGGTCGGCGCCGTCGTGCTCGGCGAGCCACAGCAGGGCGTAGGGCCGCAGCGTGGGCTCGTCGACGACTCCGCGTACGTCGGGCTCGGCGGGGGCGCCGACGACCCGCAGCGCCTCGAAGGCGAGGCCGCGCAGCAGCGCGTCGTCGCCACGGGCGGCCTCGATCAGTTCGGTGACGGCGCTGCCGACGGGGCGGGCGGCGAGCCAGGCGCGGTACTCGGCGCGGGCGGCGTTGGGGCGGAGCTGGGCGCAGCCGCGGAGCATGTCCTCGGCGGACTGTTCGATGTTCCCGGCCGGGCTCTGCGCGGCCACGCAGATCTGCTCCAGCTTGACCCACACCGCCCAGCTGCCGAGCGGGGTGAGGGTGGCCTGGCCGTCGCCGTAGGTGAGGGCGCCGACGGAGGCGAGGGCGTGCAGGGCCCAGTCGAGGATCGGGGCGAGGAGGGTGCCCTCGGCGAGCGCGGGCGGCGGGGCGGCGGGCGCGTAGGCCGTCGGGAGCGCGGCGCCCGGGGCGTCGCCGGGACCTGGCTCGTAGGGGACTTCGCAGCGCTCGGTGCGCAGTTCGGTCACCCGTTGCCTGAGCAGGTCGAGAAGCTGCTCGACCGGGACCGGGCCTGCGGACAACTGGAGGAAGGAGAGCACCTGAGGCATGGCCGAGACCACGTCGGCGACGACCGCGTGCTCGTGCTCGGCGGGTTCCGGATGGGCCAGCGACCAGGCGTCGAAGAGGGCGACCCAGCCGCGCAGTACGGCGCTGTCGTCCCGGTCCCAGGCGCGCAGCCGCCAGCCGGGGCGGGCGCTGTCGCCGTGCACCTCGACCAGGCCGGCGAGGCGGGCGGTGTCCCAGTCGGCCCGTACCTGGGCCACGGTCAGATGCAGATCTGCGGCAGCGCGTTCGGCGGACGCGTCGGAGAGGGTGGCCTTGCCGTCCTCGGTGGCCCCGGCGCGGCCGGAGCCGAGGGCGGCGTCGGCCCAGTGGGCCACGCGGGCCGCGCCCGCCAGGCCGGAGCGCGCCATTCTGGCCAGCTCCGCGGGGGCGGGCGTGCCTTCCGGCGGCCGGGGTGCGGGGCGGCGTGGGCGCCGCTGGTTCACAGCTCTGGGGGCGGCGGCCAGGGGTCGCGGTCGGACGAGTCGAAGCCTGGAGTCGCGCGGGATACGGGACGTCACGGGGGCAGTCTTCCGGTTGACGGTCCGAAAACCCAAACGGAATGTCACGGCGGGCGACGGGGGTGGCCAAGGCACGGTGTCCGGCTGGGGCGGAGGGGCCATGATCAGGCCACAGGTACGGAGTTAAACGGAATGGATTACATGAGCGGAGTCAGGAACCGGCGCAGCTGTTCCTCGTACTCCTCGGGGTCGGCGTTCCACATGGCGGCGTGCGGGGCGTCCGGGACGGTGTGCAGGGCGATGCGGTCCGGGCGGCGGGCGGCGAGGCGCCGGGAGTGCGCCCAGGGGGCCACGGTGTCGCCCGGGCCGTGGATGATCAGGGTGGGCATGTCGAGCCGGGCGGGGTCGGCGGCGTCGGCGAGGCCGTCGGGGTGCAGACCGGTGCGTCCCTGCGCGGCGCGCACGGCGAGCGGCAGCACGGCGTCCGGCGTATGGCGGGCCGATGCCAGGGCGCGCAGCGTGGCCGGCCAGTCCAGCACGGGTGAGTCCAGGACGAGCCCGGCGATACGGTCCCGCTCGGGTGACCGGGCGGCGGCGTGCAGGGCCATGGTGGCGCCGGTGGACCAGCCGAGCAGGATCACGCGGCCGGCGCCGTGCCGGACGGCGTAGCGGATGGCGGCGTCCAGGTCCCGCCACTCGGTCTCGCCGAAGTGGTTCAGGCCGTCGGGCCTGCGGGGTGCGCCGAGGTCGCCGCGGTAGGCGAGGGCGAGCACCGGCAGGCGCCTGTGGTGCAGGAAGCCCATGACGTTCAGGGCCTGTTCACGGGTGGTGCCAAGGCCGTGCACGGCGATCACCCAGATGTCCCGGTGGCCGGGCACGAACCAGGCGGGCAGCGGGCCGAGTTCGCCGGGTACGTCGATGTCGGCGTGGTCGAGGTCGAGGGCGGAGGCCGGGTTGCCGACGTGCACATTCGGGGTCAGCCAGACCTTGTCGCCGGCCCCGAGGGTGCCGTGGGTGACGCCTTGCAGGCGGCGTACGACGGTGTCGGCGGTGCTCCGGACGGACTCCAGGACGGGTCCGACGACGGCGTGCGAGCCGTCGCCCGCGAGGCCGTAGGTGCCGGGGCGCAGGGAGGCCAGGTCGCGGGTGAGGGTGATCTGTCCCGCGGCCGTGCCGTGCACGGTGAGCCGGGGTTCGGTGGGCAGGGGCCGGCCGGCGGGCGCCTTGAGCGCGGCGTCGCTGGCCAGCCGTCCGGCGGCCACTCCGGCCGCGCCGGCTGCCAGGGCCGCGGTGAGGGCGGCGGCGGTCGCTGTGACAGTGCGCACGGAACCAGTGTGCTGGGTTCGGCCGGGTTGCGCAGTTCCCGGCGGCCCTGGGGAGGGGGGTGCGTGGCGTTGTGGCTGAGTGCGGGGCGTTGTGGCTTGGTGTGCGGTTTCCCGCGGTCCTGGAGAAATGGGGGTCAGGGGTGTTGGCCGTAGGTGGTGAGGTGGGTTGCCGTCTCTGTCAGTTGGGCGGGGGTCAGGAGGGTGGGGGTGTGGCCCGGTACTGAGGATGCCGTCAGCCACAGGCGGCACATCCACTCCAGTTGGGCGGTGCGGTCGTAGGCCTGGTCGAGGGTGGCGCCGTAGGTGAGGGTGCCGTGGTTGCGCAGCAGGCAGCCGGAGCGGCCGGCGAGGGCGCGGAGCATGTTCCGGGCCAGTTCCTCGGTGCCGTACGTGGCGTACGGTGCGACGCGGACGGGGCCGCCGAGCGCCGCCGTCATGTAGTGGATCGCGGGCAGTTCCAGGACCAGCGTGGAGACGGCCGTGGCGTGCACGGCGTGGGTGTGGACGACGGCCCGCGCGTCGGTGGCGCGGTAGACCGCGAGGTGCATGGGCAGTTCGCTGGTGGGCACCAGCGTGCCGAGCACCTGCCGGCCGTCGAGGTCGACGCCGGTCACATCGTCCGGCGTGAGCCGGTCGTACGGTACGCCCGAGGGTGTGACCAGCACGGTGTCGCCGACGCGCACCGAGACGTTCCCGGAGGTGCCGACGACCAGCCCGTCGGACACGGTGCGGCGGGCCGTGCCGACCAGCGCCTCCCAGGCGTGCGCCGTCTGTTCCGTCATGCCCTGGGCGACGCCCTGTTCCCTGCCTTGGTCCCTGCCTTGATCCCTGCCCTGATCCATGTCCTGATCCTGGCGGGTGACGCGGATCTCTTCAACGGGTCGCGGCGGACACCGCGGGCACACCGCTCACGACACCGTGAATCCCTCCTCAGTTCATCTTCCGTTCATCAAGGTTGCCTACGTTCAACCAGCCAATGACTTCGAACGATTGCCTGGGTAAATGGAAAGCTTCTCGCTGATCCTCGCGATTGTGGTGATCACCGCACTCGCGTTCGATTTCACGAACGGTTTCCACGACACCGCCAACGCGATGGCCACGACCATCTCGACCGGTGCGCTCAAGCCCAAGGTCGCGGTGGCCATGTCCGCCGCACTCAACCTGGTGGGCGCCTTCCTCTCCGTGGAGGTCGCCAACACGATCTCCAAAGGTCTCGTCGACGAGACCGGCATCCGTCCCGAGGTCATCTTCGCCGCCCTGGTGGGCGCGATCCTCTGGAATCTGCTGACCTGGCTGGTGGGCCTGCCCTCCAGTTCCTCGCACGCCCTGATGGGCGGCCTGATCGGCGCCACCGTCGCCTCCGCGGGCGCGGGCGCCGTGCACGGCGACGCGCTCGTCACCAAGGTCCTCATCCCGGCGCTCGCCGCGCCGGTCGTCGCGGGCGTGGCGGCGCTGCTCGCCACCCGCCTGTCGTACCGGCTCGGCGCGAAGGCGGACGGCAGGGCCGCCGAGAAGGGGTACCGGGCCGGCCAGATCGCCTCCGCGGGCCTGGTCTCCCTGGCCCACGGCACGAACGACGCCCAGAAGACGATGGGCATCATCACCCTGGCGCTGATCGCCGGCGGCGCCCTCGCCCCCGGTTCCAACCCTCCCACCTGGGTCATACTCTCCGCCGGCCTCGCCATCGCCCTCGGCACCTACCTCGGCGGCTGGCGCATCATCCGCACGATGGGCAAGGGCCTGACCGACCTCCAGCCGCAGCAGGGCTTCGCCGCCCAGACCAGCGCGGCGACCGCCATCCTGGCCTCCTCGCACCTCGGCTTCTCCCTGTCCACCACGCATGTCGTCTCCGGTTCCGTGATGGGCGCGGGGCTTGGCCGCAGGGGCGGCGTGGTCCGCTGGTCCACGGCGACCCGGATGGTCGTCGCCTGGGCGCTGACGCTGCCGGCCGCCGCGCTGGTCGGCGCGCTCGCGGAGACCGTCACGGACCTCGGTGACTGGGGCACCGGGTGCGTGGCCGTCTTCCTGGTCGCCGCCGCCGCCGCGATCTGGAAGACCTCCCGGCGCGAGGTCGTCGACCACAGCAACGTCAACGACACCGGCGAGCCGGCCGGTGTGGTGACCGCCGCGATCGCCGCCGTGACGCCTCCGGCGGCGGGCACCCCGGCGGCGGATCTGACGGCCACGATCCCGTCGCCGCCGGTGTCCGCGGCCCCGGCCGCCGCCGACCAGGCCGTGCCGCCGGCCGCCGCCGTCTGACCGTCCGATCGACTCCCTCTCTTCTCTCTCCCCCGCCTCCCCTGACTCCGGTACCCAAGGAAGCATCACCATGAAGATCGACTGGGCGGCCCTCGGCTCCGTCTTCGGCGTCAGCCTCGCGGTCACCGTGGCGCTGGTGGCCCTGTTCACCCTCGGCGTGGCCGGCCTGTCGCACCGCGAACGGGCCGCCGCCCGGGGCGGATCGGCCGGCCTCGCGCTGACCGCCGCGTACACATGCTTCGCGGCGTGCGCCGCCGCGGTGGCCTACGGGATCCACCTCATCACGGCGTAAGCGCTCCGCTGGGTGGGCCGCGGTATGCCGTCAGTTGTCTGCGGCGCCGTCGTGGCTTGTCGCGCCCGCGCGGCGGAGCCGCACATCGATACAGCCCCGCGCCCCTTTGGGGCGTTGCCCTGCCGCAGCGGGCTTCGCCGGACCCTGCTTAGGCCGAAGCCGGCGTGGCTGAGCGCGCCCGCGCCGTCGTGGCGGATCCGCCGGTCTCGCGCTGACCGCCGCGTACACGTGCTTCGCGGCGTGAGCGCTCCGCTGTGTGCTGCGTTGTGCCGTCGGTCGTCTGCGGCGCCGTCGTGGCTTGTCGCGCAGTTCCCCGCGCCCCTTTGGGGCGTTGCCCTGCCGCAGCGGGCTTCGCGGGACTGTGGATATGAGTCTCGGCACACTCTCCCCTTGCAGGTCAGCGGTCAGTTGACGGGGGTTCCGGGGGCGTGGTGGACTGCCCGGGCCATGTACGGCGGCAACGAGAGGAAGCCGGTGTGAATCCGGCGCGGTCCCGCCACTGTCACCGGGGACGAACTCCCCGGGAGCCAGGAACTCTCGCCGCCGGTCTCGTCGAACCAGGGCGTGGACACCCTGAGTGAGGACACATCGCCATGCTCGGCTGCGCGTTGAGGTACAGCACCAGGTCGCTTCCCGACCCCACGGCCGGCTGAGCCGGTGCGTGCCGAGCGCGTCTTCGCGTACGGCGCCGCCCTCGGCCTCCTCGGTGATCTGCTCGTCGGCGATCCGCGCCGCGGGCATCCGGTCGCCGTGTTCGGGCGTGCCGCCGGCGCGGCGGAGCGGGCGCTGTGGCGGGACCACCGCGGATGGGGTGCGCTGCACACCGCCGTGTGCGTCGGCGGCGCCGCGGCCCTCGCGGCCGTGGCACAGCGGGCCGTACGCCCCTCCCCCGCCGCCTCCGTAGCGCTCACCGGGGCCGCCACCTGGGCGGTGGTGGGCGCCACTTCGCTGGCCCGGGAGGCCCGGGCGATCGGGCGGGCCCTGGATATGGGGGACGTCGCGGCGGCCCGGGCACGGCTGCCGCATCTGTGCGGGCGGGACCCCGAGGCCCTGGACGCCGACGGGATCGCCCGGGCGGTCGTGGAGTCCGTGGCCGAGAACACCTCCGACGCGGTCGTCGGGGCCCTGGTGTGGGGGGCGTTGGCCGGGGTGCCCGGGCTCGTCGGGTTCCGTGCCGTGAACACCCTCGACGCGATGGTCGGGCACCGCTCGCCGCGCCACCGCCGGTTCGGCTGGGCCGCGGCGCGGCTCGACGATGTCGCCGGCTGG
Source organism: Streptomyces diversicolor (assembly GCF_057537855.1). Taxonomy (NCBI): domain Bacteria; kingdom Bacillati; phylum Actinomycetota; class Actinomycetes; order Kitasatosporales; family Streptomycetaceae; genus Streptomyces; species Streptomyces diversicolor. The sequence goes on from NZ_BAAJXA010000021.1 coordinate 59,305, forward strand.
CCGGGGGCCCGGCTGACCGCCGCGCTGGCCGCCGTCTGCGGGCCCGACGCGCGGGGCGCCGTACGGGCGTGGCGGGCCGACGCCCGCCGGCATCCGAGCCCCAACGCCGGTCCCGTGGAGGCGTCTTTCGCGGGGGCGCTGGGCGTGCGGCTGGGCGGGACCCTGTCGTACGGGGGGCGGGTCGAGCACCGGCCCGTGCTCAACGGCGGCGGGCGTGCCGTCGCCGCCCCGGACATCGAACGTGCCGTACGGCTCTCCCGCCGGGTCGGCCTGCTCGCGTTCGGCGTCGTGGCCGCCGCGCGCCTGACCGTGAGGGGACACGGGTCATGACCGGTGGGGGTCTCCTCGTCGCCGGCACCACCTCCGACGCCGGCAAGAGCGTCGTCACCGCGGGGATCTGCCGGTGGCTGGTGCGGCAGGGGGTCAAGGTCGCGCCGTTCAAGGCGCAGAACATGTCGCTGAACTCGTTCGTCACCCGGGAGGGCGCCGAGATCGGGCGGGCCCAGGCCATGCAGGCCCAGGCGTGCCGGATCGAGCCGACCGCGCTGATGAACCCGGTGCTGCTCAAGCCCGGCGGGGAACAGAGCAGTCAGGTCGTGCTGCTGGGCAGGCCCGTGGGCGAACTGAGCGCGCGCGGCTACCACGGCGGGCGGCAGCAGCGGCTGCTGGGCACCGTCCTCGACTGTCTCGCCACGCTGCGCTCCACGTACGACGCCGTGATCTGCGAGGGGGCGGGCAGCCCGGCGGAGATCAACCTGCGGCGCACCGACATCGTGAACATGGGCATCGCGCGGGGCGCGCGGCTGCCCGTGCTGGTGGTCGGTGACATCGACCGCGGGGGCGTCTTCGCGTCGTTCTTCGGGACCGTGGCGCTGCTGTCACGCGAGGACCAGGAGCTGGTCGCCGGGTTCCTCGTCAACAAGTTCCGCGGGGACGTGGGCCTGTTGGAGCCGGGCCTCGACATGCTGCACGCCCTGACCGGGCGGCGCGCCTACGGCGTCCTGCCGTTCCGGGACGGACTCGGCATCGACGAGGAGGACGGCCTCGCGGTCTCGTCGCGCGGCTCGGTGCGGGAGTCGGCCGCGGCCGAACCCGTCGGTGAGGACGTGCTGCGGATCGCCGTGTGCGCCGTGCCGCTGATGTCCAACTTCACCGACGTGGACGCGCTGGCCGCCGAACCGGGCGTGCTGGTGCGGTTCGTGGACCGGCCCGAGGAGATGGCCGACGCCGACCTGGTCGTCGTCCCGGGGACCCGGGGCACCGTACGGGCCCTGGAGTGGCTGCGGGAGCGCGGCCTGGCCCGGGCGCTGCGCCGCCGGGCCGGCGAGGGCCGCCCGGTCCTCGGCATCTGCGGCGGCTTCCAGATCCTCGGCGAGCACATCGAGGACGAGGTCGAGTCGCGGGCCGGGCGGGTGCCGGGGCTGGGCCTGCTGCCGGTGCGGGTGCGGTTCGCCCGCGAGAAGACCCTTGCCCGGCCCACCGGTTCGGCCCTCGGGGAGCACGTCGAGGGCTATGAGATCCACCACGGCGTCGCCGACGTCACGGGCGGCGAGCCCTTCCTCGACGGCTGCCGGGTCGGCCGGACCTGGGGCACGCACTGGCACGGCGCGCTGGAGTCGGACGGTTTCCGGCGGGCCTTCCTGCGCGAGGTGGCGGCCGCCGCGGGCCGCCGCTTCGTACCGGCCGACGGCACCTGCTTCGCCGCGCTGCGCGAGCAGCGGCTCGACCGGCTCGGCGATCTGATCGAACAGCACGCGGACACGGACGCGTTGTGGCGGCTCATCGAGTCGGGCGCGCCACGAGGACTGCCCTTCATTCCACCGGGAGCGCCCGCATGAGCACAGTGTTGTTGTTGTCGACGGCCGACACCGATCTGCTGGCGGCGCGTGCCGCCGACGCGTCCTATCTGATCGGCAACCCGACCCGGCTCGACGTCGCCGAGGAGCTTCCGGCGCTGCTGCGGGGCGCCGACCTCGCGGTGGTCCGGCTGCTGGGCGGCAAACGGGCCTGGGAGGACGGGCTGGCCGCGGTGCGGGCGTCCGGTGTGCCGGCCGTGCTGCTCGGCGGCGAGGCCGTCCCGGACGCCGAGTTGATGGCCGAGTCGTCCGTGCCCGCGGGTGTCGTGGCCCAGGCGCTGCGCTATCTGGTGGAGGGCGGACCCGCCAACCTCGGCGAACTCGCCCGGTTCCTGTCCGACACGGTGCTGCTGACCGGCGAGGGCTTCGAAGGACCGCAGTCGATGCCGGAGTACGGCGTGCACGGCGAGCGCGCCCTGGTCGCGGACCGCCCGACCGTCGGTGTGCTCTTCTACCGGGCCCATGAACTGAGCGGCAACACCGCCTTCGTGGACACCCTGTGCGACGCGATCGAGGCGCGCGGCGCCAACGCCCTTCCCGTGTACTGCGGTTCGCTGCGCGGCGCGGACGCCGGGCTGTACCGGCTGCTCGGCCGGGCGGACGCGCTGGTGGCGACCGTGCTGGCCGCGGGCGGCACCCACGCCTCGCGGGCGTCGGCCGGCGGCGACGAGGAGAGCTGGGACGTCGGGGCGCTCGCCGACCTCGACGTGCCCGTGCTGCAAGGGCTGTGCCTGACCTCGTCGCGGCAGGCGTGGGAGGCGTCGGACGCGGCGCTCTCCCCCATGGACGCGGCGATGCAGGTCGCCATCCCGGAGTTCGACGGGCGGCTGATCACGGTGCCGTTCTCGTTCAAGGAGCAGGGTCCTGACGACGTGCCCGTGTACGTCGCCGACCCGGAGCGGGCCGGCCGGGTCGCCGGAATCGCCGTGCGGCACGCCCGGTTGCGGCACAAGCCGAACGCCGAGAAGAAGATCGGGCTGGTGTTCACCGCGTACCCGACCAAGCACTCCCGGGTCGGCAACGCGGTCGGACTCGACACGCCCGCGTCGGCGGTCCGGGTGCTGGACGCGCTGCGCGAGGCGGGCTACTCGCTCACCGAATACCCCGCGGGAGGCGACGAGTTGATCCACCGGCTGATCGCGGCCGGCGGGCATGACGTCGAGTGGCTGACGGAGGAGCAGCTGGCCGCCGCGCCCGCGCGGGTGCCGCTCGCCGACTACCGGGCGTGGTTCGACACCCTCGACCCGCGGCTGCGCGGCGCCATGCTGGAGGCGTGGGGCGAGCCGCCGGGCAGCCTGTACGTGGACGGCGAGGACATCGTGCTGGCCTGCCTCCGTTTCGGGAACGTCGTCGTGATGATCCAGCCGCCGCGCGGCTTCGGCGAGAACCCCATCGCGATCTACCACGACCCCGACATGCCGCCGTCCCACCACTATCTGGCGGCCTACCGCTGGCTGGAGAACAGCTTCGGCGCCGACGCGGTCGTGCACATGGGCAAGCACGGCACGATGGAGTGGCTGCCGGGCAAGGGCCTCGGGCTGAGCGCCGGCTGCGCCCCGGACGCCGTCCTCGGCGATCTGCCCCTCGTCTACCCGTTCATCGTCAACGACCCCGGTGAGGGAACCCAGGCCAAGCGGCGCGGCCACGCCACCGTCGTCGACCACCTCGTGCCGCCGATGGCCCGCGCCGACAGCTACGGCGACCTGGCCAAGCTGGAGCAGCTGCTGGACGAGTACGCGCTGGTCAGCGACCTGGACCCGGCGAAGGCACCGGCGGTGCGCAGCCAGATCTGGACGCTCGTTCGGGCAGCGGAACTCCAGCACGATCTGCATGTCGACGAGCAGCCGGACGACGATGAGTTCGACGAGTTCGTCATGCACATCGACGGCTATCTGTGCGAGATCAAGGACGTGCAGATCCGGGACGGTCTGCACGTCCTGGGTGCCGGCCCGGTCGGCGAGCCGCGCGTGAACCTGGTGCTGGCCGTGCTGCGGGCGTCCCAGGTGTGGGGCAGGCAGGCCGACGCCCTGCCGGGGCTCAGGGCGTGCCTCGCCGCCCGTTTCGGGCTGGTCGAGAAGGAGTTGCTGGCCGAGCCGGGCGCTCCGGTGAAGGTGCCGGTGGAGCTGACGGACCTGGTGGAGGGTCCGTCCCGTACGGCCGCCGACGCGATCGACCTGCTGGAGCGGCTGTGCCGGCGGATCGCGGAGGGCATGGAGGAGCGGGCCTGGGACCGCACGGCCGTGCCCGCCGTCCTCAGTGACGCGCTCGGCATCGAACTCCCCGATGCCGTCGCGGTGTTGGACTTCGCCTGCGCCGAGGTCGTACCGCGGCTGGCCCGGACGACCGACGAGATCGGGCACATCCTGCGCGCGCTGGACGGCGGTTATGTCCCGGCGGGCCCTTCGGGCTCCCCCACCCGCGGGCTGGTCAATGTGCTGCCGACCGGCCGGAACTTCTACTCGGTCGACCCCAAGGCCATTCCGTCCCGGCTGAGTTGGGAGGTCGGCCAGTCCCTCGCGGACTCGCTGGTGCAGCGGTATCTGAGCGACACCGGCGCGTACCCGAAGTCCGTCGGCCTGACGGTCTGGGGCACGTCCGCGATGCGCACCCAGGGCGACGACATCGCGGAGATCCTGGCGCTGCTGGGCTGCCGCCCGGTCTGGGACGACGCCTCGCGCCGGGTGACCGGCTTCGAGATCGTGCCGCTCGCCGAACTCGGCAGGCCCCGCATCGACGTCACGGTCCGTATCTCCGGTTTCTTCCGGGACGCGTTCCCGCACGTGGTCGCTCTGATCGATGACGCGGTGCGGGCGGTAGCGGAACGGGAGGAGCCCGCCGAGGCCAACTACGTGCGCGCCCATGTGGAGCAGGACACGGCGCAGCACGGTGACCGGCGGCGCGCGACGGCCCGGATCTTCGGCTCGAAGCCGGGCGCGTACGGCGCGGGTCTGCTGCCGCTGATCGACGCCCGCAACTGGCGCTCCGACGCGGACCTCGCCGAGGTGTACGCGGTGTGGGGCGGTTACGCGTACGGGCGCGGGCTCGACGGGCGGGCGGCGCGCGGCGACATGGAGACGGCGTTCCGGCGGATCGCGGTGGCGGCGAAGAACGTCGACACGAGGGAACACGACATCGCGGACGCCGACGACTACTTCCAGTACCACGGCGGCATGGTCGCCATGGTCCGGCATCTGACCGGCGCCGACCCCGAGGCGTACGTGGGCGATTCCGCCGTACCGGACCAGGTGAAGACCCGCACGCTGGGCGAGGAGACGCACCGGGTCTTCCGGGCCCGGGTGGTCAACCCGCGCTGGATGGCGGCGATGCGGCGGCACGGCTACAAGGGTGCCTTCGAGATGGCCGCGACCGTGGACTACCTGTTCGGCTACGACGCGACGGCGGGCGTGGTCGACGACTGGATGTACGAGAAGCTCAGCGCGGAGTACGTCTTCGCCCCGGAGAACCGGGACTTCATGAAGAAGTCCAACCCATGGGCGCTGCGCGGCATCACCGAGCGGCTGCTGGAGGCGGCGGACCGCGGGCTGTGGGCGGAGCCGGACCAGGAGACCCTGGACCGGCTCCGGGTGACCTACCTCGAACTTGAGGGAGATCTGGAGGGCGGCGCATGAACGCTCTGCGCACCCCCGCGTCGGCGGGGACAACAGCGCACGGGCGGCCGTCGATTGGGCGGTGCCCGGATCGCCCCCGCGTCGGCGGGAAACATGCCCACACCCTGTCAGCCGCAACGGCCTGCGACGCACGGTCATCGCACCAGCCATTCAAAGGAGTGATCTCGGCGTGAGTGTCCCCTATCCGTTCACTGCCGTCGTCGGGCAGAGCGATTTGCGGCTGGCCCTGCTCCTCAACGCAGTGAGCCCTGCCGTGGGCGGAGTGCTGGTCCGAGGGGAGAAGGGGACCGCGAAGAGCACGGCCGTGCGCGCTCTTTCGGCGCTGCTGCCCGAGGTGGCCGTCGTGCCGGGCTGCCGTTTCTCCTGCGACCCGGACTCGCCCGACCCGGCGTGCCCGGACGGGCCGCACGAGGGGGGCAACGGCGTCGTTCGCCCCGCGCGCATGGTCGAACTGCCCGTCGGCGCCTCCGAGGACCGGCTCGTCGGCGCGCTGGACATCGAACGTGCGCTGGCCGAGGGCGTGAAGAGCTTCGAGCCGGGCCTCCTGGCGCAGGCGCACCGCGGCATCCTCTACGTGGACGAGGTCAACCTGCTCCACGACCACCTCGTCGACCTGCTGCTGGACGCCGCCGCGATGGGCGCCTCGTACGTCGAGCGCGAGGGAGTCTCCGTACGGCATGCCGCGCGTTTTCTGCTGGTCGGCACCATGAACCCCGAAGAGGGCGAACTGCGCCCGCAGTTGCTGGACCGGTTCGGGCTGACCGTGGAGGTGGCCGCCTCGCGGGAGCCTGAGCAGCGGGTGGAGGTCGTGCGGCGCAGGCTTGCCTACGACGACGACCCGAGCGGGTTCGCCGCGCAGTGGGCCGAGGAGGAGGCCGCCGTACGGCAACGGATCGTCGCCGCACGGGAAGTGCTGCCGCGGGTGCGGCTGGGTGACGGTGCGCTGCGGCAGATCGCGGCGACCTGCGCGGCCTTCGAGGTGGACGGCATGCGCGCCGACATCGTGATGGCGCGCACGGCGACCGCGCTGGCGGCCTGGGCGGGCCGGACCGACGTGCTCGCCGAGGACGTGCGGCAGGCGGCGCTGCTCGCGCTGCCGCACCGGCGCAGGCGGAATCCGTTCGACGCGCCGGGCTTGGACGAGGACAAACTGGACGACACGCTGGAGGAGTTCTCCGGGCAGGACGAGGGCGACGACGATCCCGATCCCGACGGGCCCGGCGGCGGCGGTGGGCAGCCGGCGCCCGACAGCGGCCCGCAGGGCGACGGGGACACCGCCGCACGGCCCGAGACCGGTGAGGGCGGCCAACCGCAGGCGTCCGGCGGGCCGGAGCAGTCGGCCGTAGGGGCCGGGGAGCCGTTCCGTACCAAGGCGCTGAGCGTGCCCGGGATCGGTGAGGGTGCCGCCGGGCGGCGGTCTCGGGCACGTACCGAGCACGGGCGGACGACCGGGGCCCGGCGGCCCCAGGGTGCGCTGACCAAGCTGCATCTGGCCGCCACCGTGCGGGCCGCCGCCCCGCACCAGCGGGCGCGCGGGCGGTCGGGGCCGGGGCTGGTGATCCGGCGGGACGATCTGCGCCAGGCGACGCGGGAAGGCCGCGAGGGGAACCTCGTTCTCTTCGTCGTGGACGCCTCCGGTTCGATGGCGGCCCGGCAGCGGATGGGCGCCGTGAAGGGTGCCGTGCTGTCACTGCTGCTGGACGCCTATCAGCGGCGGGACAAGGTGGGGATGGTGACCTTCCGGGCCTCGGCCGCGGAGGTCGCGCTGCCGCCGACCTCGTCGGTGGACGCGGCGGCGGCCCGGCTGGAGTCGCTGCCGACCGGCGGCCGTACACCGCTCGCGGCCGGGCTGCTCAAGGCGCACGAGGTGCTGCGGGTGGAGCGGCTGCGGGATCCGGCGCGCCGGGCGCTGGTCGTGGTGGTGACCGACGGGCGCGCCACCGGCGGCCCCGATCCGGTGGCCCTCGCCCAGCGTGCGGCGCGGCTGTTCGCGGCCGGGCAGATCGCCTCGGTGGTCGTGGACTGCGAGTCGGGTCCTGTGCGGCTCGGACTCGCCGGGCGGCTCGCGGACGAACTGGGCGGTACGGCCGTCACGTTGGACGCCTTGCGTGCCGATGCGATCGCCGGTCTGGTCAGGGATGTGCGGGGGACGTCGAGGAGGGCCGCGTAATGCCGCAGGGAAAACCGAGTGTGGTGCCTGACGACGGGCTGACGACGCGTCAGCGGCGCAACCGTCCGCTCGTCGTGGTCCACACGGGTGTGGGCAAGGGCAAGTCCACGGCCGCCTTCGGTCTTGCGCTGCGCGCCTGGAACCAGGGCTGGCCGATCGGGGTGTTCCAGTTCGTCAAGTCGGCCAAGTGGCGGGTCGGCGAGGAGCGGGCGCTGCGGGTGCTCGGGGATTCCGGCGAGGGCGGGTCCGTCGTCTGGCACAAGATGGGCGAGGGCTGGTCCTGGGTGCAGCGGGACGCACTGGACGACCTGGACAACCTGGGCAACGCGGAGAAGGCCCGGGAGGGCTGGGAGCAGGTCAAGCGGGACCTGGCGGCGCAGACGTACCGGCTGTACGTGCTCGACGAGTTCGCGTACCCGATGCACTGGGGCTGGGTGGACACGGACGAGGTGATCGCGGTGCTGCGCGACCGGCCGGGCACACAGCACGTGGTGATCACCGGGCGGCACGCGCCCGCGGCGCTCGTGGACTTCGCCGACCTCGTCACCGACATGTCGAAGGTCAAGCACCCCATGGACGTGGGCCAGAAGGGCCAGCGGGGCATCGAGTGGTGACGTCCGTACCCCGTCTGGTCATCGCCGCGCCCGCGTCGGGCAGCGGCAAGACCACGGTCGCCACCGGGTTGATGGCGGCGCTGGCCGGCCGGGGGCTCGCCGTGTCCCCGCACAAGGTCGGCCCCGACTACATCGACCCCGGGTATCACGCGCTGGCCACCGGGCGCGCGGGCCGCAACCTGGACGCGTATCTGTGCGGCCCCGAGCTGGTCGGCCCGCTGTTCCTGCACGGGGCGCGCGGCTGTGACATCGCCGTCGTGGAGGGCGTGATGGGGCTGTACGACGGGGCCGCAGGGGAGGGCGAGCTGGGGTCCACGGCACAGGTGGCGAAGCTGCTGCGGGCGCCGGTCGTGCTGGTGGTGGACGCGTCCGCGCAGTCGCGGTCGGTGGCGGCGCTGGTGCACGGGTTCGCGTCCTGGGATCCGCAGGTGCGGATCGGCGGGGTGATCCTGAACAAGGTGGCGTCCGACCGGCACGAGGAGCTGCTGCGGGAGGCGTTGGAGTCGGCGGGGGTGCCGGTGCTGGGGGTGCTGCGGCGGGCGGCCGCCGTGGCGACGCCGTCCCGGCATCTGGGTCTTGTGCCGGTCGCGGAGCGCCGGTCCGCGGCCCTCGACGCGGTGCGGGAGATGGCGGCGCTGGTGTCCGAGGGGTGCGATGTGAGCGCGCTGGCGGCGCTCGCCCGTACGGCCGGTCCCCTTCCGGAGGGCTCGGCCCCCTGGGACCCCGCCTCGGCCGCCGCCGGTTCACCGCAGGCCGGGCGGCCGGCGCCGGCGGTCGCCGTCGCCGGTGGCCCCGCGTTCACGTTCTCCTATGCGGAGCACACCGAACTGCTCACCGCCGCCGGTGCCGACGTGGTGACGTTCGATCCGCTCCGGGACGAGCAACTTCCCGAGGGCACGGCCGGGTTGGTCATCGGCGGCGGTTTTCCCGAGGTGTACGGCGCCGAGCTGTCCGCCAACGAGCCGCTGCGCGACGCCATCGCCGGGCTGGCACGGCGGGGCGCCCCGCTCGCCGCGGAGTGCGCCGGACTGCTGTATCTGTGCCGGGAGTTGGACGGCCGGCCCATGTGCGGGGTGCTGGACGCCACCGCGCGGATGACTGAGCGGCTCACCCTCGGCTACCGGGACGCGGTCGCCGTCAGCGACAGCGTGCTGGCCGGGGCGGGCACGCGGATGCGGGGGCACGAGTTCCACCGGACCGTCGTCGCGCCGGGCGCGGGGGCGGCCCCGGCGTGGGGCGTGCGGGGCCCGGAGCGGCGCGTCGAGGGTTTTGTGCAGCAGGGGGTGCACGCGAGTTATCTGCATACGCACTGGGCCGCGCGGCCCGGCGTGGCCCGTCGGTTCGTGGAGAGGTGCCGGACGTCATGAGCAGCAGGCTGATCGGGGTCGGGGTCGGTCCGGGCGACCCGGAGCTGGTGACCGTGAAGGGCGTGAACGCGCTGCGCGCCGCCGATGTCGTGGTCGTACCGGTGATGGACACCGGGGAGCGCGGGCGCGCGGAGGCGACCGTGCTGCACTACGTGCCGGCGACGAAGGTGGTCCGGGTGGTGTTCGCGCTCAACGAGCGCACGGACCGGGCCCGGCGGGAGGCCGCCTGGGACGCGGCCGGGGAGCGGGTCGCGCGGTTGCTGCAAAAGGCGCGGACCGTCGCCTTCGCGACCATCGGCGACCCGAACGTGTACTCCACGTTCACCTATCTCGCCCAGACCGTCGCACGGCTGGTGCCGGGGACCGTCGTGCAGACCGTGCCCGGGATCACCGCGATGCAGGACCTGGCGGCCCGGTCGGGCGCCGTGCTGACGGAGGGGACCGAGCCGCTGACGCTGGTGCCGGTGACCGCCGGGGCGTCCGCGCTCAAGGACGCGCTGGCCGGGCCCGGCACGGTCGTCGCGTACAAGTTCGGGCGGCAGGCCGGGGAGGTGGCGGAGGCGCTGCGGGAGACCGGGCGGCTCCAGGACGCCGTGTGGGGCTCGGCGCTCGGCCTGCCGGAGGAGTCGGTACGGCCCGCCGCCGACCTGGACGGGGCGCCGCTGCCGTATCTGTCCACGCTCATCGCGCCGGCCCGGCGTGACGGCTCGCGGGGCGGCAAGCTGTGAGCGTCGCCGGGGCGCCCTCAGCCGGCGACGCCCACCACCAGCCAGATGAACGCGGCGCCCGCGACGGTGCACAGCACGGTCGAGCGTGCGGGGTGCTGGTGGTGCGCCTCGGGCAGGATCTCGGCCGCGGCGAGGTACAGGAGCACACCGCCGAAGAGGCCGAGATAGCCGCCGAGAGCCTGCTCCGGGATGGTGAAGAGCGCCGTCGACAGGGCGCCGACCAGCGGGGCGCAGGCGTCGGCGAACAGCATCGCGAGCGCCCTGCGGCGGGCGTTGCCGTACAGGCTGGTGAGGGTGAACGTGTTGAAGCCGTCCGCGAAGTCATGGGCGATCACCGCGAGCGCGACGGCCACGCCCATGCCGCCGTCGACCTGGAAGGCGGCGCCGATGGCCACGCCGTCCATGGCGCTGTGCCCGACCATCGCGCCGGCCGCGGTGAGCCCCACCTCGGGCGAGCGGTGGTCAGGGGAATGCGACGGCGCGACGGTCTGCGGCGACACACCGGACACGGGCCCGAGAGCCTGAGCGTCACCACCCACACGGTCCACCGCGGGCGCACGGCCGGACATCGCGGAACCCGGTGGATCGACAGGCTGAGCGTCACCACCCGCACGGTCCACCGCGGGCGCACCCGACCGGCCCAGGGGCCCGGCCTCGCCGCTGTCCCGGTCCGGCGTGGGGGCGGGTGTCGGGGAGTCCGTGGGGCCGTGAGGCCGAGTGGGGCCGGTCGGCCGGACCGCCGCGGGACGTTCCGCGGCGCCGTGGGCCGTGCGGCGGGCCGCCAGGAGGCGTTCCACCAGATGGGCCAGGAGGAAGCCGGCCACGAACAGCAGCAGGGCGGCCGGCACGCCGAACACCTCCCGGCCGGCCACCGCCAGGGCCTCGGGGAGCAGATCGAAGCCGACCACGCCCAGCATCAGGCCGCCGGCCAGGCCGAGGACCAGGTGGCGGCGGTCGGTCACCCGCTGTGCCGTCCAGCCGCCGGCCAGCGTCATCAGGAACGCGCCGAGCGCGACGAAGACAGCCATGGGCCCTTGCTATCCGATCAGCCGCCGACCGCGCACATCCGGCCCGCGCACCCACCGCACCAACCATGACATTTCTTACGAGAGGACCCCTTCCCATGGCCGATGCCTCCACCGGCAAGGTGACGTTCGTCGGTGCCGGCCCCGGCGCCGCCGATCTGCTGACGTTCCGTGCCGCGCGCGCCATCGCCGAGGCCGACGTGGTGATCTGGGCGGCCAGCCTGGTCCAGAGGGAAGTCCTCGACCATGCCCGCGAGGACGCGCGGATCCTGGACTCGGCGACCATGGCGCTGGAGGACGTCGTCGCCGTCTACCGGCAGGCGCACGCCGAGGGGCTGCGGGTCGCGCGGGTGCACTCCGGCGACCCGGCCCTGTGGGGCGGCACCCAGGAACAGCTCGACCGGTGCGCGCAGATCGGGATCGAGACGGAGGTGGTGCCCGGGGTCTCCGCGTTCTCCGCGGTCGCCGCGCTCGCCCGGCGCGAGCTGACCGTTCCCGAAGTGGCGCAGTCCGTGGTCCTCACCCGGCTCGGCGGGGGCAAGACGCCGATGCCGCCCGGTGAGGAGGTGCGCGAGTTCGCCCGGCACGGCACGACCATGGCGGTGTTCCTGTCCGCCGCGCGCAGCGGGCAGCTGGTGCGGGAACTGCTGGAGGGCGGCTATCCGACCGGCACCCCGGTGCTGGTCGCCTACCGGGCGACCTGGCCCGACGAGCTGGTGGTGCGCTGCACGATCGGCACGCTGGAGGAGACGGTCAAGGAGCACCGGCTGTGGAAGCACACGCTCTTCCTGGTCGGCCCGGCCCTGGACGCGCACGGCACCCGTTCGCACCTCTACCACCCCGGTCACTTCCACGGCTTCCGCAGGGCCGACCCCGAGGCCCGCAGGGCGCTGCGCGAGCGGGGCGCGAGACCGTGACGCCGTTGATCACCGTCGTCGGCACGGGTACCGGGGCGCCGGTCCGGCAGGACGTCCTGTCCGGTGCCGCTCTGGTCGTGGGCGCGCGCCGGCACCTGGACGCCGTACCGCTGCCCCAGGACGCCGAACGGCTGGTGCTGGGGCCGCTCGGACCCGCCCTCGACACCATCGCCGCGTATGCCGGGGCGGCCCGGCCTGTCGTGGTGCTGGCCTCCGGTGACCCGGGGTTCTTCGGGATCGTGCGGGCGCTGGCCGAGCGGTTCGGGCCGGGGCTGCTCGATGTGCGGCCCGGTGTCTCGTCGGTCGCGACGGCGTTCGCGCGCATCGGGCTGTCCTGGGACGACGCGGTCGTGGTCAGCGCGCACGGGCGGGACCTGCGCACCGCCGTCAACGTGTGCCGGGCGCATCCCAAGGTGGCCGTGCTGACCGGTCCTGGCGCGGGCCCCGCCGAGCTGGGGGCCGCGCTCGACGCGGGCCGGGTGCTCGTCGTGGCGAGCGCGCTCGGCGACCCGGCCCGTGAGCGGGTGGAGCGGGTCACGCCCGCCGAGGCCGCCGCCCGGGACTGGGGCACCGCGGTGAACGTGGTCGTCTGCCTGGACGAGGCGCGGGCGCCGGGGGCGGTGCGCACGGTGGCCGGGCCGGGCGCCGGGCCGTCCCGATGGGCCCTGGAGGAGGCCGAGTTCGCCCACCGCGACTCGATGATCACCAAGTTCGAGGTGCGGGCGCTGGCCCTGGCCCGGCTCGGGCCGCGCCTGGGCGACCTGGTGTGGGACGTCGGCGCGGGCTCCGGTTCGGTGGCCGTGGAGTGCGCGCGGCTCGGTGCCGCCGCGGTGGCCGTCGAGAAGAGCGCGGACGGCATCGAGCGGATCCGTGCCAACGCGGCGGCGCACGGCGTCGACGTACGGGCGGTGCACGGGACGGCGCCTGCCGTGCTGTCCGCACTGCCCGATCCCGACGCCGTGTTCGTCGGCGGCGGCGGCCGGGAGCTGCCCGCCGTCGTCACGCAGTGCGCCCGGCGGGCCCGGCGGGCGGTGGTGGTCGCCGTGGCCGCCCTGGACCGGGTGCCGGCGGCGCGCGCGGCGCTCACCGATGCCGGGTTCTCCTGCGACGGCGTGCTGCTGCAGTCGTCGCGGCTCGCGCCGCTGCCGGGGGACGTGACCCGGCTGGCCGCGACCAATCCCGTGTTCCTGCTGTGGGGCGAGCGGCCCCACGCGCGTGTCGAAGGAGTTGTTCAGTGATCGGCCTGATTTCCGCCACGGCCGCGGGGGCGGCGGCGCGCGACCGGCTGGCCGCGGCCTGGCCGGACCGCACCCGGGTGTACGACGGCCCGGTCAAGGACGCCGTACGGGCCGCGTTCGCGGAGTGCGAGCAGCTGGTGTGCTTCCTGGCGACGGGGGCGGTGGTCCGGCTGATCGCCCCGCTGCTCGGCGACAAGGCGGCCGATCCGGGCGTGGTGTGCGTGGACGAGAGCGGCCGGTTCGCCGTGTCGCTGGTCGGCGGGCACGGCGGCGGGGCCAACGAACTCGCCCGCGAGGTGGGCGGGTTGCTGGCGGCGACACCGGTGGTGACGACGGCGACGGACGCGGTGGGCGTGCCCGGCCTCGACACCCTCGGGCTGCCCGTGGAGGGCGCCGTCGCGGCCGTCTCCCGGGCGCTGCTGGACGGCGCGCCGGTCGCCCTGGAGGCCGAGGTGACCTGGCCGCTGCCGCCGCTGCCGGTCGCCGCGGAGGGCGCGTACACGATCCGGGTGACCGACCGGGACGTCGAGCCCGGCCCGCGTGAGGTGCTGGTGCGCCCGCCGACACTCGTCGTCGGCGTCGGCGCTTCCCGCGGCGCCCCGGCCGATGAGGTGCTGGAGCTGATCGCGGACGCGCTGCGGGACGCCGGACTCTCGGCCGCGTCCGTCGCCGAACTCGCCACCGTGGACGCCAAGTCGGCGGAGCCGGGCATCGTGGCCGCCGCCGCACGGCTCGGCGTGCCCCTGGTGACCTGCTCCGCCGAGGAGTTGGCGGGCGTCGACGTGCCGAACCCGTCCGCCGCGCCTCTCGCCGCCGTCGGCACCCCGTCCGTCGCGGAGGCCGCCGCCGTGCTGCGCGGCGGTGAACTCCTCGTGCCCAAGCGGAAGTCGGCCGGGCGGCCCGCCATGGCGACCTGCGCCGTGGCGCGGCGGCCGGCGCGCGGACGGCTCGCGGTCGTCGGGCTCGGACCCGGCGCCCGCGATCTGCTCACGCCACGCGCCGGGGCCGAACTGCGGCGCGCCTCGGTGGTCGTCGGTCTGGATCAGTACGTCGACCAGATCCGTGACCTGCTGCGACCGGGCACCCGGATCCTTCAGTCGGGCCTGGGCGCCGAGGAGGAGCGGGCCAGGACGGCGGTCGCCGAGGCCCGTGCGGGGCATGCGGTCGCGCTGATCGGGAGCGGGGACGCCGGCGTGTACGCGATGGCGTCGCCCGCGCTCGCCGAGGCGTCCGACGACATCGACGTGGTCGGCGTGCCGGGCGTGACCGCGGCGCTGGCCGGCGCGGCGGTCCTGGGCGCGCCGCTGGGCCACGACCATGTGTCGATCAGCCTGTCCGACCTGCACACGCCGTGGGAGGTGATCGAGCGGCGGGTGCGGGCCGCCGCCGCCGCGGACCTCGTGGTGACGTTCTACAACCCGCGTTCCCGGGGCCGCGCCTGGCAGTTGCCCGCGGCGCTCGCGATCCTCGCCGAGCACCGTGCGCCGGCCACCCCGGTCGGTGTGGTGCGCAACGCCTCGCGGGCCGACGAGTCGAGCAGGCTGACCACGCTGGCGGCGCTCGATGCGGCGTGGGTGGACATGATGACGGTCGTGACGGTGGGCAACACGGCGACCCGCGAGATCGCGGGACGCATGGTGACGCCGCGCGGCTACCGCTGGCAGGACACCCGGCAGGAGGAGGCCCGGTGAACCGTGTGATCCACCCGATCGAGCAGGAGTCCTTCCGGCGGCTGCGGGCCCGTCTCGACACCTCGCGGTTCGCGCCGCTGACCCGGGCCGTGGTGGAGCGGGTCATCCACTCCGCCGCCGATCTGGACTACGCGCACGACCTGGTCATGGCCGAGGACGACCTGGTGCGGGCGCACGCCGCGCTGCACGCCGGGGCGCCGGTCGTCGTGGACGTGGAGATGGTCGCGGCCGGCATCACCCGCCGCGACACCGTCTGCCGGCTGCGGGACGCCGCGTCCGGGCCCGGACTTACCCGTTCGGCGCACGCGGTCCGGCTCGCGTACGAGGACGTGGGACCGGGGGCGCTCTGGGTGATCGGCTGTGCGCCGACCGCCCTGGAGGAGCTGCTGACGCTGGACGCCTCCCCCGCGCTCGTCATCGGTCTGCCCGTCGGCTTCGTCGGCGCGGCCGAGTCCAAGGCCGCGTTGCGCGCGAGCGGGCTGCCCGCCGTCAGCAACGTCTCCGAGAAGGGCGGTTCCGCGGTGGCCGCCGCCGCCCTCAACGCCCTTCTCTACCATCCGACTTCACCGACCGAGGAGAATCAGTGACCACCCCGCCGCCCGCTCTGCTCATCGCCGGCCACGGCACCCGGGACGAGGCCGGAGCCGAGGCGTTCCGGTCGTTCGTGCGGGAGTTGGGTCGCCGCCACCCCGAACTGCCCGTGGCGGGCGGCTTCATCGAGCTGTCCCCGCCGCCGCTGGGCGAGGCCGTGACCGCGCTGGTGGAGCGGGGCGTGCGCCGGTTCGCCGCCGTGCCGCTGATGCTGGTGTCCGCGGGGCACGCCAAGGGCGACATACCGGCGGCGCTGGCCCGGGAGAAGGAGCGGCATCCCGGTGTCTCCTACGTCTACGGCCGTCCGCTGGGCCCGCATCCGGCGCTGCTGGACGTGCTGGAGCGGCGGCTGGACGATGTGCTCGGCGCCGCCGCCCGCACGCCCGCCGACCGGGCCGATGTGACCGTGCTGCTGGTCGGCCGTGGCTCCACCGACCCGGACGCCAACGCCGAGGTGTTCAAGGCGGCGCGGCTGCTGTGGGAGGGGCGCGGGTACGCGGGTGTGGAGACGGCGTTCGTGTCGCTGGCGGCGCCGGACGTGCCGAGCGGGCTCGACCGGTGTGCCCGGCTGGGGGCGCGCCGCATCGTGGTGCTGCCGTACTTCCTGTTCACCGGCGTCCTGCCGGAGCGGGTGCGGCAGCAGGCCGAGGGCTGGGCCGCCGCGCACCCGGGGCTGGACGTGCGCTGCGCCGAGGTCATCGGGCCCGAGCCGGAACTGCTCGACCTGGTGATGGAGCGGTACGTGGAGGCCGTCAAGGGCGATGTGCGGATGAACTGCGACGCGTGCGTGTACCGGATCGCGCTGCCGGGCTTCGCGGACAAGGTGGGCCTGCCGCAGCAGCCGCACTTCCACCCGGACGACGACGGACACCACCACGGCGGGCACCAGCACGGCGGGCACGCCCATGCCCACTGAGGACGGCGCCGGACCCGATCTGCGCCACCACGGCGACGCGGAGGTCCGTGACGACGGGTCGGCGCTGGTCGATCTCGCGGTCAACGTCCGTGCCGGTACCCCGCCGGACTGGCTGCGGGAGCGGATCGCCGAGTCGCTGACCGCTCTGGCGGCCTACCCGGACGGGCGGGCCGCGCGGGCGGCGGTGGCGGCGCGGCACGGGGTCGGGGCGGACCGGGTGCTGCTGACGGCGGGGGCGGCGGAGGCGTTCGTGCTGCTCGCCCGCGCCCTGAAGGTGCGCCGGCCGGTGGTGGTGCACCCGCAGTTCACGGAGCCGGAGGCGGCGCTGCGGGACGCGGGGCACTCGGTGGACCGGGTGCTGCTGCGCGCCGAGGACGGTTTCCGGCTGGATGCGGCGGCGGTCCCCGAGGAGGCCGACCTGGTGGTGATCGGCAATCCGACGAACCCCACCTCGGTGCTGCACCCGGCGGCGACGCTGGTCCGGCTCGCCCGCCGCGGGCGGACGCTGGTGGTGGACGAGGCGTTCATGGACGCGGTGCCGGGCGAGCGGGAGGCGCTGGCCGGCCGGACGGATGTGCCCGGCCTTGTCGTGCTGCGCAGCCTGACGAAGACCTGGGGCCTGGCCGGGCTGCGCATCGGCTACCTCCTGGCGGCGGAGGAGACCGTCGCGGAGCTGGCGCGGGCCCAGCCGCTGTGGCCGGTGTCCACGCCGGCCCTGGCGGCGGCGCGGGCGTGTGTGACGCCGCGGGCGCTGGCGGAGGCGGCGCACGCGGCCCATCGCATCGCGGCCGACCGGGCCCACCTGGTGGCGGGCCTGGCCGCGTTCGCCGCGCGCGGGGTGCGGGTGGCCGAGCCGGCCGAGGGCCCGTTCGTGCTGGTCCGCATCGCGGACGCGGCGGGGGTGCGGCGGCGGCTGCGCGACCTCGGCTACGCCGTGCGCCGCGGGGACACGTTTCCGGGGCTCGGCGCGGACTGGGTCCGGGTGGCGGTGCGCGACCGGGCCACGACGGACGGCCTGCTACGCGCCCTGCACACGGCCCTCCCCGCCCCGACCGACACCCCCACCCACATCCCCCTGACCACACCGACCCCACCCTGACCGCACCGACCCCGCACTGACGGGACCGACCCGCACCTGCCCCTCGGAACCCGCCCCTCCCCCACGGGACCGCCGAGAGGCCACCCGTCCCCCGCCCACGAGCCCCCGAGCCTCACGCCGACGCGAACCGCCGGGACCCACGGTTGCGCGAGGCCCCCGGGACCCACGGCTGCGGGAGACCACCGGGGCTCATGGCTGCGCGAGACCACCGGGACCCACGGCTGAGCGAGACCACCGGGGCTCATGGTTACTCGAAGGCCGCCGGGACCCACGGCTGCGCGAGGCTGCCGGGGCCCGGCGGCCGGCTCCGGTTCGGGGCCCCGTCCCGGTTCGGTGATGCCGGTTCGCGCGTTGGCACCCGCCGCGGTCCCGAGGCGGGATCAGCCGTGCCGCGTGCGTCCCCCGGGGCGGCCCTGCCCTCGGGCGCGCCGGACGGTCAGTTCCGGCGGCGGGCCAGGGCCACTGCGCCGCCGCCCGCCAGGACGAGGGCGACGGCGCCGCCCGCGATGTACGGCGTCGCCGAGTTGCCGCCGGTCTCCGCGAGGTCGGCCTCGGCGGCGCCCTGGGGCTTGACGTCCGACGCGGGTTCGGCCGGGTCCGCCGGGCCGGCGGGCTTGGCCGGTTCGCTCGGCTTGGCCGGTGCGTCGGGTGCCTCGCAGGTCGCCTTGGCGAGGGTGACGGTCCCCTCGACCTCGGCCACGTTCAGCTTCAACGGGTTGACGGAGACCTTCAGTTCGAGCGCGGTGGCGGCGGCCGTGCGGGACGTGGTCTCCCGCTTCGACAGGTCCAGGCGTACCGCGCCGACCCCGGGCACCTCGACGTTGGTCGGGCCGCCCGCGCTGAGCGTGACCCGCTTGCCGAGGACCGTCACCGCGCCCAGCACATTGGCGGTGGCGGTGGGCTGCTTCCCGGCCTCGCAGGTCGCCTTGGAGGTGACCGCGTCGATCTCGACGACGGAGAGCAGGGGCAGGCCGGGCACGTGCAGCTTGGCGTGGGCGAGTTCGACGGAACCCTCGGCGCGGCCGTCGGCCACGGTGGCCTTGGCGGCGGCCACGTCCGCGCCGAGCACGGTGAACGGCTTGCCGCCGTCCACGCCGTCGAGCCGGGCGGACAGCGCCGTCTTGTCGGCGCTCTGCGGTGCCTGCACCTCGTTGAGGGAGACCGCGAGCGGGACGTTCACGGTCTTGTTGAGCAGGGACACATCGAGCCCGGTGCGCAGGACGACGGCACTGGCGCGCCCCTTGTCGGTGGTCGCGTGCGCGGCGCTCGCGCCGGCCAGCGCCGCCGGGCCCGCGGCGAGGGCCGTGGCCGCGGCGACGGCGGCCAGACGGCGTGCGGGCATACGGAAATCATTGCTGTTCAAGGCGGTGGGACCCCCAGTGGGATGAGCTTGGGACCCGGCCAGAATTACGTACTGTGGGTGAACCGTCAGCGATCCTGAGTTACTTCACCCGTTCGTGGTGTTTTCGCGAGGCTTTTCGAATCCCAGGACACAGGCGTTCGCCGCTTTCACCTAGCCCACGATCCGTCCCCGCAGCACCACCCGCCGCGGGGCCGCCAGCACCCGTACGTCCGCCCGCGGATCCGCCTCGTACACGACCAGGTCGGCGGGCGCGCCCTCGGCAAGGCCCGGCCGGCCGAGCCAGGCGCGGGCGCCCCACGTGGTCGCCGACAGCGCGTCGACGGGCGGGATGCCCGCGGCGACCAGTTCGGCGACCTCGGCCGCGACCAGACCGTGCGCCAGCGAACCGCCGGCGTCCGTGCCGACGTACACCGGGATGCCCGCGTCGTGGGCGCCGCGCACCGTGTCGTAGCGCCGCTCGTGGAGCCGCCGCATGTGCGCCGACCAGCGCGGGTACTTGCTCTCGCCGTCGGCGGCGAGCTGCGGGAACGTCGCGATGTTGACGAGCGTCGGGACGATCGCCACGCCGCGCTCGGCGAACAGCGGGATCAGGTCCTCGGTCAGCCCGGTGGCGTGCTCGACGCAGTCGATGCCCGCCTCGACCAGGTCGCGCAGGGAGCTGGTGGCGAAGCAGTGCGCGGTGACCCGGGCGCCGAGGCGGTGGGCCTCGGCGATCGCCGCCGCCACGGCCTCGCGCGGCCAGCAGGCGGCCAGGTCGCCGAGGTCGCGGTCGATCCAGTCGCCGACCAGCTTGACCCAGCCGTCGCCGCGCATCGCCTCCTGGGCGACGTAGGCGACGAGTTCGTCCGGCTCGATCTCGTGGGCGAAGTCGCGGATGTAGCGGCGGGTGCGGGCGATGTGCCGGCCGGCCCTGATGATCCTCGGCAGGTCCTCGCGGTCGTCGATCCAGCGGGTGTCCGAGGGCGAACCCGCGTCGCGGACCAGCAGGGTGCCCGCCTCCCGGTCGGTCAGCGCCTGCTTCTCGGCGGCGTCCGCGTCGACCGGGCCGCGCGTACCGAGGCCGACGTGGCAGTGGGCGTCGACCAGACCGGGCAGCGCCCACCCGGTCACGCTCGTCACCTCGCGGGCGCCGGCCGGACGGTCGTAGCAGATCCGCCCGCCGACCACCCACACCTCGTCGCGGACCTCGTCCGGTCCGACGAGAACGCGCCCCTTCACGTGCAGCACCGCACCATCGCTCATGTACGGCACCTTAGTGAGCCGTCAGTCCGTGTGGGTCACCCGGTCGGGGGGCTCCTGCTCGACGTCCGCACTCGCCGGGTCGAGGAGGCGGGCGAGGAAGTGGCGGGTGCGCTCGTGGCGCGGGGCGCCGATGACCTGGTCGGGGGTGCCGTCCTCGACGATCACCCCGCCGTCCATGAAGACGACGCGGTCGGCGACCTCGCGGGCGAAGGTCATCTCGTGGGTGACGACCATCATGGTCATGCCGTCGTCGGCGAGCATGCGCATCACGGCGAGGACGTCCCCGACGAGTTCCGGGTCGAGCGCGGAGGTCGGCTCGTCGAACAGCATGACCTCGGGGCCCATGGCGAGCGCGCGGGCGATGGCGACGCGCTGCTGCTGGCCGCCGGAGAGGGCCGCGGGGTAGGCGTCCGCCTTCTCGGACAGGCCGACCCGGGCCAGGTTCCGGGCGGCGACCCGCGCGGCCTGCGCCCGGTCCCGGCGCAGCACGCGGCGCTGCGGCAGGGTGAGGTTCTGGACCACCGTCAGGTGCGGGAACAGGTTGAACTGCTGGAAGACCATGCCGATGCGGCGGCGTACGGCGTCGATGTCGACGTCGGGGTCGGTCAGTTCGACGTCGCCGACGAACACCTGGCCCCGGGTCGGCTCCTCCAGCAGGTTGACGCACCGCAGCAGGGTCGACTTGCCGGAGCCGGAGGGGCCGATGACGCAGACGACCTCGCCCCGGCCGACCTCCAGGTCGATGCCGCGCAGCACCTCGTCGGCGCCGAAGGACTTGTGCAGGGCGCGGAGGCGGATCTCGGGCCGGCTCATCTGACGGCCTCCTGGGCTTTGGACTCCATGCGGCGGACGACGAGGCTGAGCGGGATGGTGACGAGCAGGTAGCACAGGCCGGCCACCAGGATGGGCGTGGAGTTGGCGGTCTGGCTTGCCAGGTCCCGGCCGAACTTGGACAGTTCGCGCTCCTCCAGGGTGACGCCGAGGAACAGCACCAGTGAGGAGTCCTTGAACAGCAGCACCAGTTCATTGGTGAGCGGCGGCAGGATGATGCGGAACGCCTGCGGTACGACGACAAAGACCATGGCCCGCGCGGGCGTGAAGCCCAGCGAACGGGCCGCCTCCGTCTGCCCCTTGGGCACGGCCTGGATGCCGGCCCTGATGGTCTCCGCCATGTAGGCGGCGGAGACCAGGCCGAGCGCGAGCGCGACCTTGCCGTACGTTCCGCCGGGGATCTCGGTGCCGGGGAAGGCGAGCGGCACGGCGACACCGACGAAGATGAAGATGAGCAGGGCGGGCAGACCGCGGAAGACTTCGATGTAGACGCTCGCGAGCCAGCGGTAGGGGCCCACGGACGACAGCCGCATGAGGGCGATCACCATGCCGAGCACCAGCCCGAAGACGAAGCCGGACAGGGTGTAGAGCACGGTGTTCCTCAGCGCCAGGGTGATGACGTCGGGGAACATCTGCCGGGCGATGTCCGCCTGCGCGAACTGGTTGCGCAGCCGGCCCCAGTCGGCGCCGACCGCGAGGGCGATGACCGCGGCGGTGAACACGGCGTACTGGACGCCCCGTGACAGCCCGCGCATCTGACGGCGGGTCAGCCTCTTTCTGCGGGGTGCGGTCTTGGTGTGCTCCGGGCCGGTCATGAGGCGGAGGGCGAGGCGGCGGAGGCGTCGTACGGGCCGATCCACCGCTCGTACAGCTTCTTGTACGTGCCGTCCGCCTTGGCGTCCGCGATGGCCTTGTCGACGGCGGCGAGCAGCTTGGCGTTGCCCTTCTTCACGGTGAAGCCGTACTGCTCGCCGGTGTCGAGGTTGTCGACCACCTGGAACGCGTCGGCGTTGGCCTTGTCCTTCAGCCAGCCCTGGACGACCGGGTAGTCGATGACGACGGCCCGTACCTGGCCGGTGCGCAGGCCGTTGAGTACGGCGTCGGAGGACTCGAAGGAGACCGGGTCGTAGCCCTTGCCCTTCGCGTAGTCCTCGCCGGTGGTCTGCGCCTGGGCGCCGAGCTTGGCGCCCTTGGCCTTGATGTCGGCGAAGGAGGCGATGCCGCTCTTCTTGTCGACGAGGACGGCCTGGGTGGCGTCGAAGTACGGGTCCGAGAAGTCGACGTTCTTCTTGCGCTCCGCCGTGATGGTCATGCCGGCGGCGGCCAGGTCGCACTGCCCGGAGTTGAGGAAGGCCCCGGTCTTGAAGTTCTCGAAGGGCGTGTCGAGGATCTGCTGGCGGACGCCCAGGTCCTCGGCGACCAGGTCGATCAGGGAGACGTCAAAGCCCTGCACCTTGCCGTCGATCTCGGACTGGAAGGGCGGGTAGGGCAGATGGGTGCAGGTGGTGAGCTGCCCGGCCTTGACCAGTTCGACCCCGCCGGCGGCGGTCTTGGCCGCGCCGCCGGAGCTGTCGCCCGACGAGCAGCCGGCCA
Source organism: Streptomyces diversicolor (assembly GCF_057537855.1). Classification (NCBI taxonomy): domain Bacteria; kingdom Bacillati; phylum Actinomycetota; class Actinomycetes; order Kitasatosporales; family Streptomycetaceae; genus Streptomyces; species Streptomyces diversicolor. Next base: position 82,175 of record NZ_BAAJXA010000021.1, read on the forward strand.
CGAGGGCCAGCCCGGCCGCGACGGCGGTGGCGGCCAGGGCGCGGGTCCGGCGCCGAGGGAGGGTGATCACGGGACCTCCTGTGGGGGGAGTGTGACTTCCGGAATGCGACTTCCGATTATAAGGATATCTTGGGGTCCCCAAAATTGATCCGATGGTTGCGGGGGCATTTGACCTAAGAAGTCACCGGTCGTCGCTCTCGGAAAGGGGCCGGTTACGCTCGTCGGGTCGGTCCCCCCGTGAGCGAAGAGAGCGCCGCCGTGACACACCCCTTCCTCGATCTGCCCCCGCTGACCGCCGCGCGGTTCGCCGCCGTCGAGGACCGGGTGGCCCGGCTGCTCGACACCCGGCACGACGTCGTGATCATGCAGGGCGAGGCGCTGCTGCCGCTGGAGGGCGCGATCCGGGGCACGGCGGGTCCCGGCACCACCGCGCTGAACGTGATCACCGGACCGTACGGGCAGACCTTCGGGAACTGGCTGCGGGACTGCGGCGCGAAGGTGGTCGACCTGTCGGTGCCGTTCCACGCGGCGGCCACCGCGGACGGGGTCCGTGCCGCCCTCGCCGAACACCCCGAGATCGACTTCGTCTCCCTGGTGCACGCGGAGGCGGCGACCGGGAACACCAACCCGGTCGCGGAGATCGGCGAAGTGGTCCGGGCGCACGGCGCGCTGTTCTACCTGGACGCGGTGGCCTCCGTCGGGGCCGAACCGGTGCTGCCGGACGCCTGGGGCGTGGACCTGTGCGTGATCGGCGCGCAGAAGGCGATGGGCGGTCCGGCGGGGGTGTCGGCGGTGTCGGTGAGCGAGCGGGCCTGGGCCCGGATGGCGGCGAACCCGCATGCGCCGCGGCGGTCTTATCTGTCCCTGCTCGACTGGAAGGAGCGCTGGATCGACGCGGGCCATACGGCGCTGCCGCACGCGCCGGCGCAGTTGGAGATGCTGGCGCTCCAGGCGTGTCTGGAACGGATCGAGAGCGTGGGCCTGGATGCGGTGATGGCCCGGCACCGCGGTGCCGCGCGGGCCGTGCGGGCGGGGGCGGCGGCGCTGGGCGGGGGCCTGGAGCCGTTTGTGTACGAGGCCGCGGACGCGGCGCCGGTGGCCACGACCCTGCGGGTGCCGCCGGGCGTGGTCGCCTCGGAGCTGGTGGCCCGGGCGCTGGCGAGCGATCCCGCGCTGCCGCTGGCGGCGGGGGGCGGCGCGCTGGCCAAGGAGATGATCCGGGTCAACCACTACGGGGCGGACGCCACGGTGGCGGCGGTGCACGGCTGCCTCGCGGCGCTGGGCGCGGCCCTGGCGGAGCGGGGACTGACCGTCGATCCTGCGGCCGCCCGGGACGCTGTCGAGTCCGCCCACGGGTGACGCCCTCGCGGCGGCGTTCTGCGGGCGCTTGTCGGCGGTATGGCCGGGGGTTGAAATTCTCAACAATCCAGACAAAAATTCAGTTTCTTTATTTCGGATAGCTTTCCCGAGTTCTTCTGCCCGCTTTTTCCGAGGCTAAACAAGAAGATTTTCGCCCAGGTTTCGTCCGTGTGACGCACTCCACATCGAGGGGCGATTTGCACCTTTTGATGCAGGTCAAACCGGTTCATATCGGACCAGCTTGTGAAGCGATGCACATCCGTAACCGTGCATTTCTGAATTCACCTCGCTAAATTCAATACGCATGACTGCCGCACAAGCAGACCTGCTCATCGACCGTCCGACGGTGACGGACGGAGCCGCACTCTGGCGTATTGCCAAGGACTCCGGAACCCTCGATCTGAACTCCTCGTACAGCTATCTGCTGTGGTGCCGCGACTTCGCGGGCACCTCGGCGGTGGCCCGCGGAACGGACGGGGCGCCCGTCGGCTTCGTCACCGGATACGTGCGGCCGGAGCGCCCGCGGACCCTGCTGGTGTGGCAGGTCGCGGTGGACACGGCCCACCGCGGCCACGGCGTGGCCGCCGCGCTGCTCGACGGGCTGACCGGGCGGCTCGCCGCCGGGCACGGGATCGCCCGCGTCGAGACGACCATCACCCCCGGCAACACCGCCTCCGAGCGCCTGTTCACCTCGTACGCCGCACGGCACGGCGCCCGTGTCACCCGCGAGGTGCTGTTCGACTCCGGGTTGTTCCCCGACGGCCCCCACCAGCCGGAAGTCCTGTACCGGATCGGCCCGCTGACCCCCCACTCGTCGCACTGAGGAGCGATCACCGTGACCATCACCCAGCCCGACCTGAGCGTCTTCGAGACCCTGGAGTCCGAGGTGCGCAGCTACTGCCGCGGCTGGCCCACCGTCTTCGACCGTGCCCAGGGCAGCCTGATGTACGACGAGGACGGGCACCGGTACCTCGACTTCTTCGCCGGCGCGGGCTCACTCAACTACGGCCACAACAACCCCGTGCTCAAACGGGCGTTGATCGACTATCTGATGCGGGACGGCGTCACCCACGGCCTCGACATGTCCACCACGGCCAAACGGTCCTTCCTGCAGACCTTCCAGGACCTGGTGCTGCGCCCGCGCGACCTGCCGTACAAGGTCATGTTCCCGGGCCCGACCGGCACCAACGCGGTCGAGTCCGCGCTGAAGCTGGCGCGGAAGGTGAAGGGACGCGAGGCGATCGTGTCGTTCACCAACGCCTTCCACGGCATGTCCCTCGGCTCGCTGGCCGTCACCGGCAACGCCTTCAAGCGGGCCGGTGCCGGTATCCCGCTGGTGCACGGCACGCCGATGCCCTTCGACCACTACCTGGACGGGCAGGTCCCCGACTTCCTCTGGTTCGAGCGGCTGCTCGGCGACCAGGGTTCCGGGCTCAACCAGCCCGCCGCGGTGATCGTCGAGACCGTGCAGGGCGAGGGCGGCATCAACGTCGCCCGGCCCGAATGGCTGCGCGCGCTCGCCGAGTTGTGCGCGCGCCGTGACATGCTGCTGATCGTCGACGACATCCAGATGGGCTGCGGCCGCACCGGCGCCTTCTTCTCCTTCGAGGAGGCCGGCATCGTGCCCGACATCGTCACCGTCTCGAAGTCCATCGGCGGCTACGGACTGCCCATGGCGCTGTGCCTGTTCAAGCCCGAACTGGACATCTGGGAGCCGGGCGAGCACAACGGCACGTTCCGCGGCAACAACCCGGCGTTCGTCACCGCGACCGCGGCCCTGGAGACCTACTGGGCCGACGGCTCCGCCATGGAGAAACAGACCCGGGCCAGGGGCGAGCGGATCGAGCGGGAACTGGTCGCCGTCACCGAGGAGAACCGCGCCGATGTGAAGGAGCACCGGGGGCGGGGGCTCGTGTGGGGCCTGGAGTTCCACGACAAGGGCCGCGCGGAACGGGTCGCCCGGCGCGCCTTCGAACTCGGGCTGCTCATCGAGACGTCCGGCCCGGAGAGCGAGGTCGTCAAGCTGCTGCCCGCGCTCACCGTCACCCCGGACGAGTTGGACGAGGGGCTGAGCATCCTCGCCCGGGCCGTCCGGGAGACCGCCTGACCCCGACCGGCATCGGACGGCGCCGCCCGGCACGGGCCGGCGCCGCCGTCCGGCGCCGTCGCACCACGACACATCCACCGAGGAGGCTGTGCACCACCGTGATCGTCCGTTCGTTCAAGGAGATCGAAGGCACCGACCGGCATGTGAAGTCGGCATCCGGCACCTGGGAGAGCAAGCGGATCGTGCTCGCCCGGGAGCGGGTCGGCTTCTCCGTCCACGAGACCGTCCTGTACGCGGGCACCGAGACGTCGATGTGGTACGCCAACCACATCGAGGCCGTCGTCTGCGTGGAGGGCGCGGCCGAACTCACCGACCACGAGACCGGGAAGACGTACTCGATCACTCCCGGCACCATGTACCTCCTCGACGGGCACGAGCGGCACACGCTCCGCGTCCACGAGGACTTCCGCTGCATCTGCGTGTTCAACCCGCCGGTGACCGGACGGGAGGACCACGACGAGAACGGCGTCTACCCCCTGCTCACCGAGCCCGAGGAGGTCTGAGCACATGACCGTCACCGACCTCTACCCCAGCCGCGGCGCCACCGAGGTGTCCGTGCCGCGCCAGGACCCCGTCGTCTGGGGCTCCCCGGATACGCCGGGACCCGTCTCGGCCGCCGAACTCCAGGCGTACGACCGTGACGGCTTCCTCACCGTCGAGCAGCTGATCGAGGCAGACGAGGTCGCCCGCTACCGGCGGGAGCTGGACCGGCTGGTCGCCGACCCGGCCGTGCGCGCCGACGAGCGCTCGATCGTGGAACCGAAGTCGAAGGAGATCCGCTCCGTCTTCGAGGTCCACCGGATCAGCGAGGTGTTCGCGGGCCTCGTGCGCGACGAGCGGGTGGTCGGCCGGGCCCGGCAGATCCTCGGCTCGGACGTGTACGTCCACCAGTCCCGGATCAACGTCAAGCCGGGCTTCGGGGCCAGCGGCTTCTACTGGCACTCGGACTTCGAGACCTGGCACGCGGAGGACGGGCTGCCGCGCATGCGGACGGTGTCCGTGTCGATCGCGCTGACCGAGAACCACGACACCAACGGCGGGCTCATGATCATGCCGGGCTCGCATCGCACGTTCCTCGGCTGTGCGGGGGCCACGCCCGAGGACAACTACAAGAAGTCGCTGCAGATGCAGGACGCGGGCACCCCGTCCGACGAGGCGCTGACCGCCCTCGCGGGCGAGCACGGCATCCGGCTGTTCACGGGCCGGCCGGGCTCCGCGACCTGGTTCGACTGCAACTGCATGCACGGCTCGGGCGACAACATCACCCCGTTCCCGCGCAGCAACGTGTTCATCGTGTTCAACAGCGTGGAGAACACGGCGGTCGAACCGTTCGCGGCACCCGTACGACGCCCGGACTTCATCGGCGCCCGGGACTTCACCCCGATCCGCTGAGCCGGCTCCGAGCTGACCGGGCGAAGAGCCGTCGGACCCGCCTCCCTCGAAAGGAGTGCGGGTCCGACGGCTTACGGCGGTCACCGGCCCGCCGCGGCTGTTCCGGGCAGTACACAGCCCGCCGATGGCGTTACCGCCTGTGGTGTGCCAGGAGAAGAGCGAGCGGCCCGGCGGGGAGAAGGAACCGGCCGTCATGCGCGGCTTGCAGGGCATCGTCCATGGGCCACCACATCAGCTTGAAGTCCATTTCGGTCTCGGTGAGTTCCTGCGGTCCGAGTGTGAGGTCGCTGGCCTCGAACAGGTGAACTCGTGCCGGGGAGTTGAGTGTGATGGCGTAGGAACCCAGGGACCGCCAGGAGACGGCGGTGACGCCGGCCTCCTCACGCAGTTCCCGACGGCCGCAGTCCAGAGGGGACTCTCCTGCTTCGAAACGGCCGCCGGGGAGAAACAGGTACTCACCTCCGTGGGTGGTGAACTCGGCGCTCAGCAGGGCCACTAGGCCATTCGCGTCGCGTGCCGCAACCACGGAGGCGTCGCGCATCGCCGCATCGCTCATGCTGGCTGAGCCTAGCGGTCAGCCGTGCACCCAGGAGGCGAACGGCACAGTGAACACTGCCGGGTGGGCGATGCCCCGTCCGTGATACCCGTCGTCGCCGTAGGCGTCGCCGTGATCGGCACACATGATGACGAGCCAGCGGCCGCGTACGGTGAGCCCGTCGAGGAGGCGCCCGAGGTGCTCGTCGGCCGATGCGAGCGCAGCAGCCTGGGAGGCGGCCGTGTCCTCGCCGGAGTCCGGGTAGTGCCCGTGCGGGACGTGTGTCGCGCTGACATTGACGAACAGGAACAGGGGTTGCTGACCGGTGTACTGGTCGGCGATCTCCAGCGCCTGGTCGACCTGGTGCCGGGTGGAATCCAGGTAGGGGGAGCAGAACTCGGGCCGCCAGTGATCTTCCTGGAACAGGTCGGGCAGTACCGAGCCGAGCGGCGTCTCGCGCGAGAAGTAGGTGACGCCGCCGACGCACACGGTGCGGTAGCCGTGCTGCACCAGACCCTCAAGGAGATTGGGTGCGTCGAACTTGAACGTCTCGGGCGGGACCATCTTGAAGGCGGGCGGGCGGCACTCCCAGAGTCGTGACGGCTGCACGGGCTGGGGCAGCTTGGGCAGGAAGCCGGAGAAGAAGGCCATGTGTGCCGGCAGCGTGAAGGTTCCCGGAGTCTGCCGGCGGTCCCACATCCCGCCGGGGAGCAGCTTGGCCAGGCGGGGTGTCCGGTCGGCGGTGAGAGCGGTCTCGGCGACGTCGTACCGCAGGGAGTCGAGGGTGACGAAGAGTATCCCGGTCCCGGATCGGATGATGTCCGCAGCGTCGATCACAGGTGGTCGCCTCCGGTGAGGTGGTCGTGGCGGGGAACGACGCGCCCTTTGGCCTGGTCGTTGACGGGGATGGGGACGCGGTCCTCGGAAATACGGCGGCGGATCTCTGCCAGGCCGTTGGTCTCATCGAGGAGTAGTCCCTCACGGTTGAAAAGCTCGATGCGCACCCTCGTGCGGCCGTCGCCGCCCGAGGCCGTCAGCCATGCCCCAGGAACGCCCGCCTGCCGGAGGTCGGACAGCAGGCGCTCACGGGTGTCCCTGCCGATGAATTGCACGGTGCACGCGTAGTGCTCGGCGTTGATGGCTCCGCGGCAGAAGCGGGAGGCGAAACCGCCGATGGCCGGGTGGTCGTCGTGAGCGACGAGGATCTGGCCGGCCTTCTGGGTGACGACGACGCAGGCTCCCAGCCACCATGCCACGCCCTCGTGGATCTGTCCGGGGAACACTCCGACCGCTCCGCCGTGCTGAATGACGGTGTCAGTGTCGATGGGGTTCAGCACGGTCCTTCTCCAGGTGGGTGACGATCTCGTCGGCGATATCGGCGGCGCTCTTGTCGTCGGTCTCGATCAAGACGGCGCTGGGGTCCGCCTTGGCGACCACGGCGAAGTTCTCCAGCAGTCGGGTCAGGCGCCCCTCCACCTCCAGCAGGTCGGCATCGTCACGGGTGCGGTCGCTCTTGCCGGCGATGCGCCTGCGCAGTTCCTGTTCCGAGCAGGACATGTAGAACGTGCGGGTGGGCTGAGTCAGGTAGGTCCGGTAGGGCTCCATGAGCTGACAGACCGTTTTAACCGGCACGCGGTGCACAGCCGCGTGGCATGCGACGACCGAGGAGACGTACCGGTCGGCGATGACGGGACCTATGGCGCGCGCCCGCCGGATCGCGTCGGACGCGTGCAGGAGGCCCGAGAGGTAGAACGCGAACTGTGGCAGAGATCGCAGCTCGCTGTTGACGTTCGTGGACCACTGGGTGTGCGGGACTGGCAGGGTGTGGATGCCGGTACCGGCGAGCCGGTTTTCCAGGAGCGCGCGCAGTGTGGACTTGCCGACGCCGGAAACGCCTTCCAGGACGACGAGGGGTCCCTGCTCGCCCTCGTAACGGACGGGCTGGTACGGCGGGGGCAGGCAAGGGGAACGGGCGGTCATAGCGTTCCCTCCGTGAAGGCGGTGACATGACTGGCGACGTTGTCGGCCAACCGGCTGTACGCCGGCAGCGGGACGAGGTCAAGACGGAGGTCATCGCGGAGGAGACAGGGCTGCAAGCCACCGTTGTGGTCCAGGCGCAGCGCCCAGAACCCCTCCACGCAATCGGCGCGGCGTGGGCAGGTACCGCACTGCCCGACGTGGTGGCGTCCCAGGTTGCGGTGGATGACATCGATCTCAACGCCGTCGATGAGGAAGACCCGGCGGCCTTGACCGACGCCGGCGACCTCGGTGTGTTCGTCGCTCGTCAGCGTCCGCAGGTAGGTGATCAGGCCCTCGGCGGACACAGCGGAAGCTGCGCGCCCCTCGTTGAAGTCGGTGCCGACCAGTTCGATGAACTGCACGGGCAGGCGGCGGTCGAGCGCGAAGTCGAGGATGTGAGGAACCTCGTCCTTGTTCTCGCTCAGCAACAGCGTGTTCAGCTCCACGCGGGGGCAGCTCTCGCGAGCAGCTTCGATGCCGTCGAGGACCAGGTCGATGCCGTACCGAGTTCCGGCGATGCTGCGCAGTGTCTCGTCGGAGAAGTAGTGCAGGCTGACCTTGATCTTGTCCAGGCGAGTGCGGGAAAGCCATGCCTTGTGGGTACGCACGCGTGTGCCGTTGGTGATGAGGGTGTAGCTGGCGTCCGGGCCATGCTCGGGAAGCTGCTCCAGGACCGGCCGGGCGAGCGGTGAGACAAGCGGTTCCCCTCCAGTGAAGTAGACGCGTTTCAGCCCCGCGGCCATGACAGAGCCGATGATCGTGAGGTAGTCCTCGGGACCCAGCACTCGGGGGCGGGGCTGCTGGGAGCGATCGAGGCGCGTGGCCGGGGGCGGGACGTCTCCCTCGTTGTGGCAGAAAAAGCACGCGACGTTGCAGCGAGGAGTGAAGCTGACGCGGAACTGCCCACGGAGGGCGGCGAAGTTCTGTAATGCCGTGAAGTCGACAGCATCCGCTGCCAAGGCACGAAGCTCTTGCATGCTGGCCTCCAGACCAAGTGAGGTCGTGTCTCTGCCGCGGCTGGGTAAGGCGGCGAGGAAGGGGCCCGGCGCGGGAAGACGCCTGGCGTATGGGACGTCTGGTCGTGCTTGCCGGCGCCGGGTGTGCGCCTGCCTGGTGGCCGCCGTCGGCGGTCCGGGCCACCAGGCACGGGTCTATGCGGCGCAGGCCAGCTGACCGGAGCGGGGGCTCATTCGTGGTCCTCGAAGGGCTGCGCGCCGAGCGTCTTGAGTCGGCTCATGTCTGCTCTCAGCTGTGCCAGCCCGACCTCCGGGTCGAAGCGGCCCGACTCCCGATCGAACGCCACGATCAGCTGGCGAGTGTTGTCGGATCTGCGGTGCAGTTCTCGCTGGCTCGCGTGCCGGCGCCACCAGTCCTCCGCCCGCCACACCAGGGACCAGAATCGGTCCTTGAACGTTGTCCGGGACAGAGCGGGGATGCGCTCGATGTCGCGCAGCCTGTTCAGTTCCGCCTGGGACATCGGCGGCTGGTGCCGGCAGCGGGTTCGGCTGCCGCCGAGTCGTTGCATCAGCCCTCACGCCTTCCTGGAGCAGCACGGTGGCCACGTGTATCAACGCACCGCCTAAGCGCTCCGGTATCTGGTCGAGTGTGTCGTCTGCCGGCGGGCACTTGCCGATCGCCGGGTCCAAGTCGTCGAACATCGGTGCCGGGGCTATCGGCTGCCATGCAGCCCTCATGCGTCTGGCGAGGCTTTCCGGTTGGTCGGCATCCAAAGGCGGACGACAGGTCGATACCGCGGTCATCTGGCCAGCACCTCCAGTTCGGCCCAGACGACCTTGCCCCACTGCTTGCGGTCGTAGCCGCACTTGGTGCTCAGTTGGTCCACGAGGTTCAGGCCGCGACCTGTGACGGCGTGCTCATCTGCCCCACAGATCTCAGGCACTTCCCGGTTCGTGTCCGAGACGAGGATCTTCACGGTCGTCGCATCGGGGCGGGCGATCTTGATCTGGAAATTGCGGCTGTGGGAGTGGACAATCGCGTTGGTGGCGAGTTCGGAGGCGATCAGCTCGGCGTTCGCTGCTGCCTCAGCTATGCCCCACAGCGCCAAGGCTGACGAGACGAGGAGGCGAGCTTTCCTCGCCGACTCGGGTTCGCACGGCCAAGTCTCTGTGTAACTGGGGACGTCAGTGCCTGAAGCTCTGGCAGCAGTCATCGTCACGAGTGGTCCTTCCGGCGTGATGTGCACCCGGTCCTGTCGGGAGAAGCAGCGCCGGTCGGGCTCAGCGCACACTTTCGCGCTCCTCCACACGGCCGCTGGCGCATACACAGAGCCAACCGCGGTGACGGCTAGCGGGGTACCAGGCCGGGAGTGGCGAACTGACAAACGTGACACAAGATCTTTTCGCGTGTGAGTCCAGCCGATCCCCCGAGCAGTGACGTCCCGCCAGGTATGAGGTCGAGGCCCCGGGAGTTGAGCAGTACTTTGGTACTTCTGACCCTGCGCGGGCATAGCCCCGAACGCAGTTGACACACACGGCTCAAGATCATCGGCAGTGCGGGGGCGCACCATGGCGCGCGAGCGAAACGAGGGGTTCGCAGCCCTACTGGAAGAGGCGGGCTGGTCACGGGCCCAAGCCGCCGCCGCTTTCGTCAAAGTCGCGAGGGAGAACCAACTCACCGCGTACACCAGCATTCAGCGACAGCACGTCACGCATTGGGTGGCAGGTCATCAGCCGTCCGGGCGAGCCCCCATAATCATGTGCGAGGCACTGTCCCGCCGTCTGAAACGAGTCGTCACCACGGACGAATCCGGGTTCACAGTTCCTAGCTCACCAGCACAGGGGGCACTGGACTGGCGCGTCGATCCATTGATCGCGCTGAATGATCTGGGGAGAACCGACTTGGATGCGGACCGGCGCAGTCTGCTACGTGGCAGCTTGTACTCTGCTGCGGCGCTCGTGGTGCCGTCAGATGCCTGGTGGGCTGAGATGGCGAAGCAGACACCGCCCGAGGACCGTAAGGGAACCCAACGCGTCGGGCGGGGCGATGTCGAGAGCGTGCGGGAAATGGTCCTGGCCTTCTCCCACATGGACCAACGGCGCGGGGGTGGCCATGGCCGCACGGCACTCGTGGAATACCTCCGGTCCGACGTAGCCGGTTACTTGGTGGGCGAGTTCCCGAACGACCAAGTGCGCCGCGACATGTACTCGGCTGCTGCCGAAGGCTCCTACCTCTCCGGTTGGATGGCCTTCGACAACGGCGAGCACGGTGTCGCCGAGCGGTACTTCACGCTGGGCGTGAAACTTGCCGCCCGAGCCGGCGACGCCCCGCTGTCAGGCCACATTTTCCGCGCCATGGCACACCAAGCCCTCGACATGGGGTTCTTCAGTGATGCGCTGGAACTGTCGACGGCCTCGATCGCCGGCCAGCGCTATCAGTCGGCGACTCCTCGGGAACGTGCGCTGCTCGGCGTCGTCCATGCCCGCTGTCTCGCCGCGAATGAACAGAAACAGGCCGCAGCCAAGGCGCTCCTTCGCGCCGAGGACGACCTGCGTCAGGCTCATGATGGCATCGAGGAGCCGTCTCGCACGTTCTTCTTCGCTGAGGCGTCACTGGCTCATGAAACGGCCTGCACCCTTCGCGACCTGGGTGACCGCAAGGGGGCGGTCAAGAACTTCCGGCGCAGCGTGCGGACACGAGGCGCTTCGTTCAAGAGGACACATGCAGTGACCCTCGGGTACCTCGGCGCCACACAAATATCCGCAGGCAATGTGGAAGAAGCCTGTGCCACCTGGTCCAGCGCTCTTGATGCCATGGAGGAGGGCATCTACTCGGGCCGCGCCCGCCAGCGGGTCGTCGAGATGCGTCAGTTTCTGTCTCCGTACCGTAGGCGTGGCATCTCTGCCGCTGTTGAGCTGGAATCAAGGGCAACCGAGTACCTGCGCACCGTAGATTGATCACCTCACTTCGAGGGACGAAGGGAAGCAATGACGCTGCAGATCGAGCCCATCGGCAACGTCGTCGGCGGTCGCACAAAGGTCGCCGACGACTACTGGGGTGGCGTCGAGTCCATCATCCGTCTGGACCCGAAGTTCCCCCTTGACGTGGTGAGGGGCCTGGAGGAGTTCTCGCATCTGGTCGTGACCTGGCACTTCAGCAAGGCATCCCCGGATGACGTCGCCCTGCATGCGCGCAGCCCCCGCAACGACCCCCGCTGGGAGCCCTCGGGCACCTTCGCGCACCGCAACCATCGGCGACCGAACCAGCTCGCCACCAGTTTCCCGCGCCTGCTCAAGGTCGACGGCTTGGATCTGAGTGTGACCGACTTCGACGCGGTCGATGGGACCCCTGTCTACGACCTGGCGCCGTACTTCACTGAGATGGGGCCCCGTGGCGAGATCCGTGAGCCAGCCTGGCCGGGAGAGATGCTCAAGGATTACTGGGCCGCGACCAAGAAATGATGGAGGGCGCCGGGTAACTGGCCGGTCTTGCCCGGGGCCACGGATGGCCCGTGTCCCCGCCGGCCAGGGGGCGTAGGGCTCCGAGCGCTCCGTCCACCGGGGCAGCTCCCTGCATTCGCGATACGTGGATGCGCCTCGCACCGCCGCCCACCAGCAGCTCGGCAGCACTGGTCGAAGTCATCCCGGGCGGGCGATGGCCAGATCATCCGTAGCGCGTTTTCGGGCTGCGGCCACCTGACGAGCCACTTCCTGACCGGAGCCTCCTGCACGAGCTGCGCGCTGTCGGAGTCATCACCCGTTCCCGCACAGCAACGTGCTCATCAGGGGGTCAGCCGGACAGTGCGTCCAGTAGGCGGTCGATGTCCGCGGGGGTGTTGTACAGGTGGAAGGAGGCCCGTAGATGGCCCGCACGGTCGGAGACCTGGATGCCCGCGCGGGCCAGCTCGGGACGGCGGTGGCCGAGCCCCGGCACGGAGACGATCGCCGAGCCGGGCGCGGGCAGGGCTTCGCGGCCGAGCCCGGCGAGCCCGGCGCGGAAGCGGTCGGCGAGGGCCAGGTCGTGGGCGTGCACGGCGGCCACGCCGATCTCCTCGATCAGCGCGAGCGAGGCGCGCAGCCCGGCATGGCTGAACAGGGCCGGGCTCACGTCGAACCGCCGGGCGGAGCGGGCCAGTTCCTCGACGGGCCCGTAGCAGCTCTCCCAGGGTCTCTCCCCCGCGACCCAGCCGGCCAGCAGCGGCGTCAGCGCGCCGAAGTCCTCGGGTACGACGAGGAAGGCCACGCCGTGCGGGCCGAGCAGCCACTTGTACGTGGTGGCGACGGTGAAGTCGGACGCGTCGGCGTCCATCGGCAGCCAGCCGGCCGCCTGCGAGAAGTCGACGTAGGTGCGGGCGCCGTGGGTGGCCGCGGCGGCGCGCAGCGCGGGCAGGTCGGCGACCCGGCCGTCCGCGGACTGCGCGGCGCTCACCGCGACCAGTGCGGTGCCCGGCCGGACGGAGTCGGCGAGCCGTTCCAGCGGGACGGTCCGCACCTTGAGGTCGGCGCGCAGGTGGAACGGGTTCACCACGGAGGTGAAGTCGGCCTCGGCGGTGAGGACTTCGGCACCGGCGGGCAGCGAGGCGGCGACGAGGCCGGTGTGCGCGGCCACGGAGGGGCCCGCCGCCACCCGGCCGGCCGGGACGCCGGCCAGCCGGGCGAAGGACGCCCGGGCCCGCTCGACGTCCTCGTACAGCGGGTCCAGCGGGGCGCCCGCGGCCCGGAGCGCCACCGCCTCGTGCAGCGCGGTGACGGACCGGGCCGGCAGCAGTCCGCTGCTCGCGGTGTTCAAATAGGTGTTCTTCGGGGCGAACTCGGCGCGGACGACGCTCTCGAAGGTCTCCATGGGTCCACTGTGCGGCCCGGTGAAGTCACCGTCCATTGCGGATGGTTACGCGGTTCTCCTCAGCGACGCTGATACGTCCGCCCCGACCTGCGGTTTCTCAGTTCTGCGGCACCGCGCAGCCGTCCGGGCCGCAGGCGTCCGCGGCACCCTGGTCGATCAGTTTCAGCGGGGAGCGCTCGCCCCACGCCTGGGTGAGCGCCTGGGTGAAGACCTCGGCGGGCTGGGCGCCGGAGACACCGTACTTGCGGTCGAGGACGAAGAACGGTACCCCGTTCGCGCCGAGCTGCGCGGCCTCGCGTTCGTCGGCCCTGACCTCGTCGGCGTAGGCGTCGGGGTCGGCGAGGACCGTGCGGGCCGCGTCGGCGTCGAGTCCGGCCTCGGCGGCCAGCAGCACCAGCCGTTCGTCGCCCTCGCTGAAGACGGAGCGCTCCTCGGCGAAGTTGGCCCGGTACAGGATCTGGATCAGCTCGTCCTGGCGGCCGTGCTCCTTGGCGAAGTGCAGCAGGCGGTGCATGTCGAAGGTGTTGCCGTGGTCGCGGCCCCGGGTGCGGTAGTCCAGGCCCTCGGCGGCGGCCTGCGCGGCGAGGTTGTCCTCGCCGGCCTGGGCCTGCGCCTCGCTCATGCCGTACTTGCGGGTGAGCATCGTCAGCACGGGCTGCACGTCGCCCTTGGCGCGGCCGGGGTCCAGCTCGAAGGAGCGGTGCACGACCTCGACGCCGTCGCGGTGCGGGAAGGCCGCGAGCGCCTTCTCGAAGCGGGCCTTGCCCACGTAGCACCAGGGGCAGGCGATGTCGCTCCAGATTTCGACGCGCATGGTGTCGGCTCTCTCCAGGTCCCGGTGGCACGGGGACGGTCCCCGCGCTGTGGGTGAACGTTCAAGCAGTCTGTTCCATTCCCCGGTTCGGCGGCCGGTGCCGGAGCCCGCCGGACCGCGCCGGGCCAGGTGCGGGCGCGGGCTGCGGGGCGAGCAGGGGGTGGCGAGGGCGGGCCCGTGCGGTCAGCTGCCGTCCCTCAGGTCGCTCGGCCAGGCGGGCCTGAACTCGATGTGGTCGTAGGTCACGACACACCCCTCCCCCATCGGCGACTGGGTCAGGAAGCCGACCAGGGCGGCGCCCGTCTCCTTCTCGCCGTCCAGCGTGAACAGCCGTACGAAGGTCCAGCGGGCGCCGTCGCGGGAGGCGTGGAAGGCGAATGCGCGGCCGGTGCGGCTGATCCGCAGCCAGACGGAACTGCCGTCCACGGTGAAGGAGTTGGCGTCGTCGGAGTGGCCCCGGGTGACCACCGTGCAGACGGTGGGCAGGTCCGGGGAGTACTCCAGGCAGAGCTTGGCCCAGGCCCGGTCGCCGACGTGGACGTAGAGCACACCGGCGTCGAAGGCGGCCCGGAACCCTACGGTGACCCGGGCGATCAGCTGGAAGTCACCCTCCGGCGCCCCGAGCAGCCGGGGTGCGTCGGAGGCCGGGTCCAGGGCCTCCCCGGTCGGCGGCACGAAGCGGTCCTGCCGGGGACCGGCCCACCCGGTGAGCACGCCGTCCTCATAGGACCAGTGGCCGTCGGGTCCGTAGGTGCGCAGCGGGAAGGGCAGCTCGGGAAGTTCCACGTCCATCGGCCGATTCTCGCAGCCGCCCGCCACGGCCGCCCCAGGGGCACGCACACCACGCGCCGGCGCACGCCACTCACGTCCGGTTCGCCCGCGCCCCGAAGGGGCGCGAGGAACTGCGCGACCAGCCACGACGGCGCCGCAGACGACCCGGAACACATAGCGGCGCACCCAGCGGAGCGCTACCGCTCCAGGACGCCGTTGAACCGGCGGGGCAGCCCCAGCGGGTTGTCGTCCCGCAGTTCCGGCGGGAGCAGGGCCTCGGGGGTGTTCTGGTAGACGACCGGCCGCAGCCAGCGCTCGATCGCCGTGCCGCCCACGGAGGTCGAGGTGGAGGTCGTCGCCGGATAGGGGCCGCCGTGGTGCTGGGCGGGCGCCACCGCGACCCCCGTCGGCCAGCCGTTGACCAGGACACGGCCGGCCAGCGGGGTCAGCTCGGCCAGGATCTCGGCGCCCCGGCCGGCGCCCGCCGCCTCCTCGGCGGACAGCTGCACGGTCGCGGTGAGGTTGCCGGGCAGCCGGGACAGCACGGCGCCGACCTCGGCCTCGTCGTCGTAGCGGGCCACGACCGTCACCGGTCCGAAGCACTCCTCCAGGAGCAGGTCGTAGGCGCCCGCCTCGGCCAGCTTCGCGGCCGGCACCGTGAGGAAGCCCGCGCTCACCGTGTGCTCGCCGCCCGCGCCCGGGGTGACCGGGGAGTCCACGCCGTCCAGCCCGGCGCGTTCGGCGACCCCGGCGATGAAGTTGTCCCGCATGCGGTGGTCCAGCAGGACCCCGGCCTCGGTGTCGCTGACCGCGTCGGTCAGGGACTTCACCAGCTGGTCGCCGGCCGCGCCCGACGGCGCGAGCACCAGGCCCGGCTTCACGCAGAACTGGCCGACGCCGAGGGTCATGGAACCGGCGAGGCCGGCGCCGATCGCCTCGGCGCGCTCGGCGGCGGCGGCCTCGGTGACGACGACCGGGTTCAGGGAGCCCAGCTCGCCGTGGAAGGGGATCGGGACGGGCCGGGCGGCCGCCGCGTCGAACAGGGCACGGCCGCCGCGCACGGAACCGGTGAACCCGGCCGCGGCGACCAGCGGGTGCTTGATCAGTTCGATGCCCGCCTCGAAGCCGTGCACCAGGCCGACGGCGCCCGCCGGGATGCCGTGCTCGGCGGCGGCGCGCCGCAGCGTGTCGGCGACCAGTTCGGACAGGGCCGGGTGGTCGGGGTGGGCCTTGACGACCACCGGGTTGCCCGCGGCCAGCGCGCTCGCGGTGTCGCCGCCCGCGACGGAGAAGGCGAAGGGGAAGTTGGACGCCGAGTAGACGGCGACGACGCCGAGCGGGACCTTGATGCGGCGCAGGTCCGGCACGGGTGGGGTGGCGGTGTCGTCGGGGTGGTCGATGATGACGTCGAGGAAGGCGCCCTCGTCGACGAGCTTCGCGAAGGCGCGCAGCTGGTAGGTGGTGCGGGCGAGTTCGCCGGTCAGCCGGACCGGGCCGAGCGCGGTCTCCGCGTCGGCGGCCTCGACGAGCCGGTCCCGGGCCGCGTCCAGGCCCGCCGCGGCCGAGCGCAGGAAGGCCGCGCGGACCGCGCGGTCGGCCAGGGAGCCGCGCGCGGCGTGGGCGGCCCGTACCGCGGCGTCGACCTCCTCGGCCGTGGCCTCCACCGCAACCTGTTCACGCTGCTTCCCGGTACGCGGGTCGACACTCCAGACTGGTGCTGCTGCCACCGCGGGTCCCTCCACAAAGATCTGGGTCATCCACCAGGCCGTTCGATATACTGAACGCCGTCTCAGGTGATGAATATGCTGTTGGAGAGTATTTCCCGTCCAACGAAGGGGTCAAGGGCGATGTCGGCAGGCGAGACAGGCGGCGGGGCGCAGGTCAAATCCGCGGTGCGGACCGTTGAATTGCTCGAATACTTCGCCGGCCGGCCCGGTATGCACTCCCTCGCGTCCGTCCAGGAGGCCGTCGGGTACCCCAAGTCCAGCCTGTACATGCTGCTGCGCACCCTCGTGGAGCTGGGCTGGGTGGAGACGGACGCCACCGGCACGCGCTACGGCATCGGGGTGCGGGCCCTGCTCGTGGGGACGTCGTACATCGACGGCGACGAGGTGGTGGCCGCGGCCCGCCCCACCCTTGACCGCCTGTCGGACGACACCACGGAGACCATCCATCTGGCCCGCCTCGACGGCACGAACGTCGTCTACTTGGCCACCCGTCAGTCGCAGCACTATCTGCGCCCCTTCACCCGCGTGGGCCGCCGGCTGCCCGCGCACTCCACGTCCCTCGGCAAGGCGCTGCTCGCCACCCACACCGACGAGCAGGTGCGCAAGCTGCTCCCACAGACGCTGCCCGCCCTGACCGAGCACACCCTCACCGACCGGGAAAAGCTCATCGAGGAGCTGCACCAGATCCGGGAGCAGGGCTTCGCCGTCGACCGGGAGGAGAACACGCTCGGGCTGCGCTGCTTCGGCGTCGCCATCCCCTACCGCACGCCGGCCCGCGACGCGATCAGCTGCTCGGTGCCGGTGGCCCGGCTGACCCCGGCCCATGAACAGATGGTCAAGGACGCCCTGTTCGACGCCCGCGACCGGCTGACGCTGGCCACGCGCAGGCTGTGACGGACGAGGGCCCTCTCCCCCGCGCGGCGGAGGCGAATCGTCACGGCGCGGGAGGTGCCGCGACCGGTGCGCCCGGGAGCGTGGACCCATGACACCGCCCCCGGCGTCCGCCGCCCCGCCCGTACCCGCGCCCCGCGCCACCGTGCCCCGGCTCGATCCGCGCCGCCGGCTGCTGCGGTCCGTCGCGATCGTGGCCTGTGTGCCGTACATCGGACTGAAGGCCGCCTGGCTCGCGGGCAGCCGAGCCGGGATACCGCAGGGCAGCCCGCTGCTGGAGCACCGCACCACGATGGCGGTCGCCAACGCGCTGAGCGTGCTGCTGGACGCGGCCGTGATCGTGCTCGCGGTGATGCTGACCCGGCCGCGGGCCCGGACGGCACCCGCCTGGGCCGCGGTGTTCCCCGTCTGGGTCGGCACCGGACTGCTCGCGCCGATCACGGCCGGCTATCCGCTCCAACTGGTCGCCGGCGCGCTCGCCCAGGGCGGCGCCGGGCCCGCGGATCCCGGGCGCCGGCCCTTCCTCGACGCATGGGTCTTCGCCGTCGTCTACACCGGGTTCATCGTGCAGGGGCTCGCGCTGGGCGCGCTGTTCGCGCTGTACGCACGCGACCGCTGGGGCCGGGTGTGGCGCGGCAGGGTGGGCGACCTGCCGGCCGGGACCACCCGGGCGGCGCAGCGGGCCTGCGCCGGGGGTGCCACGCTCGCCGCGCTGCTGCCCCTCGGCACCCATCTCGTCTGGATGCTGGGCGGCACCGCGGGGCTCGGCCCCGGCCGTGCCGCACACCGCACCAGTGACTTCTATGTGATGGAGGCCGTGGCCATCGGCTTTCTGCTCGCCGCCGTCACCGGCGGCCGGCTGCTCGGCTCCCGGCACGCCCGTACCCTGCCGGTCGCGGTGCCGCTGACCCTGGCCTGGCTCGGCTCGGGCGGCACCGCCTGCTGGGGCGGCTGGCTGTCGCTGGCCCCGCTCGGCGACGGCGGCGACCTCGGCGACCCGCCGACGCAGCTGATGAACCTCACCTACGCCGGCCAGCTCGTCACCGGCGTCCTGGTCGCGGCCCTCGGCGCCCACTTCTGCGCCGAGCGGCACGCCGAGGCCCCGAAGCGGCCACCGGCGTGAGCAAGTTCGCCCGGTCGGTGTTCGGCCGTACCGCGCGCCGCCGCTGGATCCATCTGATCCTGGGCGGCGCGCTCGCCATGCCGTACGTCCTCGTCGGCGCGGTGGTCGTCGGGCCGCTCACCGGCTCGCGCCAGGTGTTCTCCGAACTGCCGCTGCAACTCGCCTCCTTCGCGCTGGGGCTGCCGCTCGCCGCGCTCACCGCGCTGCTGTTCCCGCTCGCCCGGCCGCTGGAGGCCGCCGCCGCACGCGCCCTGTGCGGGCTCCCCCCGGACGCGCTGGACCAGGGCCCGGCCCGTACCCGGGCCGCGCGCGGGCGCACGGCGGCCTGGTTCACGCTGCACCTCGGGTTCGGCGGCATCGTCGCGGGGATGTCCCTCGCCGTGCCGCCGCTGGCGCTGGTGCTCATCGTGCTGCCCGTCCCCGCGGTGCTGGGCGACGCACGGCTCGGGCTGCCCGAAGTCCTCGGCAGGCCCTGGGCGTTGCCGCTGTGCCCGCCGGCCGGTATCGCCCTGCTGCTCGCGCTCGCGGGCTGCGCCGCCGGGTGCGGCACGCTGCTCGCCCGGTGGGCGCCCGCGCTGCTCGGGCCCACGCCCGAGGACCGGCTCGCGGCGGCCGAGGCGCGCGCCGCCGACCTCGCCGTGCGCAACCGGCTCGCGCGCGAACTGCACGACTCCGTCGGGCACGCGCTGAGCGCGGTCACCCTCCAGGCGGGCGCGGCCCGCCGGGTCCTGGACACCGACCCGGGGTTCGTGCGCGAGGCGCTGGCCGCCATCGAGGACACCACCCGGCGCACCGTCGGCGAACTCGACGCCGTGCTCGGTGTGCTGCGGGACGGCGATACGCCCGGCACGGCGCCCGCGCCGACCCTCGCGGCCGACCTCGACGGGCTGGTGCGCCGCACCCGGGCCGGCGGACAGCGGGTGACGGCCACCGTCACCACCGATCCCGCCGCCCTGCCGCCGCTGGTCTCCCGCGAGGCATACCGGATCGTGCAGGAGGGGCTGAGCAACGCGCTCAGGCATGCGGCGGGGGAACCGGTCGCCGTGCGCATCGGCGGCGCCGGCGGACGGCTGGAGATCACCGTGGAGAACCCGCTGGGCGCCGCCGGCGTCTCCCGTCCCGGCGGCGGCCACGGCCTGCGCGGCATCGCCGACCGGGTGCGGCTGCTCGGCGGGGAGTGCCGGGCGGGCGCGTCCGGCGGGACGTGGCGGCTGCACGTACGACTGCCGTGGAAGGGACCCGAATGACACCGCCGCCGACACCGCCGCCGGCATCCGCGCCGGCACCGCCGCCCGCACCGCCGTCGATCCGTATCGTCGTCGCGGACGACGAGCGCATGGTGCGCACCGCCCTGCGCGCCATCCTCGCCGCCGAACCGGACCTGGTGGTGGTCGGCGAGGCGGCGACCGGCGCCGAGGCCGTGTCGGTGGTGCGGGAGCTGCGGCCCGACGTGGTGCTGATGGATGTGCGCATGCCCGAGACGGACGGGATCCGGGCCACCGAGCGGATCCTGGCCACGCTCGACGCGCCACCTCGCGTCGTGGTCGTGACCACCTTCGAGAACGACGCGTATGTGTACGACGCGCTGCGCGTCGGGGCCGCCGGGTTCCTGCTGAAGCGGGCCGACGCCGACACCCTCGTCCAGGCGGTGCGGCTGGTCGCGCGCAGCGACTGCCTGCTGTTCCCGTCCGCCGTACGGAGCCTCGCCGCACAGCACGCGCGCGCGTACCCGGCTCCCCCGGCCTGGGCGGCCAGGCTCACGGGCCGCGAGCGCGAGGTGCTGCGGCATCTGGCCGACGGGCTGACCAACGCGGAGATCGCGCGCCGGATGCGGGTGGGGCCCGCCACGGTGAAGACGCATGTGGCGGCGGTCCTGGCGAAGACGGGGACCCGGGACCGCACCCAGGCGGTGATCGCCGCGTACGAGGCGGGTTTTCTGAGCGCACGATGAGAAAACGGGCCAACGGGAACGTTTCCCACCGCTGCCTCGTCCTTGTCACCGGGATGAACAAGACGATCAGGCGGGCGTCCGTCTTCGCGCTGCTGCTCGTGCTCGCCCTGCTCCTGCGGGCGACCTGGGTGCAGTTCTACGACGGCAAGGCCCTCGCGGACGACAAGAACAACCGGCGCAACGCGATCCGGACGTACGCGGCACCGCTCGGGAACATCATCGTGGCCGGGGAGTCGATCACCGGCTCGGCGCGCGCCTCGGGGGGCGACCTCGCGTACAAGCGCACCTACAAGGACGGCGCGCTGTACGCCGCGGTGACCGGCTACGCCTCGCAGAGCTATGCGCCCACCCAGCTGGAGGGCATCTACCAGGACCTGCTCAACGGCACGGACACCCGGCTCAAGACCGTCATGGACACGATCACGGGCGAGCGGGCCGACCCGGGCGACGTGGTCACGACGATCGACCCGGACGTGCAGAAGGCTGCGTACGACGCGCTCGGCGACAAGAAGGGCGGCGCCGTCGCGATCGATCCCAAGACCGGCCGGATCCTCGCGGTCGTGTCGACCCCGTCGTACGACCCGAGCACGCTCACCGACGCCAACACCGCCGGGTCCGCCTGGAAGCGGCTCAACGCCGACCCGGACAAGCCGCTGACCAACCGCGGGCTGCGCCAGCCGCTGCCGCCGGGCTCGACGTTCAAGCTGGTCGTCGCGGCGGCGGCGCTGGAGGACGGGCGGTACGCGACGGTGGACGAACCGACCGACAGCCCGGACCCGTACCGGCTGCCCGGCACCACACGGGACCTCGCCAACGAGAACACCTCCGCGCCCTGCGAGAACGCCTCGATCCGCACCGCCCTGCGGTACTCCTGCAACAACGTCTTCGCGAAGATGGCCGTCGACCTCGGCCAGGACAAGGTGAAGGCGATGGCCGACAAGTTCGGCTTCGACGACGACAGGCTGGACGTGCCGGTACGGGCCTACACCAGCGTCTACCCGTCCGGGATGGACGACGCGCAGACCGCCCTGTCGGGCATCGGCCAGTTCGATGTGACCGCGACCCCGCTGCAACTGGCGATGGTGTCGGCAGCCATAGCCAACGACGGGGTACTGGTCTCGCCCCATATGGTGTCGCGCATCACCGACAGCGGCGGTGATGTGGTGCGCAACTATGACGAAGGCGCCCACGGCACCCGGATCGTCAGCTCCACGACCGCCGGGCAACTCCAGTCGGCGATGCGGACGGTGGTCGAGCAGGGCACCGGCACCAACGCGCGGATACCGGGCGTCACCGTCGGCGGCAAGACCGGCACCGCGCAGCACGGCGAGAACAACAGCAAGACACCGTACGCCTGGTTCACCTCCTACGGCACGTCCGACACATCGGGCAAGGAGGTCGCCGTCGCGGTGATGGTCGAGCAGTCGGACGCGGCGCGGTCGGAGGTCAGCGGCAACGGGTTGGCCGCGCCGGTCGCGCAGGCCATGATGCGGGCCGCGTTGAAGAACTGAGGGAGGCGGAACGCCGCGTGGTCGGCCGCGGGTCGTCCGTGACTGATCGCGCGGTTCCCCGCGCCCCTCGCGGGGCGCGAGGTCCCCGGCGTCTACTTCACGCCGAGGAGCTGTTCCACCGGGTCGATCGCGAAGTACACCAGGAACAGTGCGGAGACGGCCCACAGCAGCCAGTTGACCTCCCTGGCCCTGCCCAGCACCGTCTTGATGACGACATAGGACAGGAACCCGGCGCCGATGCCGTCGGTGATGGAGTACGTGAACGGCATCGCGGCGATGGTGAGGAAGGCAGGGACGGCGATCTCGTACCTGTCCCACTCGATGTGCTTGACGTGGGTCATCATCAGGAAGCCCACCGCGATCAGCGCGGGCGCCGCCGCCTGGAGCGGGACGATGGTCAGCAGCGGGGTCAGGAACAGCGCGAGACCGAAGAGTCCGCCGGTGACCAGGTTGGCGAAGCCGGTGCGGGCGCCCTCGCCGACGCCCGCCGCCGACTCGATGTAGGCGGTGTTGGAGGAGGCGGAGCCGATCCCGCCGGCGACCGCGGCGGCCCCGTCGATGAACAGCACACGGCCGATGTGCGGCACCTGGCCCCGCTCGTCGAGCAGCCCGGCCTCCGCGCTGACGCCGACGATGGTGCCCATGGCGTCGAAGAAGTCCGACAGGATCAGGGTGAAGACGAGCAGGACGGCGGTGAGGACGCCGGCCTCGGCGAAGCCGCCGAACAGGCTGAAGTGACCGAAGAGCCCGAAGTCGGGGGCGGCGACGATCTCGTCGGGCACCTTGGGTGTGGTCAGGCCCCAGCTCTTGATGTCGGCGACGGCGTCGATGACGATCGCGACGACGGTCATCGTGACGATGCTGATGAGGATCGCGCCCTTCACCCCGCGCGCGAGCAGCGCGACGGTCAGCAGCACGCCGAGGCAGAACACGAGGACGGGCCAGCCGGTCAGTCGCCCGACGGAGCCCAGTTGGACGGGCACGGTGGTGTTCGCGACGTCCGGGACGCGGCTGACGAACCCGGCGTCGACGAAGCCGATGAACGCGATGAACAGTCCGATGCCGACGCCGATCGCCTGTTTGAGCTGCTGCGGGATCGCGTTCATGATCGCTTCCCGGAGTCCGGTGAGCACCAGGACGCAGATCACGACGCCTTCGATGACGACGAGACCCATCGCGTCGTCCCAGCTCATCAGGGGGGCGAGCTGGAAGGCGACGACGGCGTTCAGGCCGAGACCGGCGGCGATGGCGAGCGGGAGGTTGCCGCCGACCCCCATGACGACGGTCATCACGCAGGCCACCAGGGCGGTGGCGGTGACGAGTTGGCCGGTGTCGAGCTGATGGCCGAACTTGTCCTTGGCGCCGCCCAGGATGATCGGGTTCAGCACGAGGATGTAGGCCATGGTGAAGAAGGTGGCGAAGCCGCCGCGTATCTCCCGGCCCAGGGTGGAGCCCCGGGCGGTGATCCTGAAGTACCGGTCGACGCCGCCGGTTCCGGGTGGCGGGGCGGGTGACCGGTCGGCCGCCTTCTGCGTCTCGGACATGGTCGGGCTCCTCGATGCCTGAGTGATCGGTGCGCGGATGCTGGCTGGATTGTTCCCGCGTCGACGCGGTCTCAGGTTTTCGCCGTGTTAAGGAAATCGGGTTCGGCCGCCCCTGCATTGTTCGAGGAATCGCACGACCGCTGCTACAGTTCCCGGTCCCGTCCGGCGCACGCCGTTCGGCGCCGGGAAGCGCTGCGAGGAGACAGACGCGTGGGTCACGTCGCGGACGACGCCGCCGCGGAGTTCCATGCCTTCTTCGAACGCCACTACGCCGAACTCTCCCGCCTCGCCCACCTGTTGACGGGGGAGCCGGACGCCGCCGACGATCTGGCCGCGGATGCGCTGCTCGCGCTGTGGCACCGCTGGGACCGGGTGCGGGCGGCCGACCACCCGGTGGCGTACGCGCGGGGCGTGGTCGCCAATCTGGCCCGCACCCGGATCCGCAGCGCGGTCCGCGAGCGGCGCCGGATCGCGCTGTTCTGGCCGCACCGCGAGGAGCGCACCGAGAACCCGGACGTGCCGGGCGTGGTCGATGTGCGGGAGGCGCTGCGCGGGCTGCCGTTCCGGAAACGGGCGTGTGTGGTGCTGCGGCACGCCTTCGACCTGTCGGAGCGGGAGACCGCGCTCGCCCTCGGTATCTCCGTGGGTACGGTGAAGAGCCAGACGTCGAAGGGCATGGCCGAACTCCAGCGGCGGCTTGGCCCGCGGGAGTCGCCGCGGGCGATGCCCGCGGTGGTGGGGGCGGCACACCGGGCGGAGACGGCCGCGGCCCTGCGGGTGCCCGGCGGCGAAAGCGGAGGACGGCGCCGATGACGGCACGGCAGACGCCCGAGGAAGGGCCCGGGGAGGGACCTGAGGGGCCCGAGGAGGCGCAGCGGGAGGTGCGCGCCCGGCTGCGCGCGGCGGCCGACACACACCACCCGGACCGCGCCCGCATCCTGGCCCGCATCGAACGGGGCAGGGCACAGACGGTGACCCGCGGGGTGTGGGTCGGGGGTTGGGGGTGGGTGGTCGGGGCTGTGATGGGGGTTGCCGGGGTGGTTGCCCTTGGTGGGTACGGGGTGGTGTCCCTCGCCGGGGAGGCCCCGCCGGCGCGGCGGACCGTCGCGGCCTCGCAGGACCCGGGGCCGCGGAGCCCGGCGCCCGTCGCGCGTGGCGCGCGGGACGGCCCGCTGTCGGCGGACGGCGCGGTCGACCCGCACAGCAACGCGTTCTGGGCGCAGAGCGAGGTGACCCTGAGGACGTCGCGGCCGCTGACCTCCCTCAGCGTGCGGCTGGCCGTCGCCCAGACCGGCGGGGTGACCTCCACCGGTGCCTGGCGCACACTGCCCGAGGACGACTTCGCGCTGACGGCACGTGAACGGGACGGCTTCCTCGTCTTCACCTGGACGCTCAGACGGGGGCGTACGGTCCCGGCGGGCGCATGGATCTTCGCCGGGCAGTACGACCACGACCGCGGCGGCCGGGACGCCGGGCGCGACCGCTACACCGTCACCGGCACGGCGGACGACGGGCGCCGCGCCTCCGTGACGGGCGGCTTCGCCGCGCCGGGGCGTGCACGGCCGTAGGCAGCCGCCGGGCCACGGCCGCATCGGAGAGGCTTCCCACGATTGGCGGCGGCGGACGGCGGACACCATCACTGTGCGGGAGCCGTCGCCGACGGTGACCGTCGAGCCGCCGAGCGGACGGAGGGGGACACCGCGATGGATCTGACGCCGATCGTGGCACCGGGGGCCCAGGCGCTGGTCGCCGCGATCATGACCGACGGTTGGGAGCGGGTGCGCGCCTGGCTCGCGGCCCGGTGGAGCGGGCGGACCGGCGAGCCGGCGGACGAGATCGAGCGGCGGCTGGACGACGCGCACCGGCACACGGCCGACGCGGACCCGGACGACGGCCAGGCACCGCACGACGGCGAGGCGCGGGACCGGGTCACCGCCCGCTGGACCGCGTTCCTGCTGGCCGCCGTCGCCGAGCGGCCCGAACTCCTCGGCCTCGTCCGCGAACTCGGCGCGCCCGCCGGGTCCGTGCACAACAGCAACAGCGGAACGGTCACCTCGCTCGTGCAGAGCCGTGACGTGCACGGCGGAATCCGGTTCGGCCCGGGTTCCTGAACGTGTCCGCCGCTTCAAGGGCGGGCGGCCGTGCCGGTTACCGCGGGCGGACGGCCGGGGGCCGCCAGTCGCCGAGGTAGGCCGCCGGGGTGTGCGACTCGGCCTCGGCGTCGGTGAGTTGGGGCCGGTTGCCGGGGACGACGACCGCGGCGCCGGGGCCGGTGTTGCGGTATTCGGCGAACCGCTGCTCCTGCCACGGGAAGGCGTTGGACATGGTGGCGTAGGGCGCGGTCGCGTCGACGCCGGGGCCGAGCCGGGTGTCGCGCACGGTGAGCATCGGGCGGGCGGTGACGTCCGAGCTGGGCACCCAGGGGCGGGCCAGTTTGTACGCGCCGTCCGGGGCCGCGCTGCTGATCCGGCCGCGGGTGACCAGGAAGCCGCGCGGGTTGGCGCCCGCCGTGGACGGCGCGAAGACGAAGCCGTACGGGGCCGAGCCCAGGTCGGTGCGGTCCAGGGTGCGGAAGTGGCAGTCCTCGTAGACGGCGGTGGCCCGGCCGAAGACGAAGTCCACGTCGCCCTCGATGTAGCAGTGGCGGTAGTACTGGCGGGCGAAGGCGGCGAGCGCCGTCGAGTCGGCGTACAGGGTGTCCTGGTGGCCGAGGAAGCGGCAGTGCAGGAAGGCGCTGCGGTCGCCCTGCACCTTGACGGCCACCGCCTGGGTCCCGGTGATGTCCGGATGGTCGGCGCGCAGCCAGTCGTTGGCGAAGGTGATCCAGCGGGCGGTGAAGCCGTCCGCCTGGAGGGTCGTGGTGGCCGAGCCGGTGGTGCCGTGGGTGCCGCCGCCGGGCTTGGGCGTGCCGGCCGCGTTGTCGTAGACGAGCACGACGTCCCGGGGGTCCTCCGAGGCGCCGATCCAGGTCGCCCCGGTGCGGCCGGCGTCGAGGGTGACCGTCTCGCGGTAGACGCCGGGGGCGATGACCAGCGTCCAGCCGTCGCCGCTCGCGGCGGACACGGCGTCCCGGACGGTGGTGACGTCGCCGCGGCCGTGCGGATCGACGTAGAGGGTGCGGGGCGTGAGGCGGTGCCGGGGGGAGCCGTGGCGGCCGAACGGGCGGGGCGCCGCGGCGGCCCTGGCGGGTGCCGGGGCGAGGCC
This sequence comes from Streptomyces diversicolor, assembly GCF_057537855.1. Taxonomy (NCBI): domain Bacteria; kingdom Bacillati; phylum Actinomycetota; class Actinomycetes; order Kitasatosporales; family Streptomycetaceae; genus Streptomyces; species Streptomyces diversicolor. Next base: position 108,922 of record NZ_BAAJXA010000021.1, read on the forward strand.
GAGCGCCGCGCCCGCCGCGGCTCCGGCGGCCAGGAAGCCCCTTCTGGTCAGGGAATTCGGGGGGTGGGGCGAGGGCATGCGGAAGCTCCTTCGCGGTGCGGCGGTTGGTCCGGGCGGGCCGGGGGCCGTGGGCCCCGGCCCGTGCGCTGCGGGTCAGCCGAGCCGGCCGGCGCCCGCTCGGTGGCCGACGATGCCGGGCACGGCCCTGGCCGGGTCGATCCGGGTGCGCAGGGTGGGTGTCCAGCCCGCGCCGCGCTGCAGGGTCTCGCCGGGGACCTCGGCGTTGTGGACGGCGATCAGGTCGGTCCGTACGCCGTTGACGTAGTTGTCCTCGGCGGTGACCGGCGCCTCCTTCCACTTCTTCAGGACGGACCCCGCCGTGACCCCGTCGGCCAGGGTGAACGCGTTGTGTTCGGCGACGAGTTGGGACTCCATGCCGATGCCGTAGGTGTAGCCGTAGCCCGCCTCGGCGACGAAGTGGTTGTTGTAGGAGTCGACCTGTCCGAAGCGGACCCGGGGCGCGCGCTCGACCAGGTTCGCGAACAGGTTGTGGTGGAAGGTGACCTTGAGGTGGCCGCGGTCGACCGCGGCGGTCGAGGCGCTGTCGCTGTTGCCGATCAGGATCGTCTTGTCGTGGTCCTTGAAGACGTTCCAGGAGGCCGTGACGTAGTCGGCGCCCTTGACGATGTCCAGTTCACCGTCGTGCTGTTGGTAGATCCGGCCGTAGTAGTACGGGAGGGTGCTGTCGGGGTGGTCGCCGTCGGTGAAGGTGTTGTGGTCGATCCACACATGGGTGGAGCCGTAGATCACGGCGCTGTCGTACTCGGAGTTCCAGTTGCCGTCGGCGGTGTCGGTCGGGTCCCACTGCGGGAAGCAGTCGAGGGGGCTCTCGAAGGTCAGATTGCGGACGATGACGTTGTCGACGTCCTTGATCTGCAGGCTGGCGCCCTTGAAGCCGGCGTTCTTGCCGATCCCGACGATGGTCGTGTCGGCCGGGACGAACGCCTTGATGTAGGCGTCCTGGCGGGCGGCGGAGGCGCGGCGCAGCCCCTCGGGGCTGTCGGCGGGCTCGTCGTCCAGGGTTGTGTCGCGGCCCCAGTTCTGCGGGGAGTAGGTGTCCAGGTAGGTGGCGAGGTCGTAGCCGGGCGCCTGGAAGGAGGTGCAGTCCGGGCCGTCGGCGTCGATGGTGCCCTTGACTTTGACGATCCTGGGCGCGCTGCCGCCGTCGGCCAGGGCGGCCTTGAACTCCTCCCAGGTGGTGACGGTGTAGACGTGGGCGCGGTCGGCGGCGGCGCCGCCGGTGGTGCCGGTGCCGTGGGCGCCCCAGCCGTCGTTCGCGGGCAGCACCTGTCGGGTGGCGTCGGCGCGGTGGGCGGGCTGTGCGGCGGCGGTGCCGGTGACGGTGAGCACGAGGCCGGCGCAGGTCGCGGCGACGGCCGCCCGGGTGGCACGTTCATGACATATATGACGCATGGTGTGTTCTCCTCGGTGACGAGTCCGATGCGGGCCAGGTGAGCGCCGGGTCCCGGCCGGGGCCTCGGCGGGGGTCTTCGGTGCTGCGGTGGAGTCGCCGGCCGGGAAGGCCGGGGCGCGCGGGGAGCCGCGCGCCCCGGCCCGCGCCGGACGCCGGCGGCTCCCCGCCGCCGGGACCCACCGGGACCTCAGTGGTTCTGCTTCCAGTCGGCCTGCGCCGTGTTGAGCTGGTCGGCCAGGGTGTCCAGGAAGTCCTTCGCGGTCATCTTCCCGAGCAGCACCTTCTGGAAGTTCGGCTCGTTGTCGGCCTTCGAGATGGTGTTCCAGTCGGGCAGGTAGTACGGCAGCTGCACGATCTTGGTGCTGGCTCCGTCCAGCGCCTGCGCCGCCAGCTTCGTCGGCTCGGACTGCTGGATCCAGGCGTCCTTGGCCGCGTCGGTGTTCGCCGGGACCTGGCCCGCGGACCGGTTGAACTTGGAGTTCTCCTCGTGCGACACCGCGAACTCGATGAACTTCCAGGCCGCCGCCTTGTTCTTGCTCGACTTGAACAGGCTCAGCCCGTCGACCGGGTTGGACACCTGCACCCGGGTGCCGTCCTGAAGCGTCGGGTTCGGGATGCCGCGGAACTTCCCCTCGCCCAGCGCCTTGAGATGGTCCTGGTAGGAGCCCAGGTTGTGGCTCAGCATGCCGATCGTGCCGCTGTCCCACTGGGCGACCATCTTGGTGAAGTCGTTGTTGACGTCGGCGGCCGGGGTGACCTTCTTGTACAGGGCGACGTACTTCTCCAGGGCGGCCACGTTCCGCGGATCGTTGACGGTGGTCTTGTCGCCCTTCCAGAACGAGGTGATCCCGGTCTGGCCGTACACCGCGTCCAGGGCCGGCGCGATGGCGCCCTCGCCGCCGCGGATGGTGAAGCCGAACCGGTTCTTGGCCCTGTCGGTGAGCTTGTCCGCCGCGTCGTAGAACTTCGACCAGGTGGTCGGCGCGTCGAGGCCGGCCTGCTCGAACAGGTCGGTGCGGTACCACAGGGTGCCGTTGTTCGCCGAGGTCGGCACCTGGTAGAGGGCGTCCCCGCCGCCCGCCGATGTGGAGATCGCCAGCAGGCCCTCGTTCAGCTTGCCGTTCAGCGGGCTCTTCGCGATCCGGTCGTCCAGCGGCTCCAGCGCGCCCTGCACCGCGACCTCGGCGAGCATCGCGGTGCCCACCCCGCCGACGTCGGGCAGCCCGCCGCCCTGGATGGCGGTGTCGTACTTCGACTGGGCGCTCGCGGCCGGGATGCCCACGTACTCGACCTTGATGTCCGGGTACTTCTTCTCGAAGTCGGCGATGACCTGCTTCCAGATGTCGGTGCGCACACCGCCGTTGTTGTCCCAGAAGGTGATCGTGCCCTTGCCCGAGCCCTCACCGCCCTTGTCCCCCGCGCTGCCGCTGCCGTCGTCGCCGCAGGCGGTGGCGGTCAGCACGAGCACGGAACCCAGGGCGACGGCCGTGGCGGCGCGCCTGCTTCTGCGGATGGTCTTCTTCATCGGTCGGCTCTCTTCTTCTGGATCCAACGGGGATGTGACGGTGTGGGGCGGGTGTCCGCTCTCGCGGGTGCCCGGTCTTACCGGTGTCCGTTCTCGCGGCCGCCGGCGGGGACCGTCGGCGGTCGTCGTGCCGTGTCCCGGCCCGGACGGGTTCAGGACGGGGTGATGCGGAAGTGCGTGAAGACGGCCGCCCCGGCGGGGCCCGGTCCCTCGGGCGCCAGGGCGAACAGGCCGAGCAGGGCGCCGACCCAGCGCCAGGGGGTGGCGGCGAACACGGGCCCCGAGGGGCGCGGCCCGGCCCCGGCGTCGTAGGCGAAGCGGCAGCGCGCCCCGGGTCCGGCCTCGATCAGCAGCCGGACCCGTCCCGCGGGCACGGGGACCGGCCGGGCGGCGTCCCGCTCGCTCTCCCGCCGCTCCGGGGACGTTCCCGGTGCCGCCGCCGCGGCCGGCTCGGCGAACCGGTGCACGAGCCAGGCCGTGCCGTCCGCGTCCCGTTCGAGGCCGATCCAGGCGTAGGCGTCCCCGAGCACCGCGAGTCCGGCCCGTGCGCCCGTCTCCGCGCCGTCCAGCCGCAGTTCGACCTCGGCCGCGCACGGCGAGCCGGGCAGCCGCTGGGTGAGGACGTTCGGCACCGCGCGTAGGTCGTGCGGGCCGGCCGAGCGGACGCAGGCAAGCCTGAGCCCGTCCCCGGAGTGCTGGGTGGCCCAGCCGTCCCGCGGATTGGCCGTCCACTGCCACTGCCGCCCGTACCGTCCGCCGGGGAAGTCGTCGTCGGTGGCGGGCGCGGCGGCCGGCTGGGGCGGCAGTGCGGGTTTGCGGTGGACGGCGACCGGGCGGCCGTCGTCCCCGAGCACCGGCCAGCCGTCGGCGGCCCAGCGCATCGGCTGGAGGTGGACCACCCGGCCGTACGCGCCGCGCTGCTGGAAGTGCAGGAACCAGTCCTCGCCCGACGGGGTGCGCACCCAGCCGCCCTGGTGCGGACCGTTGACGTCGGTGTCCCGCTGCTCCAGCACGGACCGCTCCTCGTACGGCCCGAAGAACGCGCGGGACCGGAAGGCGCCCTGCCAGCCCGTCGCCACTCCCCCGGCGGGCGCGAAGATCCAGAACCAGCCGTCGTGCCGGTAGAGCTTGGGGCCCTCCAGGGTGAACCAGCCGGGGATCGGGTCACCGTCGACGATCACCTCGCCCTCGTCCAGCAGGCCGGTGCCGTCGGGGTGCATGCGGTGGCCGGTGAGCCGGTTCTTGACGCCGGAGCGGGACCTGGCCCAGGCGTGCACGAGATAGGCCGCGCCGCTCTCCTCGTCCCACAGCGGGCAGGGGTCGATCAGTCCCTTGCCCTCCTTCAGGAGGTGCGGCGCGGTCCAGGGGCCGCGGATCTCGGGCGCGTTGATCTGGAAGAGGCCCTGGTCGGGGTCGCCCCAGAAGATCCAGAAGCGGTCGTCGTGGTGGCGCAGCGACGGCGCCCACACCCCGCAGTCGTGGCGCGGCACGGCGAACCGCGCGGCCGGTTCCAGGGCGGGCAGCGCATGGCCGACCAGCGTCCAGTTGACCAGGTCGCGGGAGTGCAGCAGGGGCAGTCCGGGGGCGCGGCCGAAGCTGGAGGCGGTGAGGTAGTAGTCGTCGCCGACGCGGACGACGTCCGGGTCGGACCAGTCGGCGTCGAGGACCGGGTTGCGGTAGGTCCCGTCGCCGAGGTCGGCGCCGCGCAGGCTCATGGGCTCACCGCCTTGCGCACCAGCGCCGCGGCCTCGTCCCGGCCGGGGCGGCCGTCGGCGACGACGGTGACGACGCGCCGTACGACGGTGCCGTCGGGCGGCACGGGCAGCCGTTCGGCGTGCGCCAGCGAGGAGCCCACGCCGGGGTACTGTGCCGTGCGCACGAACCACGGGTCGCGCCGGGTGTCCGCGGTGGCCCCGGCGAACACCAGCGTCCAGTCCGCGCCCGCCAGGGCCAGCCAGTCGGCCCTCCGGCCGTGCACCTCGGGCTCGCCCGCGCGGTCGGCGGTGAAGACCTCGGGCGCGCGGTCCGCCGTGCGGGCCCGCCAGAAGAAGCCGCCGTAGGCCGCGCCGGGCCGCCCGTTGGTGGCGGGGCTGCCGAGGGACAGCGGGTCCGCGGTGACATTGGTGAGGGAGAAGGTGAAGTCCAGCGCCCAGGCGGTGGCCGTGAGTTCGGTGGCGGCGACGGTGCGCCGCTCGCGCAGCAGTTCGCGTCCGGCGGCCACCCAGCGCAGCTCCTCCACGAAGCCGTCGGGGTCGCGCAGCTGGAAGGAGATGTGGCGCTGGGCGCCGTGGTTGTCGAGTTCGGTGGGGCCGCGGTCGCGGACGAAGGTGCGGCCGCCCCAGAAGTTGTGCCCCTCGACGTCGGGAACGGCGACACCGACGCCGAGGTGGTGGAGGTGGTCGGCGGGGCTCAGCTCGGTGACCGCCGTGCCGGCCAGGGTGGTGACGGGGTGCAGGAAGGGCCGCGGGGAGAGCCGGGCCGGAAGGTCGGGCCGGGTGAGGTAGCGGCCGACCGGGCGGCCCGCGGCCCGCAGCACCAGGGTGTCGTCGGTCGTCATCGGGTGCTCACCTGTTTCGGTGGGGCCCAGGGGGCGCCCAGCTCGGAGTAGAGGGCGAGGGAGTCGGCACAGGCCGCGACGAGTTCGTCGACGCCGGGCACCACCCGGCGGTTCTCACCGGGCAGGAACCGCCACGCCCCGGCGGGCAGCGCGACCGGTTCGGGGGCCCGCCGGATCGCCTCGACGACCTCCATGAAGGCGCCCGTCGCGGCCGGCGGGACCAGCGGCTCCTGCCCGGTGGTCAGGTGGGCGACCAGGTTCTCCAGCAGGTCCGTGCGGCCGTACTCGGTCTCCTCGGGGCCGTGGCCCGCCCGTTGCAGCAGCACCCGGTCCTGCTTGTACCAGAAGGTGATCCGGCCGCGCTCGCCGTGCACCATGACGTACGGCTCGCCGGGCCGCTCGGCGCACAGGGTCGCGGCCACGGCGACCGGGCCGCGCCGGGTGCGCACGCGGACGCAGGAGGTGTCGTCGGACTCGATGTCGTTGGCGCGCAGCAGTTCGGTCTCGACGCCGGTGACGTCGTCGGCGCGCGTGGTGCCGAGCAGGGCGAGCGCGGTGGCCACGGCATGGGCCAGCGGGTTGGTGAGCACACCGTCCGCGACGTCGACGCCGTTCAGGCGCCGCTTGCCGGACCAGGGCACCCGCCGGAAGTACGCCTCGTCGCGCGCCCAGGCCCCGGCCCCGCCGACGCCGACGACCTCCCCGACGGCGCCCTCGGCGATCAGCTTGCGGATCGCGGGCAGCGCGAGCGAACCCAGCGACTGGAAGCCGATCTGGCAGGTCACCCCGGCCGCGGCGACCCCGTCGGACAGCCGCCGGAACTCGGCGTAGGAGGGGGCGGGCGGCTTCTCCAGCAGGATGTGCACGCCCCGCACGGCCGCGGTGAGGGCGAGGTCCGTGTGGGTGGGGATCGGAGTGCAGATGACGGCGATCCGGGCGCCGGTGGCGTCGAGCAGGGCGCCGAGGTCGGACGACTGGGCCGGCGCGCCGAGCCCGTCCGGGATCTCGTGCGGGGCGAGCGGGGTCAGCTCGCAGATGCCCACCAGCCGCACCAGCCCCCGCCGTTGGAGCCCGCGGATGTTGTCCAGGTGCCGGCGGCCGTGGCCGCGGGCGCCCGCCAGGACCACCGGAAGGGCCGTGCTCATCCCTTGACCGCCCCCGCGCTGAAGCCCGTGATCAGCCACTTCTGGATGAACGCGAACACCACGACGACGGGGACGGCGGCGACGATGCCGCCCGCGGCGAGCGCGCCGAGGTCGACGCTGTCCGCGCTCATCAGGGTGTTGAGGCCGACCGGAATGGTCTGCTTGCCCTGGTCGGACAGGAACATCAGGGCGAACAGGAAGTGGTTCCAGGCGTGCACGAAGGCGAAGGAGCCGACGGCGATCAGCCCGGGGCGCAGCAGCGGCAGGACGACGATCCGGAAGGCGGTCAGCCGGCCGCAGCCGTCGACCCAGGCGGCCTCCTCCAGGGAGTACGGCACGTTTCTGATGAAGCCGCTGATCAGGATCATCGACAGGGGCAGCTGGAAGACGGTCTCGGCGATGATGACGCTGCCGAGTGAGTTGATCATCTTCAGCTCGGCGAAGATCTGGAAGAGCGGGACCAGCAGCAGCGCGCCGGGCACGAACTGCGAGCACAGCAGGGCCAGCATGAAGCCGCGCTTGAGGCGGAAGTCGAACCGGGCGAGGGCGTAGCCGCCGGCCAGCGCGACGACGGTGGTCAGCAGCAGGGTGGCGATGCCGACGTACACGCTGTTGGCGAAGTAGGTGCCGAAGCTGCGCTCGGTCCACACCTTCTGGAAGTGGTCGAAGGTCATCGGCCAGGGCACCAGCGAGGTCGAGCCGGCCGGGCGCAGGGCGAACAGCAGGATCCAGTAGAACGGGATCAAGGTGAACAGAAGGTAGATCGACAGCGGGAGGTAGATCTGCCAGCGCGGGACCTCGTCCCAGGCGCGGCGCCTTCGGTGCGGCCGGGCGGGCTCGGCGGCCACCCGTTCGGGTGCCGGGGCGATCTCGGTGATCACTTGGTCTCGCCTCCGAACTTGCTCAGTCGCAGATAGACGATCGAGCAGAAGAGCAGGATCACGAACGCCACCGTGGTGAGGGCGGACGCGTAGCCGAAGTTGTGGGCGTCGACGCTGGTGTTGGCGATGTACAGGGGCAGGGTGGTGGTCTCGCCGGCCGGGCCGCCGCCGGTGAGGGTGTAGAGCAGGTCGACGTTGTTGAACTCCCACACCGCGCGCAGCAGCGTGGACAGGACGATGGCGTCCTTCAGGTGCGGCAGGGTGATGTGCCAGAACTGCTTGAGCCGGCTCGCGCCGTCGACCTCGGCGGCCTCGTACAGGTCCTTCGAGACGGACTGGAGGTCGGCGAGGATGAGGATCGCGAAGAAGGGGACGCCGCGCCACAGGTCGGCGATCACCGCCGCGGGGAAGACGGTCGAGGTGTCCGAGAGCCAGCTGGTGCCGTAGGAGCCGATGCCCAGGTCGGCGAGGTAACGGGTGATGCCCGTCTGGGAGTTGTAGAGCAGCACCCAGATCGCGGAGGTCAGCACCCCGGAGACGGCCCACGGGGAGAAGACCAGCGCGCGGCCGAGGGAGCGGCCCACGAAGGTCTGGTTGACGATGAGGGCGAGCGCGAGACCGAACAGCAGCTGGAGCCCGACCTCCACGACGACCCACTGGGCGCTGAAGGTCAGCGTCTGCCAGAACTGCGGGTCGTCGGTGAAGGCGTGGACGAAGTTGTCGAAGCCCGCATAACCGTTCCGCCACGGCTTGGTGGGGTTGTAGTTCTGCAGGCTGTAGTAGAAGACGCTGATCACCGGGTAGGCGATGAAGCCCAGCATGAGCAGGGCCGCGGGGGCGATCAGCAGGTACGGCAGCCTGCGCGGTGTCGCGGAGGCACGGCGCCGCCGGGGTGGCGCGGGCGGTTTCGCCACGGCTGCGGCTTGGGCCATGACTGTTCTCCGATCTGATACGGCTCGTACGTGTGTTCGGGTGAAGCGCTTTCCATCCGGGTGTTCGGCTGCCCGGCCGCGGGCGACCGCGGCGGGGCGGGGCTAGCCCGCGTAGGGGTCCTGCACCCGGCCCGGTCGGGCCAGGAACTCGAAGTCGCAGCCGGTGTCGGCCTGGGTGATCTGCTCGCTGTAGAGCGCGCCGTAGCCGCGCTCGTAGCGCACGGGCGGCGGCGTCCACCGCGCCCTGCGCCGCTCCAGCTCCTCGTCGGACACATGGAGCCGCAGGGTGCGGGCCTCGACGTCCAGCGTGATGGAGTCCCCGGTGCGCACCAGCGCCAGCGGCCCGCCGACATACGACTCGGGGGCCACGTGCAGCACGCACGCGCCGTAACTCGTGCCGCTCATCCGGGCGTCGGAGATCCGCACCATGTCCCGCACGCCCTGCTTGAGCAGGTGGTCGGGGATGGGCAGCATCCCGTACTCGGGCATCCCGGGGCCGCCCTTGGGCCCCGCGTTGCGCAGCACCAGCACGCTGTCCGCGGTGATACCGAGGGCCGGGTCGTTGATGGTGCGCTGCATGGTCCTGTAGTCGTCGAAGACGACCGCGGGACCGGTGTGCCTGAGCAGGTGCGGCTCGGCGGCGATGTGCTTGATGACGGCACCGTCCGGGCACAGGTTGCCGCGCAGCACGGCCACCCCGCCCTCCTGCGCGACCGGGTTGTCGCGCGGCCGGATCACGTCGTCGTCATGCACCCGGGCACCGGCGAGCTGCGCGCGCAGGGTGTCGTGCGCGACCGTCGGCCGGTCCAGGTGCAGCAGGTCGGGGATGCGGGAGAGGAAACCGGGCAGCCCGCCCGCGAAGTGGAAGTCCTCCATGAGGTACGTCCGTCCGCCGGGCCGCACATTGGCCAGCACCGGGACCGTGCGGGCGATGCGGTCGAAGTCGTCCAGGGTGAGCCGCACGCCCGCCCGGCCCGCCATCGCGATCAGATGGATGACGGCGTTGGTCGAGCCGCCGAGGCCGAGCACGGTCGTGACCGCGTCCTCGAAGGCCGCACGGGTGAGGATCTGCGACAACCGGCGGTCCCGGTGGACCAGTTCGACGATGCGCAGCCCGGACGCCGCGGCCATCCGGTCGTGCCCGGAGTCCACGGCCGGGATGCTGGACGCGCCGGGCACCGTCACGCCGAGCGCCTCGGCCGCCGCGGTCAGCGTGGACGCCGTGCCCATGGTCATGCAGTGGCCGGGCGAGCGGGCGAGGCCGCTCTCCAGCTCGGACATCTCGCAGTCGCCGATCAGCCCGGCCCGCTTGTCGTCCCAGTACTTCCACATGTCGGTGCCGGAGCCCAGCACCTCACCCCGCCAGTGACCGGGCAGCATCGGCCCGGCCGGCACGAACACCGTCGGCAGGTCGACGCTCGCGGCGCCCATGAGCAGCGCGGGCGTGGACTTGTCGCAGCCGCCCAGCAGCACCGCGCCGTCGACCGGGTAGGAGCGCAGCAGCTCCTCGGTCTCCATGGCCAGCAGATTGCGGTACAGCATCGGGGTCGGCTTCTGGAAGGTCTCGCTCAGGGTGGCGACCGGGAACTCCAGCGGGAAGCCGCCCGCCTGCCACACCCCGCGCTTGACGGCCTGCGCGCGGTCGCGCAGGTGCACATGGCAGGGGTTGATGTCGGACCAGGTGTTGAGGATCGCGATGACCGGCTTGCCCAGGTGCTCCTCGGGCAGATAGCCGAGCTGACGGGTGCGGGCACGGTGGCTGAAGGAGCGCAGCCCGTCCGTGCCGTACCACTGGTGGCTGCGCAGTTCCTCGGGAGCCTTGCGCGGGGCGGCGGTCATATCGACCATCCGGCGACGATCGCGGCGACCTCGGCCCGCTCGTCCTCGGGCAGCGGCCGGCTGGGCGGGCGGACGTCGCGGCGGCACAGGCCGAGCGAGGCAAGGGCCTCCTTGACGACGGTGACGTTGTTGGCGGAGCCGTTCGCCGCGCGCAGCTCCTCGAACCGGCGGATCTGCTCCCACACCTTCATCGCCGCCGGGTAGTCACCCGAGCGCAGCGCCTCGATCATGTTCCGCGACACGGCCGGGGCGACGTTCACCAGGCCGGAGGTGAAGCCGGTGGCGCCCGCCGAGAAGTAGGACGGGGCGTAGGGCTCGGCGAGCCCGGCCACCCACACGAAGCGGTCGAGGCCCGCGTCCCGGGCGAAGGCGGCGAAGCGGGCGGCGTCCGGGACGGCGTACTTGACGCCGATCACGTTCGGGCAGGCGTCGGCGAGTTCGGCGAGCCGGGCGCCGGTCAACTGGGCGTTGCGGATGTAGGGGACCACGCCCAGCTCGGGGACGGCCTCCGCGATGGCCCGGTGGTAGTCGATCCAGCCGCGCTGCGAGACATAGGGGTGGACGGGCTGGTGGACCATCACCATCGAGGCGCCGAGCACACGGGCCTCGCGGGCGGAGGCGACGGCGGAGGGCACGTCATGGCCGACGCCGACCAGGATCTCGGCCCGGTCGCCGACCTCGTCGACGGTCAACTGCGTGACCAGGCGGCGCTCTTCGGGGGTGAGGGCGTAGAACTCGCCGGTGTTGCCGTTGGGGGTCAGGGTGACGACGCCGCCGTCGAGCAGCCGGCGCAGCAGGGCCCGGTGGGTGTCCCGGTCGACGGTGCCGTCCTCGGCGAACGGGGTCACCGGGATGGCCACCACGTCGGCCAGGGCGGCTCGCTGGGCCTCGAACCTCGCGCTCATTCCTGCCCTTCCTCTTGCCGTGCCTGCGCTTGCTGATGCTGTGCCTGTTGCTGTGGCTCTTGCTGCTGACGTGCCTGTTCCGGCTGTTGCCGTGCCTGATGCTGTGGCTCTTGCTGCTGACGTGCCTGGTGCTGGTGCTGTGGCGGTTCCTGCTCCGCGTCGGGGTACGCGCGCCGCACGAACGACGCGATATGGGCGCGCAGGGCGTCCGCCGCGCCGTCCGCGTCGCCCGCCAGGGCGAGCCGCAGAATCTCCCGGTGCTCGCCCGCCTCCCGCTCCCAGGAGGGGTCGGCGGCCCAGGCCACGGCGGAGACCAGGGCGGCCTGGTCGCGGACCTCGTCGAGCATCCGGCCGAGCAGCGGGTTGCCGCACGGCAGGTACAGCGCGCGGTGGAACTCCCGGTTGGCGAGGGAGCGTTCGGCGGTGTCGGTGGCGCGGTCGGCCCGGGTCAGGGCGTCCCGCGCCTCCTCAAGGGAGGCACCGCGGCGCACCGCCCGGCGCAGCGCCTCGGGTTCGAGAAGCAGCCGCACGTCGTAGACCTCGCGCGCCATGTCCGCGTCCACCATGCGCACCGTGACGCCCTTGTACTGGCTCATCACGACCAGTCCGGTCCCGGCCAGGGTCTTGAGCGCCTCGCGCACCGGGGTCTTGGACACCCCGAACTGCGCGGCCAACTCGGTCTCCACCAGGGCCTGACCGGGCGTCAACTGCCCGGTGAGGATGCGGTGTTTGATCGCGTCCAGCACGAACTGCGTACGGGACGGGATCGGCATGGGCACAGAGGTCATGCGCGCCTCTCGGATCTCGCGTATGTGATCTCGCATATCGCGTCTCATATATGACGTACGAGGTACGACGCGATGAAGGTAGAAGGGGGCGCGGGGTTCGTCAATGCTTCGCACAGAAGAAGGGCGCCGCGACGAGTTTTCGATACTTTTCGACGCCCCGGAGCGCACGCCTTCGGCGGGCCGACGGGAGAGCACGGCTCCACCGCGCCCCCGAGCCCGCGGCTCGGCCGACGCGGGAGCGGAGTACACGGTGGGGCGGACGGCCGTTGGTCACCCCGCCCGGTCGGACGCGCTCAGATCACACACCCCACCCCTGGCCCCCGCCTGCGCCGCCCTCCACGCCCAGCACTCGCCGACTCCCACCCCGGCCCCCCGCTCGGCGGCTCGCGGCAACCCGGCCGGCGCACACCCGGCCACCCCTGCCGTCCAGGTGTGCGGCACGCAGCGCGTCGGGCACGGTGTGCGCGTCACCGAGGACATGGGTGACCGGCACCAGGACGGCCTGAGTGGCCGGCCCCGACGCCGGGCGCGCACCAAGGGGCCGTGCCGAGCACCCACCGCACGCGCAGCTCAGCGGCTCACGCCGGCGCAACCGGCACGTGAACGACCGCCCCCGGCCACCGCCGCCGACGCCGCCGCAACCGGCGCAGCCGCGTCCCGCGCCCACCGGCTCCCGGCTCTCGTCAGCCCAACCGATACACCACCGACCACCCCAAGGCGCCGCGGATGGCGGCGGCGGGGCTTCCTCGGGTGCCTGGGCCGCACCGGCGGCTGCGTGAAGGAACCGCCGGACAGGCCCCCCGCCTCACCCCCGGAGGGTCCAGTGCGGGTTCCGGCCGCTCAGGCCCACCGTTCGGTCCAGCAGGGGCGCGTCGGCCGGGACGGGGACGACCGGGCCGAACGGCCCCCTGTCCCCGGCCGGGTGCTCGGCCGCGGCGAGCAGGAAGCCGTACGACGCCTGGAGTGCGGCCGGGTCGGGCTCGTAGGGCTGACCGGTGGTCCTGGCCAGGTCCCAGCCGTGGATCACCAACTCGTCCGCGGCCACCGCGCCGGCGACGGCGCCGGGCAGGTTCACCCCGCCGGCCCGTGTCATACCGGTCCAGGCGTCCGGATCGCGCCAGGCCCCGGCGAGTTCCGCGAGCGCCTTGGGCAGCTCCGTGCGCCAGTCGGGGCCGAGGTCGGGCACGGCGGCGTCCGGGGCGGTGTCGGTGGTGGCGCCGAGCCGCTTGCCGGCCGCGTCGCGAAACGCCGTGGCCAGCCCCAGCACATGCCCCAGCAGGTCGCGCACCGTGTAGTCCGGGCACGGCGTCGGCGCCGAGAGCTGTTCGTCGGTCACCCCCTCGGCGAGCCCCGCCAGGACGCGCGTCTGCGGGCCGAGGTCGACCATCGTGTCGGTCATGCCGGTTTCTCCTGTCGTGCGTAAGGGTCCCTCGGAGGGCAGACCGGTGCCGGCCGCGGAACTCATCGCACGTCCCGGGGCCGGACGAACACCGCGGGCCCACGGTTTCCAAGGCATCCGCCCGATGCCCGCGCCCCCGCCTTAGACCCACGATGACCTGGCATGACGAGCATGGAGACTTCCTGGGCGGCGGCGCGCGTCCTGCGGGACCGCAACGCGGGGCTGTATCTGGCGGGGCTGGTGGTGTCGGGCTTCGGCACGTCCTCGCTGTGGCTGGCGTCGGGCGTGTGGGTCAAGGACCTCACCGGTTCGAACGGGCTGGCCGCGCTGTGCATGCTGGCGATGTGGGCGCCGACCCTTGCGGGTCCGGCGCTCGGCACGCTCGCCGACCGGGTGCGCCGCAAGCCGCTGCTCGTCGCCGTGAACCTGTTCCTGGCCGGCCTGCTGCTGACCCTGTTCACCGTCGACTCCCCGGACGGCCTGTGGCTGCTGTTCGCGGTGCTGTTCGTGTACGGCGCGGCGGGCGTCGTACACGACGCCGCCGAGTCGGCGCTCGTCGCCGCGGCCGTCGCCCCGGATCTGCTCGGCGACTTCAACGGCCTGCGGATGACCGCGAACGAGGGCATGAAGCTGGTGGCCCCGCTGGCCGGGGCCGGTCTCTACACGGTGTACGGCGGGGCGGCCGTGGCCCTGCTGGACGCGGTCACCTTCGTGCTGGCCGCCGGGCTGTGCGTCCTGCTGCGGGTCGGCGAGGAGCGGCCCGGCCGGCCCGCCGCCGGCTGGCGCGGGCAGACCGCGGAGGGCGTGCGGCACCTGTGGGCACACCCGGCGCTGCGCGCGCTGGTCGGTGCGGGCGGCGTGACGATGCTCTTCGCCGCCCTGACCGGCGCGCTGACGTACGCCGTCGTGGACGGCCTCGGCCGCTCCCCCGCCTACGCGGGCGTGCTGTACGCCGCGCAGGGCGTCGGCTCGGTGGCGGTCGGGCTGGTCTCCGGGGCGGCGCTGCGCCGGCTCGGTGAGCGGGGGTTCGCGGCGGCCGGCATCGCCCTGCTGGCGCCTGCGGTGGCCGCCCGGGCGGTGCCCGACGAGCCGCTGGCACTGGTCAGCAGCGTGGCGACCGGGGTGGGGCTGCCGTGCGTGCTGATCGCCGCGCTCACCGCGGTGCAGCGTGCGACGCCCGGCCCGCTGCTGGGCCGGGCGGCCGCGACCGCCAACACGGTGATGTTCACGCCGAATGTGATCGGGCTGGCCGTCGGTGCCGCCCTGGTCGAACTGGCCGATCACCGGCTGCTGTCGCCGCTGTTCGGCGGGGCGCTGCTCCTGACGGCCCTGTCACTCGCTCACCGCCCGGCAACCGCCTCCCGCACCGCCACCAAGTCCCCGACCGACGCCAACCCCACCTAATGGGGTTCATCGGGTCGTGGGTGAGACTCGATGAGTGGCCGCCAACAGATGAGCACTTTCCGACCCCGAGCCACAAGCACCACCGTCGGCCCGGCAGCTGCTACAGACACCCCCGTCGCTCACTCACCACCCCGCCAGCACCTCCCGTACCGCCGTCAAGTCGTCGTCCGACGCCAAACCGGCGTGGTACAGGCGCAGTTCGGTGGCGCCTGCCGCTCGGGCGCGGGCCGCGTCCGCCGCCAGGGTGCCGGGGCTGCCGCCCATGCCGGAGACCACGGTGAAGTTGGCCGCGAGCACGGCGTCCGGGCGCCGCTGGTCCGCGAAGGGCGCGAGCAGCCCGGGGCCGCCGGTGCAGGGCACGACGACCCCGTCCGCGACGGTCAGGATGTGCGCGGGGTCCACGCCCGCGTTGGCACCGCAGTGGTACGACACCGGGTCCGCGTGCAGCAGCACCTGGAAGCCCTCGGGCGCGGCGGCGCGGACGGCGGCGACGGCCGCCTCCTGGAGCGTGCGGGCGGTGTCGTCGCGCCACGCGCGCGTGGCGGCGGCCCGCGGTTCGCCGAGGAGCTTCGCCACGCCCGCCCAGCCGCCGTCGTCGGGTACGCCCCGCCACAGCGGCTCCAGCGCCGTGCGCACACGGGCGGCCAGGTCGTCGGGGTCAAGCCCCCGTTCGCCGTAGCCCGTGCGGCAGTCGGGGCAGAAGCACAGCGACATCAGGTACTGCCCGGCCTCGCCGAGCCCCACCCCGCCGATCTTGTCATGGGCGTGCAGATGGGCGAGCCCGTACCAGCCCAGGGACTCCAGTTCGGTGCCGCGCGCGCCGGGGCGCACGGCGGCCTCGGCCGCCAGGTCGACGAGGTACGCGCGCGTGGCGGGCTGTGCGATGCAGGGCGCCCACGGGTAGCGGTCGCCGTAGGCGTTGACGACGGAGGTGCCCGGGTGCTCGGCGCCCAGGCGGGAGTTGTGTGCGAGGACGACCCAGGTGTGCACCTCCAGGCCGGCCGCGGCCAGCGCCTCGGCGGCCTCGCCGTAGGCGTCGCCGGGCGCCCAGTCGCCGGCCGGGTGGGGGCGCGGGGCGCGGCCGGCCCAGCGGTCGCCGGGCGGGTAGAGCACGGCGGCGTGTTCAGCGGTGACGACGCGGTGGCGCGGGTGGCGGGGGGTCAGCGCGCGCGTGGAGTGGTAGGCGGCGGCGAGGGTGACCTGGGCCGCGCCGAGCCGGGCGAGCCGCGCGGGCGCCTCCGGGTCGCCGTTGACGTCCCAGGGGTAGACGAACGCCGAGGTCTTCATGCGCCCTCCTCCAGCAGCGCGTACCCGCGCTCGATCACCTGGGCGAGCTGTTTGACGTGCTCCTCGCTCGGCTCGTGCAGCGGGGGCCGGACCTCTCCGACGTCGAGGCCGCGCAGCCGCACGCCCGCCTTGACGAGGGCGACGGCGTAGCCGCGGCCCTGGGCGCGCAGTTCCCCGAAGGGGCGGTAGAAGCCGTCCAGGAGCCGGTGCGCGGTGGTCTCGTCGCCGTCGCGCAGCGCCCGGTGGAAGGCGAGGGCGATCTCGGGTGCGAAGCAGAAGACGGCCGAGGAGTAGAGGGTGATGCCGAGGGCGCGGTAGGCGAGCTGGGTCTGCTCGGCGGTCGGCAGGCCGTTGAAGTACAGGAAGTCGCCGGGGGCCTCGGTGCGTACGGCGCTGACGATGCGCTGCATCAGGTCCAGGTCGCCGAGGCCGTCCTTGAAGCCGATGATCCCCTCCGTGCGGGCGAGTTCGGCCACCGTGGGCGGGGTGAACACCGCGTTGTCGCGCTGGTAGACGATCAGGGGCAGGTCGGTGGCGGCGGCGACCTCCCGGTAGTGCCGCAGCAGTCCCTCCTGTCCGGCGGCGACGAGGTACGGCGGCATGGCGAGCAGCCCGTCGGCCCCGGCGTCCCGGGCGAGCCGCGCGTAGCGTGTGGCGAGCGCGGTGCCGTAGCCTGCGCCCGCGATCACCGGCACCCGTCCGCCGGCCGCCTCGACGGCGGCGCGTAAGCAGGACTCGAACTCCTCGGGCAGCAGCGCGTGGAACTCCCCGGTGCCGCAGCAGGCGAACACGGCGGCGGCCCCGGCCTGGACGCCCCGGCGCACGTGCGCGCGGTAGACGTCGAGGTCCACGGAGCCGTCGGCGCCGTACGGGGTGACGGGGAAGAACAGCGGCCCGCTGGGGTTGCGGAGTCGAGCGGCGAGAGGGGCTGACGTCACGGGCGCTCCCTGACGGTGCATGTCTATGATCGGCGTCTATATTTCTGAACGCGTCCACGCTAAGGGCCCCACTTGGGCCGGTCAAGCGCGCAAACCCGCAATGCGAGAGCGGATTTCCGCACCGCACACCCCACTTGACGAGCCGGACCGACGCTCCCTAGCGTGTCCACGAATGTGAATGCTGGCCATGAATGCGGCTGTTGAGTCACGTTGACCCAAGGAGACCGAGGATGCCCGCTCCCCGCACCGTTCTGCTCACCGGCGCCGCCGGCGGACTCGGCACCCTGATGCGGGAGTTGCTCCCGGGCTACGGCTACGAACTGCGGCTGTTCGACGTGCGCCCGATCGAGGGCGAGCCGGACGCGATCACCGCGGACCTCTCGGACACCGAGGCGCTGCGCGAGGCCGTGCGGGGCGTCGACGCGATCATCCATCTCGCGGGCATCTCCCTGGAATCGACCTTCGAGAAGGTCCTGAAGGCGAACATCGAAGGCACCTACCACCTGTACGAGGCGGCCCGCGAGGCGGGCGTGCCCCGGATCGTGTTCGCCTCCTCCAACCACGCGGTCGGCTTCACGCCCGCCCCGCGCGGCGACGACCCGCTGATCCCGGTCGACACCCCGCGCCGCCCCGACACCTTCTACGGCCTGTCCAAGTGCTTCGGCGAGGACCTGGCACAGCTCTACTGGGACAAGCACGGCCTGGAGACCGTCTCCATCCGCATCGGCTCCTGCTTCCCCGAGCCGACCAGCGTGCGGATGCTCTCGGTGTGGATGAGCCCGGCCGACGGGGCCCGGCTGCTGCACGCGGCCCTGACCGCCGAGCACGTCGGGCACACCGTGGTGCACGGCTCGTCCGCCAACACCCGTCTGTGGTGGGACCTGACGTCCGCGCGTGCGCTCGGCTACGCACCGCAGGACGATTCGGAGCCGTACGCCGCCAAGCTGATCGCCGAACAGGGGGAACTGGACCCGGACGATCCGGCCCACACCCACCTCGGCGGACACTTCGTGAACGACCCGCCGATCTGGCCGTACTGACGGTACCGGCTGCGGCCGGGGCGGCCACCGGCGGCAAACCGGCGGCGGCGGAAAAACGCCGTTCATGCGGGCGGGCGGGCACCGATCGGGCCCGCCCGTCCGCGTATTCGGGCAGGCGCCCTGCCCGTTCTCACCCCTGCCCGCACAGCCGCGCAGGTCCGCGGCGGGCACTCCGCAAGGGGATCGGGCACACACGGGCAGCATCGGGCCCGCAACAGACCTGGTCAGCGCCGCACACCCGCTGTACAACTTCCCCCATGGGTCGCACCGGGCCCGAACGGGCACACCTCAGCGTGGAGGCGGGTGAAGCGATGAGCGCCAGGACGGCCGAAGAGCGCCAGCGGGAGATCGTGCGGGCCGCGCGGGCCGCAGGCTCCGTCGACGTCACCGTGCTCGCCACCGAGCTGGGCGTGGCCAAGGAGACCATCCGGCGCGATCTGCGCGCCCTGGAGGACCACGGCCTGGTGCGCCGCACCCATGGGGGCGCCTATCCCGTGGAGAGCGCCGGGTTCGAGACGACGCTCGCCTTCCGGGCCACCAGCCATGTGCCCGAGAAGCGCCGGATCGCCGCCGCGGCGGCCGAACTGCTCGGGGACGCGGAGACGGTGTTCGTCGACGAGGGCTTCACCCCGCAGCTCATCGCCGAGTCGCTGCCCGTGGACCGGCCGCTGACCGTGGTCACCGCCTCCCTGCCGGTCGCCGGCGCGCTGGCCGAGGCCGAGAACGTCTCGGTGCTGCTGCTCGGCGGCCGGGTCAGGCCCGGCACGCTGGCGACCGTCGACCACTGGACCACGAAGATGCTCAGCGGATTCGTGGTCGACCTCGCCTTCATCGGCGCCAACGGCATCTCCCGCGAGCACGGTCTGACCACCCCCGACCCGGCGGTCAGCGAGGTCAAGGCGCAGGCGATCCGGGCGGCCCGGCGCACCGTCTTCGCGGGCACGCACACCAAGTTCGGCGCGGTCAGCTTCTGCCGGTTCGCCGATGTCGGCACGCTGGAGGCGATCGTGACGAGCACCCTGCTCCCGGCGACCGAGGCCCATCGGTACTCACTGCTGGGGCCGCAGGTCATCCGGGTCTGACCCCCACATGTCCAGGCGTTACCCAGGGATTCCGCGCACCCGGCGGCGCCCCTTGCACCCCCCTGCCTCCTTTGCCTTCTTTACCCTCTCTACCTCCTTTTGTCCCCACATCTTCCAGGAGCGATCCATGCGCACCCAGAGCCGACGGAGGCCGCGAGCCACGCTCGCCATGGCCGCCGCAGGGACGCTGCTCGCCCCGCTGCTCTCCGGCTGCTGGGTCGGCGCGGGCGGGTCCGGTTCCGGCGGCGACTCCATCAACGTACTGATGGTCAACAACCCCCAGATGACCGAGTTGCAGAAGCTCACCGCCGCGCACTTCACCAAGGAGACCGGCATCAAGGTGAACTTCACGGTGCTGCCCGAGAACGACGTCCGCGACAAGATCAGCCAGGACTTCGCCAACCAGGCCGGCCAGTACGACGTGGCGACGCTGAGCAACTACGAGATCCCCATCTACGCCCGCAACGGCTGGCTGCACACGATGGACTCCTACGTCGCCGACGACCCGGCCTACGACGAGCAGGACGTCCTCAAGCCGATGCGCCAGTCCCTGACCGGCGACGACGGCAAGCTCTACGGTCAGCCCTTCTACGGCGAGTCGTCCTTCCTCATGTACCGCAAGGACGTGTTCGCCGAGAAGGGCCTGACGATGCCCGAGCACCCGACCTGGACCCAGGTGGCCGACCTCGCCGCCAAGGCCGACGGCGCCCAGCCCGGCATGAAGGGCATCTGCCTGCGCGGCCTGCCCGGCTGGGGCGAGCTGATGGCACCGCTCACCACCGTGGTGAACACCTTCGGCGGCACCTGGTTCGACAAGGACTGGACGGCACACCTCGACTCCCCCGAGTTCGTGAAGGCGACGAAGTTCTATGTCGACCTGGTGCGCGACCACGGCGAGTCCGGCGCCGCCCAGTCCGGGTTCGCCGAGTGCCTGAACAACATGACCCAGGGCAAGGTCGCCATGTGGTACGACGCCACCTCCGCGGCCGGACTCCTGGAGGCGGACAAGTCCCCCGTCAAGGGCAAGCTCGGCTACGCCCCCGCCCCGGTGGAGAAGACCGAGTCCTCCGGCTGGCTCTACACCTGGGCGTGGGGCATCCAGAACGCCTCCCGAAACCCCGACAAGGCGTGGAAGTTCGTCTCCTGGGCGTCCGGCAAGGGGTACGAGCAGCTGGTCGGCGACACCATCGGCTGGTCCAACGTGCCGGCCGGCAAGCGCGCCTCGACCTATACCAACCCCGCCTACCGGCAGGAGGCCGCCGCCTTCCAGGACATGACGAGGGACGCCATCGAGAGCGCCCGGCCGGGCGACCCCGGTGTGCAGCCGCGTCCCGCACCCGGCATCCAGTTCGTCGGCATCCCCGAGTTCACCGACCTCGGCACCAAGGTCTCCCAGGAGATCAGCGCGGCCATCGCCGGACGCCAGTCCGTCGACGCGGCCCTGAAGAAGTCCCAGCAACTCGCCGAGAAGATCGCCAAGGAGTACGAGGGACGATGACCGCCACGACGACAGCACCGATGTCAGCGACACCCGTACGCGCCGCCGCGCAGCCGCCCGCCCGGCTGCGCGCCTGGGCGACCCGGGCCCCGCTGCTCCCCGCCCTGATCTTCATGATCGCGGTGACCCAGCTGCCCTTCGTGGCCACGCTGGTGATCTCCTTCTTCGACTGGAACGCCCTCTATCCCAAGGCCCGCCACTTCACCGGCGTCGACAACTACCGGCAGGTGCTCACCGACGCCGACCTGCGCCACTCGGTGTGGACGACCGTGCTGCTCACGGTGGCGGTGGTGCTGGCCAGCCTGGTGCTCGGACTGGCGCTCGCGCTGCTCCTTGACCGGCGCTTCCGCGGCCGGGGTGTGGTCCGCACCCTGCTGATCGCACCGTTCCTCGTGGTGCCCGTGGCCGCCGCCCTGCTCTGGAAACATGTGCTCTACAACCCTGAATACGGTCTCTTCAACGGGTTGCTGCACTATGTGGGCGGGCCACAGCCCGACTGGATCTCCGACACCCCGCTGCTCGCCGTCGAGGCGGCCCTGGTCTGGCAGTGGACGCCGTTCATGATGCTGATCCTGCTCGCCGGGCTGCAGAGCCGCGACCAGCAGCAGATCGAGGCCGCCCGGGTGGACGGGGCGAGCGACTGGCAGATCTTCCGCCATCTGACCCTGCCCCATCTGCGCCGCTACCTCGAACTCGGCGCCCTGCTGGGCTCCATCTACATCGTCCAGAACTTCGACGCGGTCTTCACGATCACGTCCGGCGGCCTGGGCACCGCGAACCTGCCCTACACCGTGTACCAGAGCTTCTACCAGGCCCACGAGAACGGCCTCGCCTCGGCCGCGGGCGTCCTGGTGGTCATCGGCTCGATCATCATCGCGACCTTCGCGCTGCGCGTGGTGTCGTCGCTGTTCCGCGAGGAGGTGTCCCGCGCATGAGCGCCGCAGTCGTTCCCGCCCGCCGCCGCAGGGGCGTCGGCCTGGGCCTGGTCGCCTGGCTCGCCGGCATCCTGTTCTTCCTGCCCATCGCCTGGATGGCGCTGACGTCCTTCCACTCCGAACAGGACGCGGCGACCAACCCGCCGTCGTTCACGGCCGCCCTGACCCTGGACGGCTATCGCGAGTTCTTCGGCACCGGCGGCGGGGCCAGCCCCTGGCCCGCGCTGATCAACTCCACGGTGGCGTCGGTGGTCTCGACGCTGTGCGTGCTGCTGCTGGCGCTCCCGGCGGCCTACGCGCTGTCGATCCGCCCGGTGAGGAAGTGGACGGACGTCCTGTTCTTCTTCCTGTCGACGAAGATGCTGCCGGCCGTGGCGGGCCTGCTGCCGATCTACCTGTTCGCGAAGAACGCCGGGATGCTCGACAACATCTGGCTCCTGGTCATCCTCTACACGGCCATGAACCTGCCGATCGCGGTGTGGATGATGCAGTCGTTCCTCGCCGAGGTCCCGGTGGCGGTGATCGAGGCCGCCCGGGTGGACGGCGCCCGGCTGCCCACGGTGCTCGGCCGGATCGTGGCCCCCATCGCCCTGCCCGGCATCGCCGCGACGGCGCTGATCTGCTTCATCTTCAGCTGGAACGAGCTGCTGTTCGCCCGGGTCCTCACGGGCGTGGTCGCCGAGACCGCCCCCGTCTTCCTGACCGGCTTCATCACCAGCCAGGGCCTGTTCCTGGCGAAGGTGTGCGCCGCGTCGCTCGTCATCTCCCTGCCGGTGCTCGCCGCGGGGTTCGCCGCCCAGGACAAGCTGGTCCAGGGCCTGTCGTTGGGAGCCGTGAAATGAAGGCCGCCGTCATCGAGTCCGTGGGCCGCGCCGTCGTCACCGAGGTCCCCGACCCGACGCCAGGGCCTCGCCAGGTCGTCGTCGAGGTGGCGGCCTGCGGGCTGTGCGGCACCGATCTGCACATCCTCCAGGGCGAGTTCGCGCCCAAGCTGCCGATCGTGCCCGGCCATGAGTTCGCGGGCCAGGTGGTCGGCGTGGGCAACCAGGTCACCGAGGTCGCCGTCGGCGACCGGGTGGCGGTCGACCCGTCGCTGTACTGCTACGAGTGCCGCTACTGCCGCAGCGGCCACAACAACCTCTGCGAGCGCTGGGCCGCGATCGGCGTGACCACCGCGGGCGGCGCGGCCCAGTACGCGGTGGCACCGGTGGCGAACTGCGTGAAGCTGCCCGAGCACGTACGCACCCAGGACGCGGCCCTGATCGAGCCGCTGTCCTGCGCGGTGCGCGGCTACGACATCCTCCAGACCCGGCTCGCCGCCCATGTGCTGATCTACGGCTCCGGGACCATGGGCCTGATGATGCTGGAGCTGGCCAAGCGGACGGGCGCGGCGAGCGTGGACGTGGTCGACCTCAACCCGGCCCGGCTGGAGACGGCCCGCCGGCTCGGCGTCTCGGCGTCCGCGGCGAACGCGGACGAACTGGACCGGCCGCAGGGCTGGGACGTCGTGATCGACGCGACGGGGAACGCGGCGGCGATCCAGGACGGCCTGGACCGGGTGGCCAAGGCGGGCACGTTCCTGCAGTTCGGGGTCGCCGACTACGCGACCCGCGTGACCATCGACCCGTACCGCGTCTACAACCAGGAGATCACCATCACCGGCTCGATGGCGGTGCTGCACAGCTACGAGCGGGCGGCGGAACTGTTCGCGAACGGCGTGCTCGACCCCGACGTCTTCATCAGCGACCGCATCCCCCTGACCCACTACCCAGAGGCCCTGACCCAGTTCGCAGCAGGAGTAGGCCGCAAAATCGTGGTGGTGCCGTAACAAAACCCACTGCGCTTCCCCGCGCCCCTTTCGGCAGCGCCCCCGAAGGGGCGCGGGGCTGTATCGACATGCGGCTCCGCCGCGCGGGCGCGACCAGCCCCCACAAAGCCGCAGACAAAGAACAACCCATCACGGCCCACCCAGCGGAGTGACAAGGTAAGGGAACGGTAAAGCGCCCCCGCTCGTTACTCATGGCATGACAGCTATGACCCCCGGCTCGAACATCCCTCTCGCCGCCGCCCGTGTGACGGTGGACGTCGCCGCCCCGGTGCGGCTCGACGTATCGGGCCTGCTGCTCACCGCCGACGGCAAGGTGCGCTCCGACGACGACTTCATCTTCTACAACCAGCCCACCGGCCCGGGCGTGACCTACCGCTCGGGCGGCGGCGCGGCACCCGACGCGATCGTCGTCGACACCGGCGCCGTCCCACCCGGCATCGAGAAGATCGTCGTGACCGCGAGCCCGGACGCCGCGGGCCAGACCTTCCAGGGCGTCGAACCGACGGCGACGATCCGCAACGCAGACGACAACACCGTGCTGGCGACCTTCACACCCCCGCAGCTCGGCACCGAGACCGCGCTGGTGGTCGTCGAGATCTACCGGCGCAACGGCCAGTGGAAGGCCCGCGCCGTCGGCCAGGGGTACGCCGACGGGCTCGCCGGCATCGCAACCGACTTCGGCGTCACCGTGGAGGAACCGGCACCGGCACCGGCCGCCCAGCCCGTGGCACCGCCGCCGCCCGCCGCCCAGCCGGCCGCGCCCCCGATGCCCGCCGCTCCCCCGGCGCCGCCCGCCCCGGCGCCCGGCACCGGGAAGATCAACCTGGACAAGGGCCGGGTCAGCCTCCAGAAGAACCAGACGGTCTCCCTCGTCAAGGGCGGCCGCCCGCTGCTGTCCCGGGTGCAGATGGGACTCGGCTGGGAGCCCGCGTTCCGCGGCAAGGACATCGACCTGGACGCCTCGGTCATCGCCTACGGCCCGCAGCGCAACCACATCGACAGCTGCTACTTCGGCAAGCTGACCATCCTGAACGGCGCGATCAAGCACTCCGGCGACAACCTCACGGGCGAGGGCGGCGGCGACGACGAGGTGATCGTCGTCGATCTCGGCCGGATCCCGCAGGAGGTCTCCGGCCTGGTCTTCACCGTGAACTCCTTCTCCGGCCAGAAGTTCACCGAGGTCGCCAAGGCTTATTGCCGCCTCGTGGACACCGCGACCGGCGAGGAACTGGTCCGCTTCGACCTGACCGGCGCCGAGGCGCAGACGGGCGTGATGATGGCCAAGCTCATCCGCCAGTTCTCCGGCGAGTGGGAGATGACCGCGATGGGCGACTTCGTCAAGGCCCGCACGGTCCGCAACATGGTCAAGCCGGCCGCCCAGGCGCTGTAGCGCGGGGATACACCGGCACGGGCGCCCCCGGCCCCGGGGGCGCCCGCCGGCGCGCTGTAGCCGTTCAGTGCGGGCCGGGCCCGCCGAAGTGGGCCCGGCCCGGCCGCCCCCGTGCGGGCGCGGGAATCGACTACCGCCTCTGACGCTTCCAGGGGCCGGTGACGGCGAGCATGATGCCGGGTTCCTGGATGTTGGCGAACAGGGTCCGGCCGTCGGGCGAGAAGGTGACGCCGGTGAACTCGCTGTACTCCGGTTCCTCGGCGGTGCCGATGTTCAGCTCGTTGCGGGCGATCGGGTAGGTGCGGCCGCTGTCGGTGGCGCCGAACAGGTGCTGGATGCCGTCGCCGTCCTCGGCGATGACGAGGCCGCCGTACGGGGAGACGGTGATGTTGTCGGGGCCGTCGAAGGCACCCTCGGCGGAAGGGTCGGGGTTGACGCCGAGCAGCACCTTCAGGGTGAGCGTGCGGCGCTTCGGGTCGTAGAACCAGACCTGCCCGTCGTGCTGGACGGGGCTCTCCCCACGGGCGTAGGAGGAGACGACGTAGGCGCCGCCGTCGCCCCACCACATGCCCTCCAGCTTGCGGGCGCGGGTCACCTGGCCGGTGCCGAACTGCTTGCGGACGGAGGTGGTGCGCGCGTCCCGGTCGGGTACGTCGACCCAGTCGACGCCGTAGACCGTGCCGATCCGCGTGGCGCGGGACAGGTCGTCGACGAACGCGCCGCCGGAGTCGAAGCACTTGAACGCCTGGAGTCGGCCCGCGTCGGCGGCGAGGGTGCGCAGCCTGCCCCGGCCGTGGTGGAAGCCCTCCGGCGGGGTCCAGCGGTAGAAGAGCCCGTTCGGGGAGTCCGCGTCCTCCGTCAGATAGAGGTGGCCGCGCTTGGGGTCCACGACGACGGCCTCGTGTGCGTAGCGGCCCAGCGCCTTGATCGGCTGCGGGGCGCGGTTGGCGCGGCGGTCGGCCGGGTCCACCTCGAAGACATAGCCGTGGTCCTTGGTCATGCCGTTCTGGCCGGCCTTGTCCTCGGTCTCCTCGCAGGTGAGCCAGGTGCCCCACGGCGTGCTGCCGCCCGCGCAGTTGGTGGAGGTGCCGGCGATGCCGACCCACTCGGCGACGTGGTCGCGGCGGACCTCGACGACCGTGCAGCCGCCCGAGGCGGCCGGGTCGTAGACCAGTCCCTCGGTGAGCGGAACGGGGTACTCCCACTTGCTGCGCGGGCCCTTGAGTTCGTGGTTGTTGACGAGGAGGGTGGCGCCGCGCGGGCCGTCGAAGGTGGCGGTGCCGTCGTGGTTGGAGGGCGTGAACTCGCCGGACTCCAGCTTGGTCCTGCCGCTGTGGGTGATGATCCGGTAGGTGAACCCGGCGGGCAGCGCGAGGATGCCGTTCGGGTCGGGGACGAGCGGTCCGTAGCCGACCCCGGGGTGTCCGACGGCCTTCTCCTCCCCCGCGCTCTCGGTGTCCGTGGAGGCCAGCGCGTTGGGTGCGGTGGCGAGGGCGCCGACGCTGCCCGCCAGCGCGACACCGGCGCCGGTGATCGCGGATGTCCTGGCGAAGTCCCTGCGGGTGAGCGACATGCTGTCTCCTGTGACGGTGGGAAATGCCGTGGAGGGTGGCGGATCGCGCTGCGCGGAACCCTGCCGCCTCCCCCTGAACGGCGATTGAACACCGGGCGACTTCGTGATCCCCGCTTCCCCGGACCCGTAAGCCTCACCGCGCCCAGCACCGAGACACCGACTCGGTGCCGGCCGGCGGGAGATGGGCGTGCGGGGTACCGGGGCGCGGGGGCCTGGGGTGCGGGGCCTGGGGTGCGGGGCCTGGGGTGCGCAGGGTCCGGGGCGCACGGTTGCGAGGCCCCCTGGAGTTTCGGGGGTGCACGACGCCGGGCGCCCCCCTGCGTCTGAGCCACGTCGAGGCACCCGCCCCGCCCGCCGCCGGGGGCACCGCCCTGGCCCCCGGCGCGCCGCCGACCGAGGGGGCTGCCTGTCGTGGCCCGCATGTCGTGCTGCGGCATCCGGGGCGCCCGCTCGCCGCCGGACGCCCCGTGACCTCGGGAGCCCCGAAACCCCGGGGAAGGGGGTCAGGTGCCCTGCTGTGAGCGGGCCTTGAAGGCCGCCTTGCGGGCCTCCTTGGCGATCTTCTTGTCCGGGTGCAGCCGGCCCATCGCCTCCAGCACGTCCGCGGTCGCCGGGTGCTCCACCCGCCACGCCGCCGCGAAGAACCCGCTGTGCTGGGCCGCAAGCCCCTCCACCAGGCCACGCAGTTCCTCGGAGTTGCCCTCGGCGGCGAGCTGTGCGGCCACCGTGTCGATGGTGAGCCAGAACACCAGCTCCTGCGACGGCGCCGGCACACCGGGGATGCCCCGCTCGCTCAGCCACACCCGGGCAAGCCCGCCCAGTTCGGCGTCGTCAAGGACCTCCCGCAGCGCCGGCTCGGCTTCACTGCCGACCAGGGACAGCGCCTGCTGGCAGCGCAGCCTGCGCAGCGGCGCCCCGGCGTCGCCGCCGCGCGCCGCGGCCAGCAACTCCCGTGCCGCGGCGAGGGGTTCGCGGCGGGCCAGCCACTGCTCGGTCTCGGCCCTGGCCGCCGCCTGCGGAAAGCGGGACGTGCCGTCGAGCAGGACGTCCGCGCCCTTGTCCACGAGTTCGCCGACCGCGGGCGCCTCGAAACCGGCCTCCAGCAGCCGCGCCCGCAGCCCGTACAGACCGAGCGGGGTGAGCCGCACCAGGCCGTAACGGGAGACGTCGGTCTCGTCCTCCGGCGCGGCCGGCTCGTCGTCGCCCTCGGCCATGAGCGCCTCGTCGACGGGCTGGTACTCCACGATGCCGATCGGTTCCAGCAGCCGGAACTGGTCGTCCAGGCGCATCATCGCGTCGGACACCTGCTCCAGCACGTCGTTGCTGGGTTCGCCCATGTCAGGGGGCACGATCATGGAGGCGGCGAGCGCGGGCAGCGGCACCGTGCCGTCGCCGGGGCCGTCCGCGCCGACGGTCAGCAGGTACAGGTTGCCGAGGACGCCGTCGAGGAAGTCGGCCTCGGCCTCCGGGTCCCAGTCGAGTGACGAGAAATCGACCTCGCCGTCGCCGTCCGCCGCGTCCATGAGCCCGTCCAGATCGGGCACGCTCGCGTCGGCGACTACGGCCTCCAGGGCGGCGAGCCACACCGTGAGCACGTCGTGCGGCGAGCCGGAGGTGAGCAGGGCCAGCTCCTCCCCCGCCTCGACGGTCCCGGCTTCCTCGTCGACGATCTCGACCAGACCGGTGTCCACGGCGACCCGCCATGCCTCGCTCGCCCAGGCCGCGGCGTCGTCCCCGGTAAGACCCAGCAGCTCGACCGCGGCGGGCAGCTGCTCGTCGACCAGGCTGCCCCCGACGTCCACTCTGGTGTCGGGCCCGGCCCAGCGGGCGAGCCGGACGGCCCGGGACAGCGACGGCGTGGACAGCGCGGCGCGCGCCAGCTCCGCTTCGGAGTGCAGCCGCACCGGCGGCAGGGGGGAGCTGTCTGACATCGGCTGGTTCTCCTCGCGGCCGTGATGGGACTCAGCGGTTCAGCCTAGACGGGTTTCCACCTATGCCGCCCGGTTCCTCTCCTCACCGGGACCGGCACCTGGCCGAAACCCTGACGTCCCCGTCGACCGGACCGGACCTTGATGCGCGTAGAGGAAGGCGATGCGGCCCGCCGAATCGACGCGAGGTCACCGCCGGACGCGCACGCCCCGCTGTGCGCCGGCGCGCGCCGGCGCCGGGCGCGGACCCGCCGGACGGCGGCGGTTGCGCCCGCGACGCCGTTCGCTCAGGACTGGCCGAACACCCCGTTCAGCCAGCCCTGCCACACGGCCTCGTTCGCCTTGGCGTCGGCGTCCGGAGCGAAGTCGTGCACGGAGATGCCGACCGGCGCGCCCCAGTGGTTGCGCCCGAAGAAGCGGATCAGGGCGTTGTCGGTGCGCAGTCCGATGAAGTAGGGGTTGCGGAAGTCGAGGACGGCGTCGAGGGGCCGCCCCTGCGGGCCGTGTGCCTGGACACGGGCTCCCTGCGCGGTGTCGGCGGCGAGGCCGAGGGCCCGGCCGACGGCGGTGAAGGCGTCGGCGGTCTTGGACGCCTCGGGCCCGTCGAACGTGGCGAACGCCACCGGGCGGGGCGCGAAGTGGACCAGGTACTCACGCAGGGTGTGCAGATAGAACTCGGTGTGCTTGCTCGCGCCGTCGTACTGGTTGTCCCAGTCGTCGACGAAGATGCCGCTGTGCACGTACCGCACCCAGGCGCGGCGGCCCTCGTCGCGCGGCTCGATGGTGTAGTCGAGCTGGTTGAGGGTCTGCTGGGAGATGCCCTCGACGTTCTCGACACGGTTCGTGTAGCGGTGCGGCGGGTCCCAGGCGGTGACGGCGGACCCGAAGGGACCCCGGCCGCCCACCCGCGGCTCCGGCGGCTCCATCGGCCACAGGTAGCCGCCGGTGCCGGTGGTCACGGCCTGCCACACCTCCTCCGGAGTGGCGTCGACCTCGAACTCGCTGACGATCTCGAATTCCTTGGACATGGCGGGGCTCCTGATTACTGCGGGTCCGGTTCCGGGGCGGACCGCTCCCGGATCGAGGCATGGCCCTGGACCGCGCCGCGGTCCTGGGAGGTGATCTGGTCCTGGGCGGTGATCTGATCGTCGGCCGGACCGGAGCGTCCGTCACCCGCGGACCGGCCGACCCCAGCGGGCCGGTCGCTGACAGGGGGCCGATCGGTGCCAGCAGGCCGATCGCTGACAGCAGGCCGATGGCTGACAGCGGGCCGATCGCTGACCGGCGGCCGGTCACCGCCCGGGGCCTGCCCACCGACCGACGGCCGCCCACTCACAGAAGACTCCTCGCCGCCCCGCGACTGCCCACCGACCGTGACCTGCCCACTCACCTGGGCCCGGCCACCGCCCGGGGGCTGCCCCTCAACAGAGGGCTGCCCGCCGACCGCGGGCCGCCCACCGGCCGGGGTCTCGTCCTTGACCGTCGGGTGCACGGCGACGACGATCCGGTGGTCCCGTCCGCCCTCGGCGTCGGGAGCGTCGTACTTGCGGATGAGGGCGCTCACCCCCGCCGTCAGCTCCTGGACGAAGGCCGCACGGTCGGCGGCCGAGGCGAAGCGGACCTCGCCGTCCAGGGCGTACGTCGCCAGCCGCTTGCGGGCCTTCGCCGCGCCGGTGATCAGCGTGCCGACGTCCCGGACGAGCCGGGCGCCGAGCGCGAGCAGCCAGCGCGCGGACAGCTGGTCACGGAAGCGATCCGGGTCGGGCTGTACGGCGGCCAGCGCGAGCGGGCTGATCACGTACGACGCCGCGGTCGCGCGCATCAGCCGCTCGGTGACGTTGCCCTTGCGGCGCTCGCCGGCCAGTTCGACCAGGCCGTGCCGCTCCAGCGCCTTGAGGTGGTAGTTCACCTTCTGCCGGGGCAGTCCGACCCGGCCGGCCAGCATGGCGGCCGACGCGGGCGCGGAGGTCAGCTCGGCGAGCAGCCGGGCCCTCGTCGGGTCCAGCGACACGGCGGCGGCCTCGGGGTCCTCGATCACGGTCACGTCCAGCATGCGCCCACCCTCTCACCGAAAACTTTTCTTGTCCAGGCGGTTCAAGCTTTCGGTGAGTGGGGGCGCCGGGGCCGCGGCGCCGTGCCACCGCGGGTCAGTTCTCGCCACTCCCTTCGGTACCGCGGTCGCCGAGGCGAGCCAACTGGGTCTGGAACCAGTCGAGGCGGGCCTGCAACAGGGCGGCCTCGGCGACGAGTTCGGGCACGCCGAACCCTTCGGCCGCACCGGCCCCGCCGGGCACGCCGCGCGGGCCGTCGCCGGCCGGCCCGCCCGGCGACGGCCGACCGCCGGTCGCCGACACCCGCAGCCCGTCGCCGGCCAGCCCGGCGAATCCGGCGAGCGAGACCGACGTACGGGCGCGCACACAGCTCGCGCAGGCGGGCGCAAGCGCTCGCCAGCCCGGGCGGCCCCAGCCGGCGTCGGCCAGCGCGGCGGCGCGGGCGCCGCAGGCGCACGGTCCGACGGCCGCCGTGCGCACCCGCTGCCGGGCGTAGCGGAAGCCGCGTTCGAAGCGGATGTAGGCGCCGAGGACGGAGACCTCCAGGAGGACCGCCGCACGGTGCTCCACGGTGCACAGCAGCGCCTCGGCGGCCGTCCGGTCGTGCACGCAGTGGAAACCGCAGTCGCACAGCCGCGCGGGTGGGCGGTGCCGTCGGCCGTAGACGCAGGAGGCGTCGTCGAGGACCCCGTACGGCAGCGCGCCGCCCAGTGACACCCCGGTGAAGCCGGCCCGGGTGCCGTCCTGGGACAGCATCGGGTGGGCGATCTTGTATCCGGTGGGCGGCTCCGTCGGGCGTTCCGCGGGGAGCCGCAGCCTCATCGGGCGGCCGGCACCTCTTCCGGCGCGGACGGCTGCGGTTCGGCGGTGCGCGCGGGGGTCTCCTCGGGCCGTTCACGTTCTTCGTGGTGGTCGAGTGGCTGTTCCTGCGCGATTCCGGTGGCCAGTGCCTTGCCGAGCTTCATGGTTGCCTCCCATGACTGCCGTAGGTGACCGTTCCGCCCATGGTGACCCACACGGGCCGAGTTGGACACAGGGCAGCGGTCGGACCCCCTCCGACCCTCAGCAACGCTTACGGATATCTCGTAGAAGAATTAAGTGGAGCTACACCATTGTGCTGCCGAGACTGGAGCCATGACGAACCCGGACCGCCCCGCTCCGCCCTTCGGCCGCGCCCTGTGCGCCATGGTCACGCCCTTCACGCCGACGGGCGCGCTCGATCGCGACGGCGCAGGACAACTGGCCGAGCGGCTGGTCACGGAGGGCTGCGACGGACTCGTGCTCGGCGGCACGACGGGCGAGTCGCCGACCCTCACCGACGCCGAGAAGGCGGAGCTGGTGCGGGCCGTCCGGGAGGCCGTCGGCCCGCGGGCGACGATCGTCGCGGGCGTCGGCACCTTCGACACCCGGCACACCGCCGAACTGGCCCGCGCCGCCGAGAAGGCCGGCGCCGACGGCGCGCTGGTCGTGACGCCCTACTACTCCAGGCCCCCGCAGGACGCGCTGGAGGCCCACTTCCGGGAGGTCGCGGACGCGAGCGGACTGCCCGTCATGCTGTACGACATCCCCGGCCGCACCGGCACCCGCATCGAGCCCGAGACGATGATCCGGCTCGCGGACCACCCGCGGATCGTGGCCGTCAAGGACTGCTCCTACGACTTCCTCGGCACCCAGAAGGTGCTGGCGCGCACGGAACTGGCGTACTACGCGGGCTGCGACGAGCACATCCTCGCGCTGTACGCGGTGGGCGCGGCGGGCTGTGTCAGCACGGTGGCGAACGTCGTGCCACGCGAAGTCGCCGACATCCTGGCGGCGTTCGACGCGGGCGACCCGGCACACGCGGCCCGGCTCCAGCGACGGGCCACGCCCTTGATCGAGGCCACGACGGCCGCGGGCCTGCCCGGCACCGTCACCACCAAGGCCCTCCTGAACGCACTCGGCCACCCCGCGGGCCCGGTACGCCCCCCACTACGCCCGGCCACCCCCGAGACCACGGCCCGACTCCTCACCCACTACACCCAGTTCACAGCGACCTGAACAGCCCCGGTACCGCGGAGCGGCTACCCCGGAGCCGCGCGCCCGGCGAGGCAGCCACCGGGCAGGATCACGAGGGAGCCAGGGGGTTCATCGGTCGCTGGGAGTAGGTCCTGCGCCTCAGGCGCGCTTCGTGCCTGCTTGGCTAGGGTCCGTGCTCATGGAGACCACAGGAATCGTTCGCCGCCGGACGGCGGAGCGTAGGCGCGACGCTCTGGAACGGCTCGTTGCCGAGCGGGATGCATGGGTGTCGACGGCTCACCCTGATCACGGGCCGCATCAGGTGCCGCTGTGGTTCCTGTGGGACGGGCGAGCCGTGTGGATGTGCACCAGCGCCACTTCCGTGACGGCGCGGAACGTCCGCGAGGAGCCGCGGGTGCGCCTGGCGCTGCCTGACACCTTCGACGTGGTGCTTCTCCAGGGTGAGGCGGAGTGCTTCCTGGACCACGAGGTGCCCGAGGACGCGGCGGAGGCGTTCGCCGCCAAGTTCGGGTGGGACCCGCGGGCGGAGGAGGGTTCCTTTCTGTATGTGCGCGTGGTGCCGAAGAGTGTGCGCGCGTGGCGCGGCGAACCGGAACTACGCGGCAGAGTCATCATGCGCGACGGAACATGGCTGGAATAACAGCCGTGCCACTCCTGCCTCCCCGGATCACCTGAGCGTCCCGAGGCTAGGGTTTCCGGATGGCCTCGGTGAACCTGCGTCGCGCTGTCCGGGCGCTCGTGCTGGACGAAGACGAACGCGTGTTGCTGTGCCGGTTCGATATTCCCGAGCCGGCGGGGACGGTCGTGTGGGCTGCTCCGGGCGGAGGCATCGAGCCTGGCGAGACCCCGCTGGCCGCCCTGCGCCGTGAGCTTCACGAGGAGGTGGGCCTGGTCCTGGACGAGGATCCGCCTCATGTCTGGCATCAGGTGGTGGTGGCTCCAGGCCATGCCGCGGGTTACGACGGCGTGGTCAACGACTACTTCCTTGTGCGAGCCG
Organism: Streptomyces diversicolor; assembly: GCF_057537855.1. Classification (NCBI taxonomy): domain Bacteria; kingdom Bacillati; phylum Actinomycetota; class Actinomycetes; order Kitasatosporales; family Streptomycetaceae; genus Streptomyces; species Streptomyces diversicolor. The sequence goes on from NZ_BAAJXA010000021.1 coordinate 142,334, forward strand.
CGTCGTTCACTCCTCGCGGGGCCATGTCGGACGCGGAGCTGGCTGCGGAGCACATCAGCGGGACGCGGTGGTGGCGGCTGCGCGAGATCGCCGCATACCGAGGTCCCGACCTGTTCTCACCTCGTGCCCTCGCCGGCCCGTTGAAGGAGCTGATCGTCCGTGGTGCCCCAGCCGAGCCGGTAAGGCTCGGGCTGTGAAGTACGTGCCGTAGCGTCCTCAAGTTCACGGCAGGGAGATCCGCTGGGGGGCGACGTCGAGCGGAACAGCGGCCCGTCGATGCGGCCCGGTACTCGACGCAGGCGGACATCCCGCCGAACCACACGGCGAGCGGCGCTTTTTCTGGTCTGCTGGCTGACGCGTCGGCCGGGGTCATGAGCTGATCCAAGCAGAACGTCCGGGCGAGCTCCGCGGCGGAACCCCGGCGGCGCGTCAGGGTGTTGATCGGTGGGCGGCCGCAGGTCACGGCCGCCCGAGGTCAGTTGTGGGTGTGCAGGATCTCGTTCAGGCCGTCCCAGACCGCGTTGTTCGGACGGGCCTCCACGGCGCCGGTGACCGAGTTGCGGCGGAAGAGGATGTTGGAGGCGCCGGACAGCTCGCGGGCCTTGACGATCTGGCCGTCGGGCATGGTCACGCGGGTGCCCGCGGTGACGTACAGGCCGGCCTCCACGACGCACTCGTCGCCGAGCGCGATGCCGACGCCCGCCTCGGCGCCGATCAGGCAGCGCTCGCCGATGGAGATGATCACGTTGCCGCCGCCGGACAGCGTCCCCATGGTGGAGGCGCCGCCGCCGATGTCCGAGCCGTCGCCGACGACGACGCCCGCGGAGATGCGGCCCTCGACCATGGAGGTGCCCAGGGTGCCCGCGTTGAAGTTCACGAAGCCCTCGTGCATGACCGTGGTGCCCTCGGCGAGATGGGCGCCGAGGCGCACGCGGTCGGCGTCGGCGATGCGGACGCCCTTCGGCGCGACGTAGTCCGTCATGCGCGGGAACTTGTCGATCGAGGTCACCTGGAGGTGCAGGCCCTCGGCGCGGGCGTTGAGCCGCACCGTCTCGATGTCGTCGACGGCGACCGGGCCGAGCGACGTCCAGGCGACGTTGGCGAGGAAGCCGAAGATACCGTCCAGGCTCTGCCCGTGCGGCTTGATCAGGCGGTGCGAGAGCAGGTGCAGGCGCAGGTAGACGTCGTGCGCGTCGATCGGCTTCTCGTCGAGGGAGGAGATGACCGTGCGCACCGCCACCACTTCGACGTTCCGGCGGGGGTCGGGGCCGACGGCCCGCGTGGCGCCCTCGCCGAGCAGCCGCCCGGCCTGCTCGGCCGACAGCGACTCGGTGCCGGACGGTCCGGGCTCGGCGACCAGTTCGGGCGCCGGGAACCAGGTGTCGAGAACGGTGCCGTCGGCGGCGACGGTGGCGAGACCGGCGGCCACGGCGCCGGTGGTACGAGGAGCAGTCGTGTCGGTCATGAGGGCAACCTAACGTGGGCGGGCCCGCACGGGCGAACCGGCGGACCAGCGTCTCAGCTGCCGGTCGGCGAACCACCCCAGACACCGGCCGGCGCAGCCCCCCGAGCACCGGTCAGCAAACCGTCCCAGGCGACCGGCGAAGCACCCCAGACACCGGCCGGCGAAGCACCTCAGGCACCGGTCGCACACCGTCCCGGACACCGGCCGGCGCAGCACCCCAAGCACCAGCCGGCGAAGCGCCCCGCACCGGCCGGCGCACCGCCTCCGGCCGGCACCGGACCGCCCTCGGCCCCGCCGGGCCGGACAGGTCCGGTCCGGTCCGGTCCCTCAGGGAATCACCCGTGCCAGTGCCTCCCGCGCATACTCCTCGTCGTACTCGCCGCCGGTCAGCAGTACCTGGAGGCAGATGCCGTCCATCAGGGCGAGCAGGGCACGGGCGGTCACCGGGTCGGTCCGGTTGGCCAGCCGCCGTGCCGTCTCCTCGGTCCACTCCGCGGCCACGGGCCGCAGCGCGGGGCGGCGCAGGGCCGCCAGATACAGCTCGTACTCCAGCTCGACGCCCGTGCGCTCGCCGCCCAGCCACTCCCCCAGCACCCGCGCGAGCCCGGCTGCCAGGTCGCCCTCGGTGTCGTCCGGCACGCCGCTGCCGACCAGTACTCCGGCGAACCCCTCGTTGGCCTGCCGCAGGGCCGCGACCAGCAGTTCGTCGAGGGTGGCGAAGTGGTACGTCGTGGAGCCGAGCGGTACGTCCGCCTCGGCCGCGACGGTCCGGTGGCTCAGCCCGGCGATGCCCTTCGCGCCGACGACCCGGATCGCCGCGTCGATGATCCGCTGCCGCCGGTCCGGGTCGTGGCGCCGGGCCATCAGTGCGCGCCGCCCAGGTTCAGGACCACGACGCCGCCGATGATCAGCAGCAGCCCGGTGATCTTCGTCGCGTTCAGCCCCTCCCCGAACAGCAGCAGCCCGAGCACCGCGATGGTCGCGGTGCCGACCCCGGACCAGATCGCGTACGCCGTGCCGATCGACAGGCTCTTCAGTGCCCGGGCGAGCAGCACGAAGGAGACGAGATAGCCGACAGCGGTCAGCAGCGCGGGCCCCGGCCTGCTGAGGCCGTCGCTGTACTTCATCGCGGTCGTGGCGGCCACCTCGGCCGCGATGGCTCCGGAGAGCAGCAGATACCCCATGTGTACGAGCGTACATAACGGTGCGCGGCCGCTTCGGACGGGTCGCCCGATCACTCAACTCTGGTATAGCAGGCAAGAGTTGACGAAACGTCAGTCAACAAGCCGCGCGCTGAAACCCTCCCCGCCGGCTCCCCGGCTCCACTACTGTTTCAGCCTCGATCACCTCGCCCCCACGTCCCCGGCCGCCGCCCAGGGCGCCGCTGGAGGAACAGCGCATGCCAGAAACCACCCCCCGGCCACCGCGGCACCCGTCATGGGAGCGCGGCTGGTCCCCCGACACGTCCCGGGCGCCGGGAACCCGAAGACTCTGGCTGGCCGGCGGGCTGGCCGCGGCCACGGTCGTGGCCTGTCTGACGGCGATATCCGTCGACCGCCCGCCCGCCGACCAGTCGTCGGCCCCGGTGCCGTCCGGGGCGCCCACGGACGCCGGCCCCGGACTGCTCTCCTTCGCCTCGCCCTCGTCGGGCACGACGGCTCCGCCGCGCGACGGCAGCGGCCCGACACCGGCCACGCCCACCGCGTCCGCGCCGCGCACGCCGGCGCAGGGCGACGGTACGCGGACCACCGCGCCGCCCTCGGCTCCCCCGGCCCGGCCGTCCGGGCCCGGCGCCGCGCACGGCGGCCCGTCCGGCGCCTCGAAGGACTCCCCGCGCCTGCGGTCCGTCCGCTCGGTGAACTACCCCGACCGCTACTGGCACGTGAGCGGCGGCCTGGTCCAGCTGGATCCCGTCGGATCGCCCGCGGACCGCCGCGCCGCGACCTTCCGGCTGGTCGACGGGCTGGCCGACGGATCCTGCACCTCGTTCGCCACGGCCGACGGCGCCTATCTGCGCCACCGCGGCTTCGTGCTGCGCGCCGAACGCGACGACGGCTCGGCGCTGTTCCGCGAGGACGCCACCTTCTGCCGGCGTCCCGCCGCCCGCTCCGGCGCGGTCGTGCTGGAGTCGGTGAACTACCCGGGCCGCTTTCTGCGCCACCGTGACTTCCGGCTCAGGCTGGACCCGTACCAGGACTCCGACCTGTACCGCGCGGACTCGGCGTTCCGTCTGGAGGACGGGCTGAACTGAGCGGCCGGGGCCCGCACGGACGGGAACGGCGGCACCCCAAAGGGTGCCGCCGTTCGCTTCCGCGCAAGCCGTGCGGACGAGAGCCGGCCGTGCGCCGGGCGCGGATCTCAGACGTTGAATCCGAGCGCCCGCAGCTGCTCGCGGCCGTCGTCCGTGATCTTGTCGGGGCCCCACGGCGGCATCCAGACCCAGTTGATCCGCAGCTCGTTGACGAGGCCGTCCGTGGCGGACTTGGCCTGGTCCTCGATGACGTCCGTCAGCGGACAGGCCGCCGACGTCAGGGTCATGTCGACGGTGGCGACGTTGGCCGACTCGTCGATGTGGATGCCGTAGATCAGGCCGAGATTGACGACGTCGATGCCCAGCTCGGGGTCCACCACGTCCATCAGGGCCTCGCGGAGCTCATCCTCCGAGACCGGCTTCATCTCCGCGGTGTCGCTCATGCCGTCTTCCTTTCGGCGTCGGCTCCGCCCAGCACCTGGGCCGTCGCGTCCTTCCACGCCATCCAGCTCAGGAGGGCGCACTTCACCCGGGCCGGGTACTTGGAGACACCGGCGAACGCGACCGCGTCCTCCAGGACGTCCTCCATCGCGTCGTCGGGCTCGATCCGGCCCTTGGACTGCATCAGCTCCAGGAAGGTCTCCTGGATCTTCTGCGCCTCGGCCAGCTCCTTGCCGACGAGGAGATCGTTCAGTACGGAGGCCGATGCCTGGCTGATGGAGCAGCCCTGGCCCTCGTACGAGACGTCCTCGATCGTCGTTCCGTCGTACTTCACGCGAAGGGTGATCTCGTCACCGCACGTCGGGTTCACATGGTGCACCTCGGCGTCGCCATCCCGCAGACCACGCCCGTGCGGGTGCTTGTAGTGGTCCAGGATGACTTCCTGGTACATGGAATCCAGCTTCATGCGATCGCTCGTCCCGTCAGCCGAAGAAGTTCCGTACGTGCTCCAGTCCGTCGACCAGAGCGTCGATCTCGGTCGGCGTGGAGTACAGATAGAACGACGCTCGCGTGGTCGCGGGAATTCCGTAGCGCAGGCAGACGGGGCGCGCGCAGTGGTGTCCGACGCGTACCGCGATGCCCAGCTCGTCGAGGACCTGGCCCACGTCGTGCGGATGGATGTCACCGAGCGTGAAGGAGATCGCCGCGCCCCGCTCCTCGGCCGTGGCCGGGCCGATGATCCTCAGGTCCGGAACCTCGCCCAGCCGCTTGACCGCGTACTCGGTGAGCGCGTGCTCATGGGCGAGGACCTTGTCCATGCCGATCGTGTTCAGGTAGTCGATCGCCGCGCCCAGCCCGACCGCCTGCGCGATCGGCGGGGTGCCCGCCTCGAACTTGTGCGGGGCCGGAGCGTAGGTGGACGAGTGCATCGACACCGTCTCGATCATCTCGCCGCCGCCGAGGAACGGAGGCAGGTCCTCCAGCAGCTCCTGGCGGCCCCACAGCACGCCGATGCCCGTGGGACCGCACATCTTGTGGCCGGTGAAGGCCACGAAGTCGGCCTGCAGCGCCTGCACGTCCAGCGGCATGTGGGGGGCGGCCTGGGAGGCGTCGATGCAGACCAGGGCGCCGACCTCCTGGGCGCGGCGCACTATCGCCTCGACCGGGTTGACCGTGCCCAGGATGTTGGAGACCAGCACGAAGGAGACGATCTTCGTCTTCTCGGTGATGACCTCCTCGATGTCGGAGAGGTCGAGCCGGCCGTCGTCGGTGAGGCCGAACCACTTCAGCTTCGCGCCCGTGCGCTGCGACAGCAGCTGCCACGGGACGATGTTGGAGTGGTGCTCCATCTCCGTGATGACGATCTCGGTGTCGTGGTCCACCCGGTAGGGCTCGTCGGCCCAGCCGAGCATGTTCGCCACGAGGTTCAGCGACTCGGAGGCGTTCTTGGTGAAGATCACCTCGTCGCGGCTGGGGGCGTTGATGAACTCCGCGACCTTGTCGCGCGCGCCCTCGTACAGCGCCGTGGCCTCCTCGGCGAGCACATGCACACCGCGGTGGACGTTGGCGTTGTGGCGCTCGTAGTACTCGCTCAGGGCGTCCAGTACCTGGCGCGGTTTCTGCGAGGTCGCCGCGTTGTCCAGGTACACGAGCTTCTTGCCGTCGTGGACCAGTCGGTCCAGGACGGGGAAGTCCTTGCGGATCGCCTCGGTGTCGAGGAGGCCCGGCATCTGTGTCACGCGGATGCGCCACCCTTCACGTATGCCTCGTAGCCCTCGTTCTCCAGCTTGTCCGCGAGCTCGGGGCCGCCGGACTCGGCGATCCGGCCGTCGGCGAACACATGGACGTGGTCGGGCTTGATGTAGCGCAGAATGCGCGTGTAGTGCGTGATCAGCAGGGTGCCGACCGCGCCGGTCTCACGGACCCGGTTCACGCCCTCCGAGACGATCCGCAGGGCGTCGACGTCCAGCCCCGAGTCGGTCTCGTCCAGGATCGCGATCTTGGGCTTCAGCAGCTCCAGCTGAAGGATCTCGTGGCGCTTCTTCTCGCCGCCGGAGAAGCCCTCGTTGACGTTGCGCTCGGCGAAGGACGGGTCCATGTGGAGGCGTTCCATGGTCTCCTTGACCTCCTTCACCCAGGTGCGCAGCTTGGGCGCCTCGCCGCGGATCGCGGTGGCGGAGGAGCGCAGGAAGTTGGAGACCGAGACGCCGGGGACCTCGACCGGGTACTGCATCGCAAGGAACAGGCCAGCGCGGGCCCGCTCGTCGACGGTCATCTCCAGGACGTCCTCGCCGTCGAGCAGGACGGTGCCGTCGGTGATCGTGTACTTGGGGTGGCCCGCGAGCGAGTAGGCGAGGGTCGACTTGCCCGAGCCGTTGGGGCCCATGATGGCGTGCGTCTCGCCCTGCTTCACGGTGAGGTCGACGCCCTTGAGGATCTCCTTCGTGGCGTTGTCTGCCTCGACGGTGACGTGCAGGTCTCGGATTTCAAGCGTTGCCATGGGTGCCTCAGGACTCCTGGGTGAGGGAGACGAGCACGTCGTCCCCTTCGATCTTTACGGGGTATACGGGGACGGGGCGCGTCGCGGGGAGGGCGTCGGGCTTTCCGGAGCGGAGGTCGAAACGCGAGCCGTGCAGCCAGCACTCGATGTGGCAGTCGTCGACCTCGCCCTCGGAGAGCGAGACGTTGGCGTGCGAGCAGATGTCGTTGATCGCGAACACCTCGCCCTCGGTCCTGACGACCGAGACGGGCGTGCTGTCGATCTCCACCCGCTTCGGGGTGTCCTCCTCCAGCTCGCTCAGCCCGCAGACGCGTACGAAGGCGCTCATGCGACCGACGCCTCCAGCTCCTCTTCGATCTTCGCGAGCAGCCGCTCCTCGATGTCCGCGACGCCGATCTGCTGGACCAGCTCGGCGAAGAAGCCGCGGACCACGAGGCGGCGGGCGTCGCGCTCCGGGATGCCGCGGGCCATCAGGTAGAACAGCTGCTCGTCGTCGAAGCGGCCGGTGGCGGAGGCGTGGCCGGCGCCGACGATCTCGCCGGTCTCGATCTCCAGGTTCGGCACCGAGTCGACGCGGGCGCCGTCGGTCAGCACCAGGTTCCGGTTCATCTCGTAGGTGTCGGTGCCCTCGGCCTTGGCCTCGATCAGCACGTCCCCGATCCACACGGCGTGCGCGTCGTCGCCCTGGAGCGCGCCCTTGTAGGCGACGTTCGACTTGCAGTGCGGGGTGTTGTGGGTGACCAGGAGGCGGTGCTCCTGGTGCTGGCCGGCGTCCGTGAAGTACAGGCCGTACAGCTCGGCCTCGCCGCCGGGGCCCGTGTAGCTGACGCGCGGGTGCAGGCGCACGACGTCGCCGCCGAAGGTGACGACGACCGACTTGAAGGAGGCGTCCCGGCCGACGAGGGCGTTGTGCTGCGCCACGTGCACGGCCTTGTCGTCCCAGTCCTGGACGGAGACGACGGTCAGCTTGGCGCCGTCGCCGACGATGTAGTCGACGTTGCCGGCGAGCACCGCGTCACCGGTGTGGTCGATGACGACGACGGCCTCCGCGAAGGCGCCCAGCTCGATGACCTGCTGGCCGAAGGCGGTGCCGCCCTCGCCGCGCACGGCGATGCGGATCGGCTCGGTCAGGACGGTCTCCTTCGGGACGGTCACCACCGATGCCTTCTCGAAGGCGGAGAACGCCTGGGCGGCGACGCGGTCCACCGGGGTGCCCGCGCGGCCGACCCGCGCGTCGTCGCGGCCGACGGTCTCGACGATGACGCCCTCGGGGGCCTCGACGTCCACCCGCACGCCGTCGCCGGTGGCGACCGCGCTGCCGTCGTGCAGACCGCGCAGCCGCTCCAGCGGGGTGAAGCGCCACTCCTCCTCGCGGCCGTGCGGCACGGGGAAGTCCGCCACGTCGAAGGAGGGCGGCGCGCTCATACGGGTGGCGACGGTCGACTCGGCGGCCACCGCGATCCGGCCGGAGGTGGTGGAGCCCACCGGTGGGGGTCCCCCCTGTCCGAGCAAAGTCGAGGACTTGGGGGATGTCTGGGCCTCAGCCATGGCTGTCGTATTGCTCGCTTTCTTGCGTAGGGCTTGACGGGGACTGCGGGCCGGCGGCTCAGCCGACCGCGCCCTCCATCTGCAGCTCGATCAGCCGGTTGAGTTCCAGCGCGTACTCCATGGGCAGTTCCTTGGCGATCGGCTCGACGAAGCCACGCACGATCATCGCCATCGCCTCGAACTCGGACAGGCCGCGGCTCATCAGGTAGAACAGCTGGTCCTCGGAGACCTTGGAGACGGTCGCCTCGTGGCCCATGGACACGTCGTCCTCACGGACGTCGACGTACGGGTACGTGTCGGACCGGGAGATGGTGTCCACCAGCAGGGCGTCGCAGAGCACATTGGACTTGGCGCCCGGTGCGCCCTCGCCGATCTCGATGAGACCGCGGTAGGAGGTGCGGCCGCCGCCGCGCGCCACCGACTTGGAGACGATGTTGGACGACGTGTTCGGCGCCATGTGGACCATCTTGGCGCCCGCGTCCTGGTGCTGGCCCTCGCCCGCGAAGGCGATGGACAGGGTCTCGCCCTTGGCGTGCTCGCCCATCAGGTAGACGGCCGGGTACTTCATCGTCACCTTGGAGCCGATGTTGCCGTCGATCCACTCCATGGTCGCGCCCTCGTAGGCCACGGCGCGCTTGGTGACCAGGTTGTAGACGTTGTTCGACCAGTTCTGGATGGTGGTGTAACGGCAGCGGGCGTTCTTCTTGACGATGATCTCGACGACCGCGGAGTGCAGCGAGTCCGACTTGTAGATCGGTGCCGTGCAGCCCTCGACGTAGTGCACGTAGGCGCCCTCGTCGACGATGATCAGGGTCCGCTCGAACTGGCCCATGTTCTCGGTGTTGATACGGAAGTACGCCTGGAGCGGGATCTCCACGTGCACGCCCGGCGGGACGTAGATGAAGGAGCCACCGGACCACACGGCGGTGTTCAGCGAGGCGAACTTGTTGTCACCGGCGGGGATGACGGTCCCGAAGTACTCCTTGAAGAGCTCCGGGTGCTCCTTCAGGGCGGTGTCGGTGTCGAGGAAGATGACGCCCTGCTCCTCCAGGTCCTCGCGGATCTGGTGGTAGACGACCTCCGACTCGTACTGCGCGGCGACACCGGCCACCAGGCGCTGCTTCTCCGCCTCGGGGATGCCGAGCTTGTCGTACGTGTTCCTGATGTCCTCGGGCAGGTCTTCCCAGGACTCCGCCTGCTTCTCCGTGGAGCGCACGAAGTACTTGATGTTGTCGAAGTCGATGCCCGACAGGTCCGAGCCCCAGTTCGGCAGGGGCTTCTTCTCGAAGAGCCGCAGGCCCTTGAGGCGCAGCTTGGTCATCCACTCCGGCTCGGACTTCTTCGCCGAGATGTCCCGGACGACGTCCTCGTTCAGGCCGCGCTTCGCCGCGGCACCGGCCTCGTCGGAGTCGGCCCAGCCGTATTCGTACGTGCCCAGGCCCTCAAGTTCGGGGTGGGCAGTCTCCGTGGGGAGAGTCATGCGGGGTTCCTCCCGGCCGTGCTAGCAGATGCGTCAGTGGAAATCTTGGGGATGAACGTCGTGCAGACGCCGTCGCCGTGGGCGATGGTCGCCAGCCGCTGGACGTGCGTTCCGAGCAGTTCGGCGAAGATCTCCGTCTCCGCCTCGCACAGCTGCGGGAACTGCTCGGCGACGTGGGCGACCGGGCAGTGGTGCTGGCACAGTTGCTCGCCGACCGGTGCGCTGCGCGCCGTAGCAGCGTACCCGTCGACGCTCAGGGCCTTGGCCAGGGCTTCGGCGCGTTTGTCGGGGGTGGCGGCCTCGATCGCCTTGCGGTAGGCGCCTGCCTGCGCGGCGATCCGGGCGCGGGCGAAGGCGGCGACCGCCTCCGGGCCGCCCTCCCGGTCCGCGATCCAGCGCAGCGCGTCCGCGGCGAGCTTGTCGTACGACTGGTCGAAGGCGTCGCGGCCGCAGTCGGTGAGCGCGAAGACCCTGGCCGGGCGGCCACGGGTCCGCGCCCCGTACACCCGCTGCTCGCGCGCCTCGACGACGTCGTCGGCGGCCAGGGCGTCCAGGTGCCGGCGCACGGCGGCCTGGGTCAGTCCCAGCCGTCCCGCCAGCTCGGCGACGGTCGACGGGCCGTGGTCCAGGATGGACCGCGCGACCCGGTTGCGCGTGGAACGATCCGAGCGCACCCCGGCCGCGAGCTCTTCCTGGGGGGTACCCCTGGGGGTCTCCCGAACCTCGCCGACGTTTTTCACAACGCCATTGTTGCGTAATTCCTCAGAGCCTGACAAGCCGCGTCCCGCCGAGCGGACGGTGCCCTGGGTCACTTAGGCATACCTAATCCGACCTGCGGAAACGATCTTTGATCGATCGTCGCCGGCCAATTCGATGGCGGCGCGGCACCGCGTCCGGCAGACTCCCGGGCCATGCCCGACACCGTGAAAGGCCCGCTCGTCACCCGCGACACCGTCTCCGCCGGGCTGCGCGCGCTCGGCGTCGAACCCGGCGAGATCCTGCTGACGCACTCCTCGCTCAGCTCGCTCGGCTGGGTGTGCGGCGGCGCCGTCGCGGTGGTCCAGGGGCTGCTCGACGCCCTCGGCCCGCACGGCACCCTCGTGGTGCCCGCCCAGTCCGGCGACCTGTCCGATCCGGCCGTGTGGCGCAGCCCGCCGGTACCCGAGCAGTGGTGGGAGACCATCCGGGCCACGATGCCCCGCTACGACCCGCGCACCACTCCCACCCGCGGGGTCGGCGTGATCCCGGAGACCGTACGCACCTGGCCGGGCGCCCTGCGCAGCGCGCACCCGCAGACCTCCTTCGCCGCGCTCGGCCCGCACGCCGCCGAGATCGTCGCCGGACACGCGCCCGACTGCCGGCTGGGCGAGCGCAGTCCGCTGGCCCGACTGGAAAAGCTGGGCGCCCGGGTACTGCTGCTCGGCGCGGGCTACGCCACTTGCACCGCGTTCCACCTGGCCGAGTACCGCATACCGGCCCCGCTGGTCGAGGTGGGCCGCCCCGGCCCCGACGGCTGGGAGCGGGTCACCGAGGTGTCGATCAGCTCGGACCGCTTCGACGAGTTGGGCCACGACTTCGAACGGGACCGGCCCGTCCTGCGGGGCACGGTGGGCGCCGCCGACGCGCGGCTGTTCCCGCTGGCGGACGCCGTGGCGTACGCCGAACGGTGGCTGTCGGTGCACCGGCCCCGCGAGGACGAGTTCCCGCACCCGCCGGTCTGAGAGCCGGGCGGCGTCCCTAGACTCTGGAGCCATGCGAAGTGAGCCCGCCCGCCCGTCTCCCGACCACCACCCCTCAGGGAGACGCTTCGTGTCGCACCCGGTCATCGAGGTCGAGTCCCTGGTGAAGCGGTACGGCACGAAGACCGCGGTGAACGGCCTCGACCTGGTGGCCGGTGCGGGCGTGACCGCCGTGCTCGGCCCCAACGGGGCGGGCAAGACGACCACGATCGAGACCTGCGAGGGATACCGGAGGCCGGACGCGGGCACCGTGCGCGTCCTCGGCCTCGACCCGGTGCGGGACTCCGCCGCGCTGCGCCCCCGCATCGGTGTGATGCTCCAGTCCGGCGGGGTGTACTCGGGCGCACGGGCCGACGAGATGCTGCGCCATGTGGCGGCGCTGCACGCCCGCCCGCTGGACGTGGACACGCTCATCGAACGGCTCGGGCTCGGCGGCTGCGGGCGCACCACCTACCGGCGGCTGTCGGGCGGACAGCAACAGCGGCTCGCGCTCGCCATGGCCGTCGTGGGACGCCCGGAACTGGTCTTCCTGGACGAGCCGACGGCCGGGCTCGACCCGCAGGCCCGGCACGCCACCTGGGACCTGGTCGCCGACCTGCGCGCCGACGGTGTCTCCGTGATCCTCACGACGCACCACATGGAGGAGGCCGAGCGGCTCGCCGACGACGTCGCCATCATCGACGACGGGCGGGTCATCGCCCAGGGCTCCCCCGACGAGCTGTGCCGCGGCGGCGCCGAGAACACGCTGCGCTTCACCGGCCGGCCGGGCCTCGACGTGAGTTCCCTGCTGAAGGCACTCCCGGCGGACTGCGCCGCGGCCGAGCTGACGCCGGGCTCCTACCGGGTCGTCGGCAAGGTCGATCCGCAGCTGCTGGCGACGGTGACCTCGTGGTGCGCCCAGCACGGTGTGATGCCGGACCGGATCTCCGTCGAACGGCACACCCTCGAAGACGTCTTCCTGGAACTGACGGGCAAGGAGCTGCGCTCGTGACCACCGTGGGCACCTACACCCCCGCGCCCGGCGCGGCGCCCCTGCCCCGCATGATCGCGGCCCAGGCCGCGTTCGAGACCCGGCTGCTGCTGCGCAACGGCGAGCAGCTGCTGCTGACGGTCGTGATCCCGACGCTGCTGCTCGTGCTGTTCGGCTCGGTGGACATCGTGGACACCGGCGCGGGCAGGGCGGTGGACTTCCTCACGCCCGGCATCCTGGCGCTCGCCGTGATGTCGACGTCGTTCACCGGCCAGGCCATCGCCACCGGCTTCGAACGGCGCTACGGCGTGCTGAAGCGGCTGGCGTCCTCGCCGCTGCCGCGCTGGGGACTGATGACCGCGAAGACCGCGTCCGTGCTGGTCACGGAGGTCCTTCAGGTGGTGTTGCTGACGGCGATCGCCTTCGCGCTCGGCTGGTCGCCGCACGGCGGGGCTCGCGCCGTGGCCGCCGTGCTGCTCCTGCTCGTCCTGGGCACGGCCGCCTTCTCGGGCCTCGGGCTGCTGATGGCGGGCACGCTGAAGGCGGAGGCGACGCTGGCCGCCGCCAATCTGGTCTTCCTGCTGCTGCTCGTCGGCGGCGGTGTGATCGTCCCGCTGGAGAAGTTCCCCTCCGGCGCCCAGGACGTGCTCGCGCTGCTGCCCGTCACGGCGCTGTCGGACGGGCTGCGGGACGTGCTCCAGCACGGGGCCGGGATGCCGTGGGGCGACCTGGGCATCCTGGCCGGCTGGGCGGTCGTGGGGCTGGCCGCGGCCGGGCGGTTCTTCCGCTGGGAGTGACCGGCTCGGCGCGGTCCGCGTACGCCGTGAGGGCGACGACGGCCGCGAGGTCGGCGCGGCTCCGCGGCGGCGCGGGGCAGCCGGAGCCGGGACCCTCGTGAACGCGTGCACAAGCGGCGCCCTACCATGGTGCGCGTGCCAAAGCTGACCCGCGCCGACGCCGCAGCGGCCGTGCGCAACCCGCTCGCCTTCATCGCCGAACGCTGGACCCCGAGCCCCCGGACGGTCCAGCGGGCGGCGCTCATCGCCCTCGTCATGTCGGTGGTCATCGTGGTCACCGGCGGTGCCGTCCGGCTGACCGGCTCGGGCCTCGGCTGCCCGACCTGGCCCACCTGCACCGACGACTCGCTGACCACCACCCGGGCCATGGGCCTGCACGGCGTCATCGAGTTCGGCAACCGCATGCTCACCTATGTGCTGTGCGCGGCCGTGGGCTGGGCGATCATCGCCGCCCGAGCGCAGAAGCCGTGGCGGCGCGGCCTCACCCGGCTGGGCTGGGCGCAGTTCTGGGTGGTCATGGGCAACGCGGTGCTCGGCGGCATCGTCGTCCTGGTCGGGCTGAACCCGTACACGGTCGCGGCCCACTTCCTGCTGTCCACCGCGCTCATCGCCGTGGCCACCGTGATGTGGCAGCGCAGCCGCGAGGGCGACGGGCCGCCCCGCCCGCTGGTCGGCAAGGCCGTGCAGCAGCTGGTGCGGGTCCTGGTGACCGCGTCCGTCCTGCTGATCGCCGTCGGCACGGTGGTGACCGGGGCCGGGCCGCACGCGGGCGACTCCAGCGAGGTCGACCGCATCCCGATCAACTGGGAGAACATCGCCGAACTGCACGCCGTGCTCGCCTGGATCGTGGTGACGCTGTCCTTCGCCCTGTGGTTCGTCCTCAAGGCGGTCGACGCGCCCAAGGGTCCGCTGGACCGCACACGCGAGCTGTTCATCGTGCTGCTGTGCCAGGGCGCGATCGGCTACGTCCAGTACCTCACGCATCTGCCCGAGGTCCTGGTGGGCGCGCACATGCTGGGCTCCTGTGTGATGTGGATCTGGGTGCTGCGCGTGCAGCTGTCGCTGCGGGAGCGCCCCGAGGCGACGACCCCGCTGCCGGGTCCCTCCCGGGAGACCCCGGTCGCCACGCGCGCGTGACCCGGCCGGGCGCGCGCGAGGGCGCCTATGGCGGGCCCACATGTGGGCGGACACCACAGGCGCCTTGGTAGGTGGGCGCCACGAGCGCATGCGTGGGCGGGTGTTGTAAGCCCACATGTGGGCGAGGCCGATGTGCGCGCACCGGGGCGGCGGTTGTCGCAGGGCCTATGCGCCCCAGCCACCACACAGCGCAGGCCCACATGTGGGCGAGCGCCATAGGCACACACGTGTGTGGCATCCCCACGTATGGGCGGGGGCCGCAGGTGTGCGGGTGGGGGGTGTCTCAGTCACCCAGGCCGTAGACGCGGCCCGCGTTCTCCGCCGCGATCAGGCCGGCCACCCGTTGTGCGTCCCCGAGCGACCAGGCACCCTCGGCGACCCATGTGCCCAGCACCCGCCCCAGCGCCTCGCGGAACAGGCTGGCGCCCACGACGTGCAGTTCGGGCAGCCCGTGTGCCCCGCTGGAGAAAAGGATCTTGCCGAACGGGGCCAGTTCCAGGATCTCCGCGAGGACACTGGCCGCGCGGGCGCCGGTGCGCACCAGCGCGGCACCGGAGTCGGCGTACACATGCGGGAACACCCCGGCCAGATGGGCGGCCTGCCGGTGGTACGGGTAGCCGTGCAGCAGCACGAGGTCCGTGCCGAGGCCCGCGGTGGCCCGCACGAAGTCGGTCAGCAGCACCGGGTCCGTACGGTCGATGCGCGAGCGCGGCTCGCCGAGCCCGGCGTGCAGTTGGAGCGGCAGGCCGGAGGCGACCGCGATCCACAGCACATGGCGCAGCAGCACCGGATCGTCGAGTTCTCCGCCGACCCGTCGCTCGGCCAGCCAGCGTCCCGCCGCCCCGCGCACCTCGCCGGGCCCGGGCGGCTCCGGTGCGAGCGCGAGCCCGTGCCGCACCCCCGCGACGGAGGTGAAGGCGACGGCGTTCGCGGCGGCCCCATGCACCGACTCGGCGAGGTTGGCGAGAAAGGACTCGACGGTGCCCGAGGTGTCGGCGACCTGCTCGGCGAGGAGTTCCAGGCGCACGATCTCGCGGGCTTCGGCGGCACCGGCGTACGCCATCTCGTCGGGGCCCGTGAGGTCGCCGGCCAGTCCCGTGTCGACGAGGTAGGTGGTGATGCCGCTGCCCCGCAGCAGCCTGCGCCCCGCCTCCAGCACGCCGAGTTCACGGCGCCGGGCGAGATAGCTCGCCGGCGGGCAGTGCGGTTCGAGGCCGAGCAGCGGGGGGCACCAGCGGCGCACGGCGAAGCCGGTCTGTGTGTCGAAGAGCGTGGTGCCCGGGGCGGGCGGCCCCTCGGTGCGGGCGAGCTGGGCCTCGAAGGTGCCGAGGCCCAGCTCGGTGCGGAGCACTCCATGGCAGTACTGGTCCACCAGGGACGGCGTCTCGATCATCCGGGCTCCCCGTTGTGGACGGTGTGCGTGCCTACCGTCTTAACGGGTGAACCCGGACTGAGGTCGCGGCCGGGGCGGGGAGCGTGGCTCGTCCGGCGGCCACGGGCCGCACGCGGCTGCCCGCGCGGTCTGCCGCCGGTCTCAAGGGGCCCAGGTCAGCCCCCGATCTGGAGGCCCGCCATCCGCTTCCACTCGTAGGCGCCCGTCCTCACCTTCGCAGCGAACTCGCCGTCGAAGGACTCGTGGGCCGTGATGCCGGACTTCGCCACCGCACGCTCGGCGATCTCGTACGTCGGGGCCACCAGGTCGCCCCAGCCGCCGTCCTCGCCCACGAGCACGATCCGGGCACCGCGTTCGCCGAGGTAGGCGACCTGGCCCTCGGCGCCGCCGTGGGCCTTGGCGAAGGCGCCGATCCGCTGGGCGAGGCGGGCCGCCGTGCGCTCGGCCTTCTGGTCAACCTGCTGCGTGTCTGCCATGACCAGGATGCTACTCACGAGTAGACCGGCTGGCGAGACCGGCACCCTGTGACGTGGGTCAGCGCAGGAAGGGGTCCACCGCGACCGCCACGAACAGCAGCGACACATAGGTGATCGACCAGTGGAACAGGCGCATCTCCTTGAGCTTCGCGCCCGTCACCTCGGCCTTCGCCCGGTGCTGGAGCGCGTGCGCCTCCCACAGCCACCAGCCGCCCGCCACCAGGGCGACCAGCGTGTAGAACCAGCCCGTGTAACCGAGGGGGGTGAGGAGCAGCGAGACGGCGACCATCACCCAGCTGTAGAGGACGATCTGCTTGGCGACCACCTTGTTGGAGGCGACCACGGGCAGCATCGGCACGCCCACGCGCGCGTAGTCGTCCCTGACCTTCATGGACAGCGGCCAGTAGTGGGGCGGCGTCCAGAAGAACATGACGAGGAAGAGGACGACCGGCGCCCAGGACATCGAGTCGGTGACGGACGACCAGCCGATGAGCACCGGCATGCAGCCGGCGATGCCGCCCCAGACGATGTTCTGCGACGTGCGCCGCTTGAGGATCATCGTGTAGACGACGACGTAGAAGAGGAGCGCTCCGAGTGACAGCCAGGCGGACAGCCAGTTGACGGTCAGCCCGAACAGCAGCGTGGAGACGACCGCCAGCGTGATGCCGAACGCGAGGCATTCCCGGGGGCTCACCATGCCGGTGACCACCGGGCGCTGTGAGGTGCGGTCCATGAGCGCGTCGATGTCGCGGTCGATGTACATGTTCAGCGCGTTGGCGCCGCCCGCGGAGAGATAGCCGCCGAGGCAGGTGAGCAGGACCAGGCCGAGGTCCGGCACTCCTTGCTGCGCCAGGAACATCACCGGAACGGTGGTGATCAGCAGCAGCTCGATGATCCGCGGCTTGGTCAGCGCCACAAAGGCCCTGACACGGGCCCCCAACGGCCGGTGGACCGGGCTCTGGCTCGCACCGATTACCCCCGCTGGACGGGATTCGACGGCCGTCACGCACACCCCTGACAGAGACATCCCAGCAAGCCTCCCCCCGTGAAGTCCCGGTAAAGGCTCGCGCGTACCACGCCACTGTAGACGTTGCCCATACCTCGGCCTTCGCGGGGGTGGGGTCGTGTTCACGGGGCTGGGAAGACGTGCGTACACGGGCTCGATTGAGCAGTCAGATGAGCGGGTCCGTATTCAGTTGCCGAATGTCGTACAACCCGGTCGGGAGGCGGATCCCCGCGAGTCCCGGCAGTCTGGAATGTGGGGAGAAAGCGCACGTACTCACGGGGGTAGGCTCGACAACGGCCGGTGGGCGCCCAGTGCACCGGCATTCGACATGTGGAGAGGAGCCCTGACTCAGGGTGAGCACCAAGCCGACCACTACAGACCTCGACTGGACCGAGTTGGACCAGCGGGCGGTGGACACCGCGCGCGTCCTGGCCGCCGATGCCGTACAGAAGGTCGGCAACGGCCATCCCGGTACCGCGATGAGCCTGGCACCGGCCGCCTACACCCTCTTCCAGAAGGTGATGCGGCACGACCCCGCCGACCCCGACTGGATCGCCCGCGACCGCTTCGTCCTGTCCGCCGGCCACTCCTCCCTGACCCTCTACACCCAGCTCTACCTCGCCGGCTTCGGCCTCGAACTCACCGACCTCGAAGCCTTCCGCACCTACAACTCCGCCACCCCCGGCCACCCCGAATACGGCCACACCAAGGGCGTGGAGACCACCACCGGCCCCCTCGGCCAGGGCGTCGCCAACGCCGTCGGCATGGCCATGGCCGCCCGCTACGAACGCGGCCTGTACGACCCCGACACCCCCCACGGCGCCTCGCCCTTCGACCACTACATCTACTGCATCGCCGGCGACGGCTGCCTCCAGGAAGGCATCTCCGCCGAAGCGTCCTCCCTCGCCGGCCACCAGCGCCTCGGCAACCTCATCCTCCTGTGGGACGACAACCACATCTCCATCGAAGGCGACACCGCGACCGCCGTCTCCGAAGACACCGTCAAGCGCTACGAGGCCTACGGCTGGCACGTCCAGCGCATCGCCCCCAAGCCCGACGGCGACCTCGACCCCCACGCCCTCTACAACGCCATCGAGGCCGCCAAACAGGTCACCGACAAGCCCTCGTTCATCGCGATGCGCTCCATCATCGCCTGGCCCGCCCCCCACGCCCAGAACACCGAAGCCGCCCACGGCTCCGCCCTCGGCGAAGACGAGGTCGCCGCCACCAAGCGGGTCCTCGGCTTCGACCCCGAGCAGCACTTCGCGGTCGCCGACGACGTCCTCGCCCACACCCGCCAGGCCCTCGAACGCGGCCACACCGCCCGGGCCGCCTGGGAGAAGACCTTCCAGGAATGGCGCGCCAACCAGCCCGAACGCGCCGCCGAGTACGACCGGATCACCTCCGGCGCCCTCCCGGCCGGCTGGCAGGACGCCCTGCCCGTCTTCGAGCCCGGCAAGGCCATCGCCACCCGCGCCGCCTCCGGCAAGACCCTCCAGGCCCTCGGCCCCGTCATCCCCGAACTGTGGGGCGGCTCCGCCGACCTGGCCGGCTCCAACAACACCACCATCGACGCGTCCTCCTCGTTCCTGCCGAAGGACAACCCGCTGCCGGGAGCCGATCCCTACGGCCGCACCGTCCACTTCGGCATCCGCGAGTTCTCCATGGCCGCGGAGATGAACGGCATCACCCTGCACGGCCACACCCGCGTCTACGGCGGCACCTTCCTGGTGTTCTCCGACTACATGCGCAACGCCGTGCGCCTGTCCGCCCTGATGCACCTGCCCGTCACCTACGTATGGACCCACGACTCCATCGGCCTGGGCGAGGACGGCCCCACCCACCAGCCCGTCGAACACCTCGCCTCGCTGCGCGCGATCCCGGGTCTGAACGTGGTGCGTCCCGCGGACGCCAACGAGACCGTGACCGCCTGGCGTGAGATCCTCTCCCGTCACACCAAGGAATACGGCAAGGGCGCCCCGCACGGCCTCGCCCTGACCCGCCAGGGCGTCCCCGTCTACGAACCCGACGAGGACGCCGCACGCGGCGGTTACGTCCTCTTCGACGCCGAGGGCGGCGACCCGCAGGTCATCCTGATCGCCACCGGCTCCGAGGTCCACCTCGCCGTCGAGGCCCGCACCCAGCTCCAGGCCGACGGCGTCCCCACGCGCGTGGTCTCCATGCCCTGCGTGGAATGGTTCGAGGAACAGGACCGGGCCTACCGCGACCGGGTACTGCCCCCCACCGTCCGGGCACGCGTGGCCGTGGAGGCCGGCATCGGCCTGACCTGGTACCGCTACGTCGGCGACGCCGGACGCATCGTCTCTCTCGAACACTTCGGAGCCTCCGCCGACGGCAAGGTCCTCTTCCGCGCCTACGGCTTCACCCCCGACAACATCGCCGCCAAGGCCCGGGAATCCCTCGCTGACGCACAGCGCTGACGCTGATACACGACACGTAGGAGATGCATTTTCCATGACAGACGCACTGAAGCGCCTCTCCGAGGAAGGCGTCGCGATCTGGCTGGACGACCTGTCGCGCAAGCGGATCACGTCCGGCAACCTCGCCGAGCTGATCGACCAGCAGCACGTCGTGGGCGTCACCACCAACCCGACGATCTTCCAGAAGGCCATCAGCAGCGGCGACGGTTACGAGCAGCAGCTCAAGGACCTCGCCGCCCGCAAGGTCACCGTCGAGGAAGCGGTCCGCATGATCACCACGGCGGACGTCCGGGACGCCGCCGACATCCTGCGCCCCGTGTTCGACGCGACCGACGGCCAGGACGGCCGGGTCTCCATCGAGGTCGATCCGCGGCTGGCCCACAACACCAGGGCGACCGTCGCCGAGGCCAAGCAGCTGGCCTGGCTCGTCGACCGCCCCAACACCCTCATCAAGATCCCCGCCACCAAGGCGGGTCTGCCCGCGATCACCGAGGTCATCGGCCTCGGCATCAGCGTCAACGTCACGCTGATCTTCTCCCTTGAGCGCTACCGCGAGGTCATGAACGCCTACCTCGCCGGCCTGGAGAAGGCCAAGGAGCGCGGCCTGGACCTGTCGCTGATCCGTTCCGTCGCCTCGTTCTTCGTCTCCCGCGTGGACACCGAGATCGACAAGCGGATCGACGCCCTGGGCACGCCGGAGGCCAAGGCCGCGCGCGGCAAGGCCGCCGTCGCCAACGCGCGCCTCGCCTACCAGGCGTACGAGGAGGTCTTCTCCTCCGAGCGGTGGAGCGCGCTGGAGAACGCGGGCGCGCACCGGCAGCGTCCGCTGTGGGCGTCGACCGGGGTGAAGGACCCGGCGTACAAGCCCACCCTGTACGTCGACGACCTGGTGGCGCCGAACACGGTGAACACCATGCCGGAGGCCACCCTGCGGGCCACCGAGGAGCACGGCGAGATCACCGGCAACACCATCGCCGGCACGTACGAGCAGGCCCGCGCGGACCTCGACGCCGTCGAGAGGCTCGGGATCCCGTACGACGACGTGGTCCAGGTCCTGGAGGACGAGGGCGTCGAGAAGTTCGAGGCGTCCTGGAACGACCTGCTGAAGTCGACCGAGGCGGTGCTTGACCGTCTCGCCCCCTCGGAGGGCTGACATCTTGTCCCCCCTTACCGGCTTTACCGGCTTTACCGGGTTCTCCGGTTCCGGAGCGAATCCGCTCCGTGACCCCGCGGACCGACGGCTCCCGCGCATCGCGGGGCCGTCGGGCCTGGTCATCTTTGGTGTCACGGGCGATTTGTCACGCAAAAAGCTGATGCCCGCCGTGTACGACCTCGCCAACCGGGGTCTGCTGCCGCCGGGCTTCTCCCTCGTCGGCTTCGCCCGCCGCGAGTGGCAGAACGAGGACTTCGCGCAGGAGGTCCACGACTCCGTCAAGCAGCACGCGCGGACGCCGTTCCGCGAGGAGGTCTGGCAGCAGCTCATCCAGGGGATGCGCTTCGTCCAGGGCACCTTCGACGATGACGACGCGTTCGAGCGGCTGCGCTCCACCATCGAGGAGCTGGACAAGGCACAGGGCACGGGCGGCAACTTCGCCTTCTACCTGTCCGTGCCGCCGGGCGCCTTCCCGGTGGTCATCCAGCAGCTGAAGAAGCACGGCCTGGCCGACCAGACGGGCGGCTCCTGGCGGCGCGCGGTCATCGAGAAGCCGTTCGGCCACGATCTGAAGTCGGCCGAGGAGCTGAACAAGGTCGTGCACGAGGTGTTCGAACCGGACCAGGTGTTCCGGATCGACCACTACCTGGGCAAGGAGACCGTCCAGAACATCCTGGCGCTGCGCTTCGCCAACCAGATGTTCGAGCCGGTCTGGAACCGGTCCTTCGTGGACCATGTGCAGATCACCATGGCCGAGGACATCGGCATCGGCGGCCGGGCGGGCTACTACGACGGGATCGGCGCCGCCCGTGACGTCATCCAGAACCACCTGCTCCAGCTGATGGCGCTGACCGCCATGGAGGAGCCGGCCTCCTTCGACGCGGACGCGCTGGCCGCGGAGAAGACCAAGGTGCTGGGTGCGGTACGGGTGCCGAAGGACCTGGGCCGCCACACCGTCCGCGGGCAGTACGCGGCGGGCTGGCAGGGCGGCGAGAAGGTCATCGGCTACCTCCAGGAGGACGGTATCGACGCCAAGTCGAAGACCGACACCTACGCCGCGATCAAGGTGGGGATCGACAACCGCCGCTGGGCGGGCGTCCCCTTCTATCTGCGCACCGGCAAGCGGCTCGGCCGCCGGGTCACCGAGATCGCGGTGGTCTTCCAGCGGGCGCCGCACTCCCCCTTCGACCACACCGCGACCGAGGAACTGGGCCAGAACGCGGTCGTCATCCGCGTCCAGCCCGACGAGGGCATCACGGTCCGGTTCGGCTCCAAGGTGCCGGGCACCTCGATGGAGATCCGGGACGTGTCCATGGACTTCGCCTACGGCGAGTCGTTCACGGAGTCCAGCCCGGAGGCGTACGAACGGCTCATCCTGGACGTGCTGCTCGGCGACGCCAACCTCTTCCCGCGCACCGAGGAGGTCGAGCTGTCCTGGAAGATCCTCGACCCGATCGAGGAGTACTGGGACAAGCACGGGAAGCCCGCGCAGTACCCGTCGGGCACGTGGGGTCCCGCGGAGGCCGACGAGATGCTCGCACGAGACGGACGGAGCTGGCGCCGGCCATGAAGATAGACCTCACGGACACCACGGCCGGCAAGGTCAACAAGGCGTTGGTGCAGGGCCGCCGCGCGATCGGCACGCCCGCCGTGGGCATGGTGCTGACCCTGGTCATCGTCACCGACGAGGAGAACGCCTACGACGCGTTGAAGGCCGCCGGCGACGCCTCGCACGAGCACCCCTCGCGCACCCTGGTCGTCATCAAGCGCGTCTCCCGCTCCCCGCGCGACCGCACCACCTCGCGGCTGGACGCCGAGGTGCGGGTGGGCGCGGACGCCGGCACCGGCGAGACGGTGGTGCTGCGGCTGTACGGCGAGGTCGCCGACCACGCCGACTCCGTGGTGCTGCCGCTGCTGCTGCCGGACGCCCCGGTCGTCGTGTGGTGGCCGGTGAACGCGCCGCTCGATCCCGCCAGGGACCCGCTGGGGGCCCTCGCGCAGCGCCGGGTCACCGACACCTACGCGTCCGAGCAGCCGGTGCGTGAGCTGTCCGCCCGCGCGGGCACCTACACGCCCGGCGACACCGATCTGTCCTGGACCCGGATCACGCCGTGGCGCTCGATGCTGGCCGCGGCGATGGACCAGGTGGAGTGCGAGGTCAAGGGCGTCGAGGTGGAGGGCGAGGAGTTCAACCCGAGCTGTGAGCTGCTGGCGATGTGGCTCGCGGACCGGCTGGACGTCCCCGTCAGGCGGTCGCTGTCGTCCGGGCCGGGTCTGACCGCGGTCCGGCTGGACACCGACTGCGGCCCGATCGCCCTGGACCGCGCGGACGGTTCGCTGGCCACGCTGTCCATCCAGGGGCAGCCGGACCGTGCGGTGGCGCTCAAGCGGCGCGAGACGTCCGAGCTGATCGCCGAGGAGTTGCGCCGGCTCGACCCGGACGACACCTACGCGTCGGCGCTGCGCTATGGCGTGGAGCGGCTGATCGGCTCGCCCGCCGCGGGCTCACCGGACGCGCAGGCCGAGTCCGTCACGGCGGGCGCCGCGGCGGCCGAGGCCGCGCCCGCTCCCGCGAAGAAGGCGGCGAAGAAGGCCCCCGCGAAGAAGGCGACGGCTAAGTGAGCACCCCGCAGCTGGTCGTGCACCGCGACAAGGAGCTGATGGCCCAGGCCGCGGCGGCCCGCCTGATCACCAAGGTCGTGGACGCGCAGGCTTCGCGCGGCTCCGCGTCCGTAGTGCTGACCGGCGGCCGCAACGGCAACGGTCTGCTGGCCGCGCTGGCGGCGGCGCCCGCCCGGGACGCCGTCGACTGGGCCCGGCTCGACGTGTGGTGGGGCGACGAGCGGTTCCTGCCCGAGGGCGATCCGGAACGCAATGTCACCCAGGCCCGCGAGGCGCTGCTGGACGCCGTGCCGCTGGACCCCGAGCGCGTGCACCCCATGCCCGCGTCGGACGGCCGGTACGGCAGCGACGTGGACGCGGCGGCGGACGCGTACGCGGCGGAGCTGGCCCGGGCCGCGGGCCCCGAGAACCATGGGGCCGTGCCCACCTTCGACGTGCTGATGCTGGGCGTCGGCCCGGACACCCATGTGGCCTCGCTGTTCCCGGAGCTGCCCGCGGTGCGGGAGACCGAGCGCACGGTGGTCGGCGTGCACGGCGCGCCCAAGCCGCCGCCGATCCGGGTCTCCTTGACGCTCCCGGCGATCCGGGCGGCCCGCGAGGTGTGGCTGCTCGCGGCCGGCGAGGACAAGGCGCAGGCCGCGCAGATCGCGCTGTCCGGCGCGGGCGAGATCCAGGCCCCGGCGGCGGGCGCGTACGGCAGGCAGCGCACCCTGTGGCTGCTGGACGCGGCGGCGGCCTCCGGGCTGCCGCGGTCGCTGTACCCGCCGGCCTCGGCGTGAGACGACGGGCGGCGGGGCCGGTGCCCCGCCGCCCGGGTCATTTCACGGACCCCGCCATCACGCCCTGCACGAAGTGCCGCTGGAAGGCGAAGAACACCGCCACGGGCACGATCAGGGAGAGGAAGGCGCCGGGCGCGAGCACATCGATGTTGCTGCCGAACTGCCGTATCTGGGACTGGAGTTCCACGGTCAGCGGCTGTGCGGAGGTGTCCGCGAACAGCAGGGCGACCAGCATGTCGTTCCACACCCACAGGAACTGGAAGATGGCGAGGCTCGCGAGGGCGGGCCGGCCGACGGGCAGCACGAGCCGGGTGAAGATCCGCCATTCGTCGCCGCCGTCCATCCGCGCCGCCTCCAGCATCTCCTTCGGCATCTCGGCGAAGTAGTTGCGCAGCAGGAACACCGCGAACGGCAGTCCGTAGGCGACGTGGAACAGCACCACGCCGGGGATGGTCCCGAACAGCCCGAGTTGGCCGAAGAGTTTGGCCACCGGCAGCAGACCGATCTGCACCGGCACCACCAGCAGGGCCACCACCAGCAGGAACAGCGGTTCGCGGGCCGGGAAGTCCAGCCAGGCGAAGGCGTATCCGGCGAGGGCGGCGATGACGACCACGAGCACGGTCGTCGGCACCGAGATCAGCACGGTGTTCCAGAACGCCTGGGTGATCCCGGCGTTCTTCAGCAGCGCCGAGTAGTTGTCGAAGGACAGCTGCCCGGGGGCGGCCAGTGCCGTCCACCAGCCGCCCTTCGCGGTGTCCTGGGCCGATCTGAGCGAGGACAGGAACAGTCCCGCGAGCGGAGTGAGCCAGATCAGGCCGATCACCACCAGGAACGCCTGGACCAGCCCGTTGCCCAGGCCGCGCCTGACCGCGTTCATCGCTGACTCCTTCGGAAGCGGCGGACGTTGAAGGCCATCGCGGGGATCACCAGGAGCAGGAGCAGCACTCCGAGGGCGCTGCCGAGGCCCTGGTTGTTGCCGCCGCCGAAGGACACCAGCCACATCTGCGTCGCGAGCACGGTCGCGTCCTCCTGCACCGGTCCCGGCGCGATGATGTAGACGAGGTCGAAGACCTTCATCACGTTGATGACGAGGGTGACGAAGACGACGGTGAGCACGGGCGCCAGCAGCGGCACGGTGATCCGCCGGAAGATCTGCCACTCGTTCGCGCCGTCGATCCGCGCGGCCTCCAGCGCGTCCCGCGGCAGCGTGGAGAGTCCGGCGCCGATCAGCACCATCGCGAACCCGGTCCAGATCCACAGGTAGGCGCCGATGATCGCCGGGGTGACCAGTGCCGGACCGAGCCAGGAGACGCCCTGGTAGGGCGGTGCGAAGTTGTCCGCGGGCAGCTTCACGGTGTAGGTGCCGGCGGCGAGCCCGCCGAAGCGGAAGGAGCCGTCGGAGGCGGTCGTGGTGCTCGCCACGGTCCGCCCGTCGCGCACCGCCTCGACCGTCATCGCGGGCAGTCCGCTTTCGCGCGGGTCGACCTTGCCCTGGGTGCCTCCGCCGCCGGGGGTGAAGTCCAGGTAGACGACACCGCGCAGTTCGTCGGGGGCGGCGCCGCGGGCGGCCGCGGGGGCGGCGGGCGTGGCGCCCGCGGGCAGGTCCCCCGGCAGCACGCCGACCATCGGCAGCGTCACCGAGTCGCCCGGTGCGGCGTTCGTCCGGTACGAGCCGTCGGCGTCCCGGGTCAGTCCGTGCCCCTCGCGGGCCCGTGCCGTCGGATACGACGAGGAGCCCTTGACGGCGTCGTGGACGGCGACGACGGCGGCGTTGAGCACGCCCTTGTCCGGATCCTCGTCGTAGGCGAGCCGGAAGATGATCCCGGCGGCGAGGAAGGACACCGCCATCGGCATGAACAGCAGCAGCTTGAACGCGGTGGCCCAGCGGACCTTCTCCACGAGGACGGCGAGGATCAGGCCGAGCCCGGTCAGCAGCGTCGGGGCGACGACGACCCAGACGGCCGTGTTCCTGATGGCCTTGAGGGTGGCCGGGTCGCGGAACATCTCGGCGTAGTTGTCGCCGCCGACGAAGCGGGTGCCGGAGGCGTCGAAGAAGCTGCGGCCGATGGAGAACAGCACCGGGTAGACGACGAGGGCGCCGAGCAGCAGCAGCGCGGGCAGGACGAAGAGCAGGGCGATGGTCCGGCCCCGCCGCCGGGTGCGGCGCCCGCGCGCCGGGTCGGCGGCGGGCGGGCCCGTCTCCTTCGGTGTGGTCAGGGTGGTCGCGGTCATGGCGGGTCAGCCCCGGTATGCCTTGGCCGCCGCGGCCTCCAGCCGGGCCGCGGTCGCCTTCGGGTCCGACGGGTCGCGCAGGAAGTCCTGGAGGAGCTTCCACTCGCCGGTGCCCTTGGTTCCGCCGAAGGCCGCGGGTGCCTGGTCGGACATGTCGAAGCGGACCGAGTCGCCGGCGCCGACCAGGGACTCGGCGGTGGCCCGGGTGACGTCGTCGCCGTAGGCGGCGAGGTCGAGCTTCTTGTTCGGGGACAGGAAGCCGCCCGCCTCGGCCCACACGGCCGCGGCCTCGGGGGTGGCCAGGTACTCCAGGAGCTTCATGCCGGCCTTGGCGTTCTTGCCGTCCTTGAGGACGACGGCCGCGTCGCCGCCGCTGACGACGGGCGCCTTGCCGCCGTCGACCGCCGGGAACGGGAAGAAGTTCGCGTCCTCGCCGATGGTCCGCCCGAACTGGTCGTGGGCGACACCGGCGACGAAGTCGCCCTCGTAGACCATCCCGGCCTCGGGCTTGGGTCCGAACACCTTCTCCACGGAGCCGGGGAAGTCGGTGTTGAGGGCCTCCTTCTGGCCGCCGGCTATCAGCTGCTTGTCCTTGAAGAGCTTGCCGAGGGTGGTGAGCGCCTTGACGACGCTCGGGTCGGTCCACTTCAGCTCGTGGGCGGCGAGGGCGTCGTACTTGTCGGGACCGGCCTGGGAGAGGTAGACGTTCTCGAACCAGTCGGTGAGCGTCCAGCCGTCCTGTCCGGCGACCGCGAAGGCGGCGAGCCCGGAGTCGGAGACGGTGCGGCCGGCCTTCAGCATCTCGTCGTAGGTGGTGGGCGGTTCGACGCCGGCCTGGGCGAGCGCGTCCGGGCTGTACCAGACCGTCGACTTGTGGGCGGCCTTGAAGTAGAGGCCGTAGAGGGTGTCGTCGACGCTGCCGTAGTCGCGCCAGACGCGGGCGAAGCCGGCGTCGATGCTCTGCCGGGCGGTCTGGGACAGCGGTTCGAGCCAGCCCTCCTGCGCGAACTGCTGGAGCACGCCGACCTGCGGGACCATCACCACGTCGGGGGCGTTGCCGCCCTCGATCTTGCTGCCGACGACGGTGGAGACGTTGTCGCCGGTGGACATGAACTGGGTCTTGGCACCGGTCTTTTCAGTGAAGGCGTCCAGCACCTTCTGGAAGTTCTTCTGCTCGGTGCCGGACCAGACACCGGCCACGGTGACGGTCTGGCCGCTGAGCGCCTTGTCGCCGCCGCCGGCCGAGACGGGCTCGCCGCCGCCGCAGGCGGTCGCGCCGAGCGCCAGGGCGAGGGCGGTGCAGGAGGTGAGCAGCGTGGTGCGTCGTCGCATCATCGTTGACGTCCCTTCGGGATGGCTGGGCAGGGAAACGGACGGGCCGGGAAACGGACGGGCCGGGGAAGCGCGGGCCGGGCGCCCGGGTCAGAGGTCGCGCATCCACCAGGCGGCGGTGGAGCCGGGCAGCACCCCGGCCGGGCAGGGCCCGCTGGACAGCAGGGGTGTGCCGGCGACCGGTGCGGGGGTGGGGGCGGTGGTGAAGTTGACGGCGCAGACCAGGCCGTCGCCGCGGACGAAGGCCAGCACGCCCGGCGGTGACTCCAGCCAGTCGAGCGTGCCCTCGCCCAACTGGGGCAGCGCGGCGCGCAGTTGCAGGCCGTCGCGGTACAGGTGCCAGAAGGAGCGGGTGTCGGCGACGGCACGGTCGGTGGCGTACTCGGCGAAGTACTCGGGCTGCGGCAGCCACGGCTTGGCGCCCTCGGCGCCGGAGCTGAAGCCGAA
The DNA here is from genome assembly GCF_057537855.1 of Streptomyces diversicolor. Taxonomy (NCBI): domain Bacteria; kingdom Bacillati; phylum Actinomycetota; class Actinomycetes; order Kitasatosporales; family Streptomycetaceae; genus Streptomyces; species Streptomyces diversicolor. Next base: position 170,543 of record NZ_BAAJXA010000021.1, read on the forward strand.
CGGGGATGCCTGTCCGGACCAGGGCAGCGGCACCCGGCAGCCGTCCCGGATGCGGGCGCGGCTGCCGGTGCGCCGGAAGATGGGGTCGGTGAGCACGTCGTCGGGCAGGTCGACGACCTCCGGCAGGCCCAGTTCCTCGCCCTGGTAGATGTAGGCGGCGCCGGGCAGCGCCAGCATGAGCAGCGCGGCGGCGCGGGCGCGGGCGGCGCCGAGCCCGCTGCCCCCGGTGGCCGGTTCGCCGTAGCGGGTGACGGTGCGGACCTGGTCGTGGTTGTTGAGGACCCAGGTGACCGTGGATCCGGTGCCGGCGATGTCCTGCATGGCCTCGGAGATGACCTTGCGGAAGGCGTCGGCGTTCCAGGGGGCGCTGAGCAGGTCGAAGAAGAACGCCTGGTGGAGTTCGTCGGGGCGGACGTAGCGGGCGTGTTCGCGGGCGCTGGGCACGGAGACCTCGCCCACGAGCAGCCGTTCGCGGCCGTCGCGTGCCGTGTACTCCTCGCACACCGCGCGCCAGCGCCGCCACACGTCGTGCACCTCGGGCTGGTTCCAGGCGAGCGGGTTGACCGAGTCGCGGGTGCGGGCGTCGGCCTCGGGGTCCGGGGAGTCGGGCAGGTGCGGGTGCTTGTAGAGGCCGGCGGCGACGTCGATGCGGAAGCCGTCGACGCCCCGGTCGAGCCAGAAGCGCAGGGTGCGTTCGAACTCGGCGGCCACCTGAGGGCTGCGCCAGTTCAGGTCGGGCTGCTCGGGGGTGAACATGTGCAGGTACCACTGGCCGGGGCGGCCGTCGGGTGCGGTGACCCGGGTCCAGGCGGGGCCGCCGAACATGGCGTGCCAGTTGTTGGGCGGCTCGGCGCCGTCCGGGCCGCGGCCGTCGGCGAAGTGGAAGCGGTCGCGGGCCGGGTCGCCGGGCGCCGCGGCGAGGGCGGCACTAAACCACGGGTGCTCGCTGGAGCAGTGGTTGGGAACGATGTCCAGGAGCACCTTGATCCCGAGGCGCCGGGCCGCGGCCATCAGCTGGTCGAACTCGGCGAGGTCGCCGAAGACCGGGTCGACGTCGCAGTAGTCGGCCACGTCGTAGCCGTGGTCGTGTTGCGGGGACGGATAGAAGGGGCTCAGCCATATGCCGTCGACGCCGAGCTTCTTCAGGTACGGCAGCCCGGCCCTGACCCCGGCCAGATCGCCGATGCCGTCGCCGGTGCTGTCCAGGAAGCTGCGGACGTACACCTGGTAGATCACTGCGTCGCGCCACCAGCGGTGGGCCTCGATGTGCTGGGAACTCACCCCGTCGACCTGTCTGTGTGAGCTAACGGTTATGCATGCATGTTAGGTATCCGTTTCGCGAGGGTGTCAATGAAGTGGACGGAAGCTACTGCGGAGTTGGGCTCCATATCCCGACATATTCGCCGACCGAAGCCCCAGATGAGACGCGCGCGTTACCTAACGAGTAACTATCGAGCCATCGAGCTATCGGCGGGAGATGGCCGCCAGCTCACGCGCCAGCCGACGCACCGCGCTCTCGGGCGTCTCCTGCCCCGTCAGCGCGTCGTGCACGACCGCCTGCACCACCAGGCTGACCTGGTCGTAGCGCGGGCTCTTGGGACGCGGCGCGGCCGAGAGCACCGCGGCCCGCAGGGTCGGCAGATAGGGGAACCGCCGTACGAGGTCCGGGTCTTCGTAGAGCGCGGCACGCACCGGCGGCAGGGCGCCGCGCGTGAGGACCTGGCGCTGGACGCGCTCACCGGTGAGATAGGCGATCAGCCGGGCGGCCGAATCCGGGTGCCGCGCATGCGTGTTGACGGCCAGATTCGAACCGCCGAGGACGCTGGTGCCCGGCCCGTGCGGACCCGGCACCGGTACGGCGCCGATCCTCCCGGCGACCGCGGAGTCCTCGGCCGACGCGCCGACGTACGCGTACGGCCAGTTGCGCAGGAAGAGCAGCCGGCCGTCCTGGAACGCCTGCTTGGACTCCTCCTCCTTGTACGTCAGCGCCCGCTCGGGTATCCAGCCCTCGCGCACCCCGCGCACCAGGAAGCCGATGCCCTCGCGGGCCGCCGCCGAGTCCACGGTGACCCGGGTGCCCTCGTCGCCGAGTATCGTGCCGCCCGCCGAGTAGACGGCCTCGGCCGCGTTGACCGTGAGACCTTCGTAGGGCAGCAACTGGCCCGCGTAGCCGTCGAGTCCGTACTTCGGCGCGACGGTCCGCGCGATGTGCGCCAGTTCCTCCCAGGTGCGCGGCGGGGCGATGCCCTCCTTCGCCAGGATGTCCGCGCGGTACAGCAGCAGGCCCGCGTTGGTGACGTACGGCACCGCGTACAGCCGGCCGTCGTAGGTCGCCGTGTCGACCACCGGCGGCAGGAAGGTCCCCAGCGGGAACCGCTCGCGCGGCAGCGGACGGATCCAGCCGGCCGCGGCGAACTCCGAGGTCCAGTTGACGTCGATGTTCAGCACGTCGAAGCGGCCGCGGTCGCCGCCGCGCAGATCCGTGGCCATCTGCGCGCGGGTCTCGTCGGCGGAGTCCGGAAGTTCGACGAGGGTGACCCGCTCGGCGGGATGCGCACGGTTCCAGCCCTCCAGCAGCGGGCCCAGATAGCCGGTGAGGTCGCCCGCGGTGGCCAGGGTGAGCGGACCGCGGTCCGCGCCGCCCTCGTCGGCACGAGCGCCTGAGGCGACATAACCGGCCAGGACCACGGCGAGAGAAAGGAGGCCCCTACCGGCGGCACGCATCCACCGCATAGGTTCCTCCTTGCACCCGCGGCGCCGCGCACCCTCGCCCGGCGTCAGAGGCCATGTATACCTGTTAGGTATGGGCGATACTAGGGCCTGGAGCACATGACGAGGACAGGAGGACTGCACGAGTGCGCCTGCCCCTCCTGGCCCTCCTCGCACGCGGTCCCGCCCACGGCTACGAGCTGAAGCAGGACCTTGAGCAACTGCTGGGCTCCGCGTACCCTCAGCCGAACGTCGGCCAGATCTATGTGACCCTCGGCCGCCTGGAGAAGCAGGGCCTGATCGAGGGCGAGGAGGTCGAGCAGAGCAGCCGGCCCAACAAGAAGATCTACCATCTCACCGACGCCGGGCGTGAGGCGCTGCGCGCCTGGTTCGCGGAACCCGAGGACGAGCCGCGGGTGCGGGACGAGTTCTTCATGAAGCTGGCCCTCGCCCCGCAGACCGGTCTCGCCGACCAGCTCGCCCTCATCAACAAGCAGCGGCGCCAGTACCTCAACACCATGCGCAGCCTGTCGCGACTGGCCGCCGCCGAGAACCGGGACAACCGAATCGCCCAGCTGCTCATCGAGGGCGCGATGCTGCATCTGCAGGCCGACCTGGACTGGCTGGAGCGGTGCCAGGAGGAACTGGAGGAGCCGGAGTGAGCAACCGCACCACCGCTCCGGCGCTGTGGGCCGAGGGTCTGGTCAAGACCCACCACGGCCGTGGCGCGCCGGCGCACGCCGTGCGCGGCGTCGACCTGTCCGTGGCACGCGGCGAGTTCGTGGCCGTCACCGGCCCCTCGGGCGCCGGCAAGTCGACACTGCTCCATCTGCTCGGCGGGCTGCAGCGGCCCGACGCGGGCAGCATCCGGCTGGACGGCGAGTGCACCGACTCCTACAGCGAGGCCCGCTGGGCGGTGGAGCGCAGACGGCGCATCGGGATCGTCTTCCAGTTCTTCAACCTGGTCTCCGGCCTGTCCGTCGCCGACAACGTCGAACTGCCCGCGCTGCTCGCCGGCGTCCCGCCGAGGCGCGCCCGTGCCGAACGGCGGGAGCTGCTGGACGAGCTGGGACTGACCGGCAAGGAGCGCAGCATGCCGGGCGAACTGTCCGGCGGCGAACAGCAGCGGGTCGCCCTCGCCCGGGCGCTGGTCAACCACCCTCCCCTGCTGCTCGCCGACGAACCGGCGGGCAGCCTCGACAGCAGGGGCACCCGCGAGGTGATGCGGCTGCTGTCCCGCTTCCACGGCCGCGGCCAGACCATCCTGCTGGTCACCCACGACGCCCGGCTGGCCAGCGCCGCGGACCGGGTGATCAGCTTCTTCGACGGCCGGATCGCCGACGACGCCGCGCTGGACGCCGCGCCGCCGCGCCGCACCGGGATATCCGGCGTGCTGGAGCTGAGGGACTGAGCCGCGGTGTACGACGACCATCACGGCCCCCGCCCGGGGGCGCGCCGCGGGGCGTGGCACCCCGTCCCGCGCGGGACGAGGGGCTGAGCCGGTGCGGGCCGCGTTGCGCTGGGCGCACTCCGATCTGCGGACACACCGCGGCGAGGCACTGTTCCTGGTGCTCGCCACCGCCGGCATCGTCGGCTCGCTGCTGCTGGCCACCGCCCTGTTCGGCTATGCGACCAACCCCTGGCAGCGGATCTTCACCCAGTCCCGCGGCGCGCACGTGTGGATCCACGCGGCGCAGAACGCGGACACCGCGCGGCTCGCCCGGTTGGACGGCGTCCAGGCCCTCGCCGGCCCCTACGCCACCGAGAAGGTGACCGTCTCCTCCCGGGGCACCCGCGCCTCCGTCGAGTTGCGCGGCACCGCGGAGCAACCGGCCGTGGGCAGCCCGCTGCTCGTCTCCGGCCACTGGCTGCGGTCCGGCGACCCCGACGGCGTGGTCCTGGAGAGCAGGCTCGCCCGGGCCCTGCTGGCCGAGCCGGGCGACGTGCTGACACTGCCGGACACGGCCCGGACCCTGACGGTCGTGGGCGTCGCCGACAGCCCCGAGCCCCGCTACCGTCCGGGCGAGCAACCCGGACTCGTCTGGGCACCGCCCGCCGCGCTGCGCGACCCGCGCGGCCAGGTCGTCGGGCTGCGCCTCACCGACCCCGGCGACACCGACTACGCCGTGCAGCGGACCGTCACCGCCCTGGGCGCCGGCGCGGTCGGCGAGGTCTCCACCTGGCAGCAGGCGCGGGCCGAGGCGCAGGGCGACAGCCGGCTCCTCGGCCAGATCCTCGGGCTGTTCGGGCTCGGCGCGCTGGTCGCGGCCGGGTTCGCGGTGCACGGCGCGATCGGCACCCGGATCCGCGGCCATCTGCGGGACATCTCGGTACTGAAGGCGATCGGGTTCACCCCCGCCCAGGTGGTGCGGATCTTCCTGCTCCAGCACGTCGCCTACGCCGTCCTCGGCGCGCTGGCCGCCGCCGCGGTCACCGAGGGACTGGGCCGCCGGATCCCGGGGCGGCTCGGCGACGCGGTGGGCGTGTGGCAGGGCCTTCCGGGGCACACCCTGACCCTGCTCGCCGTGCCCGTGGGCGCGGTGCTGCTGATCGGGCTGACCACGTCCCTCGCGGCCTGGCGGGCGGGGCGGGTGCCGCCGGTGCCGGTGCCCCGGCCCGCGGCCCCGGCCGGCGGGCGGCTGACGCGGGCCGGACGGCTCGCCCTGGGGCTGGGGCTGCCGCCCGCGCTGGTCCTCGGCTGCCACACGGCGTGCACCGGCCGCCGTCGCTCGCTGGCCACCGTGGGCCGGCTGGCGCTGCCGCTGCTGCTGATCGTGGTGGCCCTCAGCGCCTGGACCACGATCGACCGGTTCCACCGCGATCCGCAGCGCGTGGGCCTCGCGGCCACCCTCACCGCCCGTACGGACGGCAGCCTGGGCGACCGCGCGGCGCGGGCCCTGCTGGAGTCCGACCCGGAGGTCGCCGCCGCCTATCCCGGAGTCGAGGTCGCCGCCCTGGTCCCGGGCCAGACCGCCACGATCGCCCTGCGCGGCCTGGGCACCCGCAAGGACCCCTACCCGTACGCGCTCGCCGAGGGCCGTGCCGCGACCGGCCCGGACGAGGCGGTGGCCGGGCAGGGGCTGCTCGACCTGCTGGACGCGCGCGTCGGCGACTGGGTCCGGATGACCGTGGGCGACCGTCCGCAGATCCTGCACATCGTGGGCCGCAGCATCGAACCGGAGAACGCCGGCCGGGTCGTCTCCACCTCGCTGGACACCCTGCGCGAGAACGACCCGCGCCTTGACCCCGGCCTCTACCAGCTGCGGCTGCACCCGGGCGCCGACCCGCACCGGGTGGCAGCCGGCCTGGTCCGGGCCGGCCGCGGGCACCTGGATGTGCACGCCGTGCCGAACCCGGCCGACGGGCTGTCCCCGCTGCGCGGAGTCGTCGTCGGCGTGGTCGCCGTGCTCGCCCTCATCGGGCTGATCGAACTGCTCACCGCGATCGGCGGGACGGTCCGCGAGCGCGAGCGGGACCTGCCGGCGCTCAAGGCGATCGGCATGTCCCCACGCCAGATCACCGCGATCACGGTCACGGCGACCGGCTGTACGGCCCTGGCGGCGGTCCTCGTCGGCACGGCGCTGGGGCTGCCCCTGGCGCGCTGGCTGATCGACACCCAGGGCAGCTCCAGCGGGATCGGCGCCGGGATCGCCCAGTCCCCCTCCCCGGTCCTGCTGCTGACCCTGGGCGCGGGCGCGGTACTGGGCGCCGCCGCACTGGCCGCCCTCCCCGCGTCCCGCTCGACCCAGCGACGCCTGGCAGACACCCTGAACGCAGCGACCTGACCGCGCAGCGGCGCAACACGACGGCGCCCCGATCAACTCCGCCGCCCGAGCACCGTGGCCCAGCCATGGCAGGAGCCGAGCACATCGTGGGCCAACCACGGGATGCCCCAAGGATGGCCGACCGGGGACCGAACGCCACGAGGCCGGAGCCGAGCACGGCCAGGGGTCCCACCATGCCGTGGGCTCACCACACGGTGACCCGAGCACGCCGTCGGCCGACCCCCGCGGAGGCCGGCCCTGGCCGGGGCCTGACCACGCCGTGAGGCGACCGGGGCCGGGCGTGCGGTAGCCCGACCGTTGCGGGGCCGGGCCAGCGGGTGGGCCGGGCGAGCTGCGGCAACTGGTCCGCACCGGCCCCGCGTTCATCGCGCTGACCCGCGCCCGGCGCCGGATTCCCGACCGGCGGCGGATGCGCGCCCGGCGCCAGCTCCCCCATCGGTGCTGGAGCTGTGCTCGGTGCCAGAGCTGCGCCGCGCGCGGTGACGGTTGGTGGTCAGCTTCGGCCGCGCAGTTCCCGGTACTT